>JAXDKI010000621.1:0-7140 GCA_034667245.1 Thermomicrobiales bacterium | reverse complement strand
CCGTCGACGTAGGCTCGCCAGCCGGGTTCGTAGACCTCGCTGACGACGAGCAGCCCTGGCGCGGCGGCGTTGGTCGCGATCGTGATCGTCTCCGGCTCGTAGCGCGTGACGTCCGCCGTCTCGTTCGCTGTTCCCTCTGGTTGCGCGACGGTCGGTGGCGTTCCCTCCACGAGTGCGGTGCGGTACGGATCGACGGCGCCGCTCGTCAGCAGCGTCAGCGCTTCCCCGCGCGCGACGCTCCGCACGTCGTGGACGATCCAGGCGTGCCGCGCGGGTTGTCGCTCGTAGACGACGACGTTTTTGTTGCGGAAGACCTCTTGACCGCCGTTGGCGAGGGCCATGATGTCGTCCCGGTCTTGCGGGAGGGTGGCGTCGACCAGCGCGTAGCGGACGTTGAGGAGGTTGAGCAGCGGCGATTGCGTGCCCCAAGGGAGCAGGTACGAAACGTGGTAGTTCTGTGCCCTCCCATTCATGGCGGTCGTGAACTCCGCGTAGCGGGAGAGCTGAAGCGGGTTGTATCCCTGGATCTCGTACACACCCAGCACCATCGGCCGGCCGTTGACGAGGATCCCCTGGATACCCGGCTCGAAGCGGGCACCCATGTAGTTCGCTGGTCGACCGAGGTCGCCTTGGTATCCGATCCCGCCGTACCCGACGTAGCGAAAGGGGCCATTGGCAGCGAGTTGCGCCTGGAGAAGCGCCCCGGCTCCGTTCGGGTCCGTTCGACTGACTTCGTTCTCGATCCCGCGTGGCACGATCGAGTCGGGGTGCCAGTGGCGATCCCAGGTTGGTGCCGGCGGCCAACCGAGCCAGGAACCGGTGATCTCCAGGCCGGTCGGCTGCACGAAGGCGACGGCAACCACGAGCGCCGGCACAAGACGGGAGGCACGATCGAGCGACGGGCGTGTCGATCTGCCGGGATGGGCAACGACGGCGATCGCCACCAACACGGTAGTCACCGCCGCGGCCACCAACGACGGCCAGCCGACGAACTCTTCGACCACCTGCCAGAGGACGATCGTCGTACCGGCGATCACGAGGAGGGGAACGACGACGATGGGCAGGCGCCATCGCCCCCGGCGCCACGATGCGAGCGACTCTACGGCGGCGCCGCTCAGGATGGCCGGGCCGAAGGGAGCGAGCGAGACTGACCGCCAGGGGTCGTGCTCGTGCAGCTCGCGGTAGCGGGGGATCAGGTAGAAGAGTCGGTGAAGGAGCGTCTCGTCGAGCGCGAGCGTGAACGCGATGACCGTGACCACCGCGAAGAACGGCACCGTGAAGCGCCGTCCGGCCAGAACCGGCGCGAGGAGCGCCAGGACGAGCGCGGCACCGCCGAGCGCCGCCCGCCGCTCGTCGTAACCGTTCCCCAAGATCCGGATGAGCAGGTCGTCCAACGGCCACGGTGGGTTCAGGATTCCCTGGGCGCCGAGCTCGCTGTAGCGGGCGCCAGCCAGATGTGTCTCCGCGTTGACGGCGAGCCGCGGCAGGATGCCCGCCGCTCCGAGCGCGAAACCGAGCCCGAAGACGGCGCCCCCCGTGGCCGCGCCGACGGTCAACCGATCTCGCAACTGGATGTCGGGTTGTGGAGGCGACAGGAGCGTGCGGTAGCCCGTGTAGGCGGCGACGAGGAGAACGGCGTAGAGCCAGCCCTCTCCGATCCAGCCGGCAAACATCTGGCTGATCGCGAACGCGGTCACAAACCACGGGACGAGCCGATCGCGCCAGCGGTGCCGGCGCAGCGACAGCTCAACGCCGAGGAGGGCGAGGGGAATCCAGGCGACCATCTGGCTGAAGACGAGACAGCAGTAGGTGTTCCACTGGAAAAAGGGACCGAACACGTAGACGACCGCGGCGACCAGCGCGGCGCTTGCCCGCATGCCGAGCACGCGCGTGAAGGCGTAGGTCGACAACCCCGCGACGGCAAGCTGAACGGCGACCATGGCCTTGAACGCGGTCAGCGTGGAGAGGAGCGGAAAGAAGATCATCGCCGGGAGGTACATCCACCCCGAGGCGGGATCGCCGGCAAATGGTGTGCCGCTGAAGACGGAGGGGTTCCAGCCCGGTATCTCGCCGGCACGGAGGCGCTGGCCCAAGAAGTCGTACCAGGGGATGAAGAAGGTGAAGAGATCGAAGCGGGCCAGCCAGCCGTCGAAGCTGAACCGGTTCCAGGCGGCGAGGGTGATCAGTCCGATGAGGACGGCAACGGCGCGGGTATCCGCGGCGGACGGACGCCCCGTCGTGCGGTCAGCCCGTGTGTCTCGTTCACGGGTGACCGTAGGTTGCAACACGTTGCATTACTCCCGTGGATTTGGGTCGAATCAGCCCGCGGGGCGGGTGCGCCAGTATATCCGCTGCCCGGAAGCTTGCCGTGATGGAGGGGATTACAACGGCGACGGCAGGTCTTGAGGCGTGTGCTCCGGCAATCCCCGCCGGTCGAGGAGAGCGAGGGCGTCGATCGCTTCCTGGCGGTTGCCGGTTAGTTCAATGACGGCGTCGACGAGGCGACGGCGGACGCCGACGAGATCGCGGTAAACCCGATTGCCGAGGGTGAGGCGCCTTCGGCCCATGTCCTCGTACCGGCCCCAGACCACCAACCAACCGGTGCGGACCGGAACGATCTCGACGTAGCGGCTGTGGTCCCGCCATGCAAATGCCGGTGCTCCCAACTCAATCGCGTCCATCATCTCTCACCAGTGACAAGTGACAAGTGACAAGTGACAAGTGACAAGTGACAAGTGACAAGTGACAAGTGACAAGTGGCTACTCGCTACTGCGACTTGCGGGGGTCGAGGGCGTCGCGCAGACCGTCGCCGACGTAGTTGATCGCCAGCACGGTCAGGAAGATGACCATGCCGGGGAAGAGCGCCTCGTGCGGGTGGAACTGGAAGATGTCCTTCGCTTGGAAAAGCAGTGTTCCCCAGGTTGGGACATCTGGAGGGAAGCCGAGACCGAGGAAGGAGAGGGCCGACTCGGTGATGATGGCGGAGCCGACGCTGAGGGTGGCGGCGACGATGATGGGACTGAGGACGTTCGGCAGGATGTGTTTGAGCATCAGCGTCGAGCGGGTCGCCCCGATCGAGCGGGCGGCCTCGACGAACTCTTTCTCCTTCAGCGAGAGGAAACTGGCGCGGACGAGGCGAGCGGTGGGCATCCAGTTCAGGACGGCGATGACGCCGACGATCAGGAAGAAAACGCCGAGATTGGGGTTCCCGAAGTGCTCGTCGAACACCTCCCTCATGCGGTCGGTAAAGAGGAAGCTCACCAGCAACAACAACGGCAGCTGCGGCAGGCTAATAAACATGTCGGTGAAGCGCATGAGAAAACTATCGGTGAACCCCCCGAAAAAGCCAGCGGTGGCCCCGATGGCCGTGCCGAGGAGGATCGCGACGGTGGCCGCGAGGATGCCGACCGCCAGCGAGACCCGGCCGCCCCACAAGATGCGGGCGAGCATGTCCTGGCCGAGCGAATCGGTGCCGAACGGATACGACAAGGAGGGGTCGGCGTCCACCCGCATGAAGTCGATCTCGTCGATCGACCGTGGGTAGAGCAGGGTGCCGATGTAGGCGGCCAGGATGAAGAAGACGATCAGGACGAGGCCGGCCATGGCGAGACGGTGACGGCGGAACTGGCGCCAGGCGTTGCCCCAGAGCGAGCGCTGCTTGCGGAGGCTCAGTTGGTCGAGTTGTCCGAGCCTCGCGGGTGCCTCGGCGGCGAGGGCCGAGGAGGTGTGGCCGACGCCCCGAGGCGCCATGCTCACATCAGCCTCTTGCGACATCGTTGTCCCTCCTGGCCGCTCGTGCGGGCAGCGTCGCCCGCGCTGCTCAGCTGCCCGTCCATTAGCTCAACTTGATCCGCGGGTCGAGGACGGCATAGAGGACGTCCGCGATGATGTTGAAGACCACGACCAGGATCGAAATGCCGAACGCGACGGCCATCACGACCGGCACGTCCTTGTTGGAGATCGCGTCGATCAAGAGGCGGCCAATCCCCGGCACGCGGAAAATCTGCTCCGTGATGATCGCGCCGCCGAAGATCTCGGGAACCTGGAGGGCGATGATCGTGATGACGGGGATCATGGCGTTGCGCATGGCGTGGAGGATGACGACGCTCTGCTCCCGCAGACCCTTCGCGCGTGCGGTCCGCACGTAGTCCTGGCTGATCACCTCGAGCATCGAGGCGCGGACAAAGCGCGTCAGCGAGGCGGCACCCGCCAAGCCGAGAACGGTGACCGGCATGATCGCTTGCTTTACGTGGGCCCAGACGCCGTCTACGGTGGAATCGTAAATAAAGGGCAGCCAGTTGAGTTTGACGCTGAAGATGACGATGAGCAGGATGCCCGTAAAGAAGGTGGGCAGACTGAACCCGAGGAACGCGAAGGTCGTCGCGAATTGGTCGAAGAGGGAGTACTGCTTGATTGCGGAGATGACGCCGATCGGGATCGCGATCAGGAGCCCGACGAGGAAGGCGGAACCGACGATGCCGATGGTTACGGGGAGCCGGCCGAGGACATAGTCGCGCACGCTGCTGCGCGAGCTGTAGGAGACCCCCCAGTTGCCCTGGATATACTGAGTTGCCCATTTGGTGTACTGCTGGGGCAGGGGGTCGTCGATCCCCATCTGCTTCCGCAGACGCTGGCGGAGCTCGGCCGGAACGCTCGGGTTGTTGGCGAAGCCGGAGAGCGGGTCACCGGGGGCAAGGTAGAGGATAGTGAAGATCACCATGCTGATCGCGACCAAGGTCACGATGGAGATCAACGCCCGGCGGATCAGGTAGGCTCCCATGCCAACCTCCTGCTCGTCGTGTTCGCAGGAACGAGCGAATCAGGCTCCGTTGAGGGATGGTCGGCACCGTTGCCGGACTCCCGCCCCGTGAGACTCTGCGAGGTAACCGCATGCCGCAACCCGCCTAAACGGGACGCCGGACCGATCCTGTTCGCATGCCCCCCTGAGGCGCCCGAATGCTACGTGGCGCTCCTTCGTACTGTCAAGAACGGGCCGATCCTCCGCGCGGTTACGAGAACGCACCGCCAGCTAGGGTACTTGCCTAGGGACCGGTCGTAGGCAGTGGCGGCGGCAGCGGCGCATTGGTCGGTGCCATCGCGGGTGCTGTAGACGGGCTCGGCGAGGGCGTCACCGCGCCCGCCGGTGAGGGCATTGCGGTCGCCGTGGCCAATTCCGGTGTGGCGGCGACCGGGCTGGCAGGGGGCGTGGCGACGGTCGGGCTCGCCACGATCGTGATCCGGATCTGGACGGTCTGCGGGCTTGCCTCGGGCGTCGTAATCCCCTCGGTCACTTCGGGAGACGCTACGGCTGTTGCCGGCACTTCGGCGACTGGCGACGAGACCAGGGAGGCCGCTGGGGAACCGGCGACGGGACTTCCAATCGGGCTGCCCGCCGGACTAGAGACTGGATTTGCGGTCGTGGCCGTCGTCGCTGCTTTCGTCACGGCAGTCATGGCGGCGGTCGTCGGCGTCGTCTCCTCGTCGCCGTCACCGCAGGCGGCGAGGAGAACCACGGCCGCGAGGGCAACGGAGGCGAGCGGTGCGAGGCGTCCCAAGGGGTGGCAGGGTCGGGCGACGATCGGCGACCGGAGGTTTTCGTCGGCGGTTGGCTCGTGATCTCCGCGTGGCATGTACGCTCCTCGGCCGACCCGGCGTCGGGATCGAAGGCCGGCCATCCTTTCCTCGCCCTGTTTTCGCAGTTCTACCGGCGCAGGCTATCTCTCGACGCCGGGCGATTGTAATCGGCGGTCGCACGCAACGTCATGGTTTGTCCGTCGCGACGTGGTACACTCGGCCGTTGCGCGGCGTGGGCCGCGCGTTTCTTTGTGCTTCGCTCTGCGTTTCGCTCTGCCTGCCGACGTGGTTTGCGGCCGGCGGGACGCCGATGAGGAAGTAGGAGTCAGGAGGCGTCTGATATGGACGGGCTGATTCTGATGGCCGAACCGCGCACCGTGGTCGGCAAGAAGGTCAAGCAATTGCGCCGGGTGGGACTGGTTCCCGGTGTGGTCTATGGGCCGGGGTTGACCGGTGGCGGGACCGTCCAGGTCTCCGTCCAACGCCGCGACTTCGAGCGGTTCTACATGGCGCACGGCCACAGCACGCTCTTTACGCTGCAGTGGGATGGTGGCAGCCAGCAAGTCTTTATCCGTGAGGTGCAAGAGGAGCCGGTCAAACGGATGCCGCTGCACGTCGACTTTTTTTCGCCGAACCTCCGAGAGGCGCTGATCGCGTCGGTCCAGGTGGTTCTGCGGCATGCGGATGAACGCCACGCGGGGATCCTGACCCAGGTCCGCGCCGACATCGAAGTCAGTGCGCTGCCGCGGGACTTTCCGCAGGAGATCAACGCCGACGCGTCGCATCTGTCCGCCGTCGGCGATGCCTTGAGGGTCAGCGACTTGACGCTCCCGCCCGGCGTGACCGCGGTCACCAGCGCCGATGAGGTGGTAGCGATGATCACGCCTGGCTCGGTCGAGGAGCCTGCTGAGGGGACCGAAGGTGCTCCGGAAGCCGAGGCGCCGGCGGGTGAAGCGGGTGCTGCTGAGGCAACGGACGAGTCCTGAGGCCGATTCTTCCAGCGATGTGAGGTGCAGGTGCAGCCCGGCGTGAGCCGGGCTGCACCTGTTTCCGGGATCTGCGACCTTCGCCGCCCGCGATTGCTCGGTACATCGATGTACCGCGGTGTCATGACCTTGAATCAAGGTGAGGTCAGAAGAGCATTGTGTTCGGCGTAGTGCCGACGGGACCCGCACGCGCGCTCCCACTGGTCGCCTTGCGGCTCCCTTCTTGGTGCGCCGAAGGCCTTCGGCGGTGGGGACGGCGGGTACGCTCCGGGCTCTGATGACCGGGTAGCCAACCGGGGAGGGCAAGGTGCTGCCCAGGCCCGCCGTCCCTCCTCCGGTGCCGCTTGGGAGAGAGAATAGATCATACAATCTATATTGTCAATACCACTGTGTGACGACTTTCTCCGCAGGATGCGATGTTATGGTGTCTCGGGAGTCGCGGAGTGGGAGACCTGGGTGTCGAGTGCCCGACGGACGTCGGTCGCGAGTAGATACATCGTGCGTCTGACTCGCTCGTCGTCGATGCCGGCGGCGTAGGGGTTGCCGAGGAAGAGATCGATGCCGAGCGTGCGGTGGGCG
>JAXDKI010000620.1:0-4807 GCA_034667245.1 Thermomicrobiales bacterium | reverse complement strand
AAAGGGTCGTCCCAGGTTTGGCCGCCGTCGTCCGAGTGGCTGAGCATGATCGCGCCGTCGTTGTGACGCTCTTCGCCCGCGGTGCCGAGCGCGAAGGTGAAGAGGAGGCGACCAGATGGGAGACGGGTCAGGCCGCCGCTGCTGCGGCGACGCACCGCTCCGGACGCGAAGAGCGTGCGGGCGTCGAGCAGGGCGAGCGGACCGTCTGGTTCGAGACGGGAACAGGGATCCGGCATCTTTGTGCGCACTCCTCAACGACCATGGCGACGGGAAGGGAACGAAGCGACGATGAGACATTATTACATCACGGGTCCAGAACGCGTGCAGGCATTTGAGGAAACGGTCCCCGAACCCGGGCCGGGGCAGGTGCTGGTCCGGGTGGCCTTCACGGCGCTGAGCCCCGGGAGCAATCTCCACGTCTTCCGCACCGGCGGCTACGGGGGTTCGTCTAGCCAGCCGGAAGAGGCGGTCTACATGGGGAGCGGCGTGGTCGAGGCCGTGGGAGACGGGGTGACTCGCGTTGCGCCGGGCGATCGCGTCGCGTCAGTCGGTGTGGGACACCAGGAGTATGCCGTTCTGTCGGAGGGGCAGGTTCACAGAATTCACGGAGAGCTGGGCCTGCGTGATGCCAGCCTCGCCTATTTGCCCACCTGGTCGGTGAGCGCGCTGCATCTCGGGCAGTATGCGGCGGCGGAGACGGTCGTCGTTGTCGGGCTGGGACTCGTCGGGCTTTCGGCGGCGTTGATGGCGGACCAGATGGGGGCGCGGGTACTCGGGATCGAGGTCGATGCTCAGCGGGCGGAGTTTGCGCGGGGATTGCGGTTAGGCGCCGTAGAGCAGCCGGGGGCGGACGGGGCGACCGAGCGGATCGCCGAGTTTCTCGGGGACGCCGGAGCCGACCTGATCCTCGAAACGTCGGGCTCGTGGCACGGGTTCAAGCAGGCAGTCGGGATGGCGCGGGACTGGACGCGGATCGCCGTCATGGGGATCTATCGCGATCTTCCTCCCGGTGATCTTGCTTTGGAGTTGCACGGACTGCTTTACGGCTTTCCCAGCAAGTTTCACTATCAACGGTTGCAGATCATCGGTTGTGGCTCCGATCCGGCAGACGTCGTCGCACCGAATCCGCGGCTGGCGACGACACACCGGAACTTCGCCTACACGTTGGAGCGAGCCGCTCAGGGGAAATTACCGCTCGGCAAGCTCGTCTCCCACGTGATGAGACCGGACGATCTGGAGTCGGTCTTACGTCGGATGGCGGACGGGGATCGCAGTTACGTCGGTGTGGTCTTTGATTGGGAGGCCGAGTGATTGTGCCTCCGTGCCGGTACCGTACCCGTTGCCAAGGATCGGAGAGCAGCGGACAATGCGCCGGCGGTTCGTGATCTTGGACGCGTCGTGGGCGAGGTGAAGTCTTGTCGAAACTCCGAGTAGGTATCGTCGGGCTGGAGCATTTCCACGTCACGGGATGGGTAGAGAGTCTGGAGCAACTTCGCGATCGGGTCGAGATCGTGGCGCTATACGATTCCGACCCGGAGCTCGGGCGGCGGCTCGCGCCGCGACACTCTGATCCCCACCTAAGCGCGGCGCTCGATCCCAGCTACCGCGCTCTTCCGTTCGAAACCGATCTGGGCGAGCTGATCGGACGACACCGTCTCGATCTGGCGATGGTCACGCTGCCGCCGGTGGCGGCACCGGCCGCGATCGAGCAGCTGGCGCAGGCGGGGATTCATCTCCTGATCGACAAGCCGGCCGCGCGCACGGCGGCGGAAGCCGAGCGCGCATTCGGCGTCGCCCGAGCGGCCGGCGTCAAGGTGGCGGTGGCGTTGACGAAGCGGTTCGGGCGCGGGTGGCAGGACGCGCGGGCGATGGTAGAGTCTGGTCGACTGGGGCGGCTGTTCTCGACGGAGGCCATCTTCGTCACCTCGTCGGTCCGCGTTCGCCATCCGGAGAACCAGATTTTCAGTCGCGAGAAGAGCGGGGGCGGCGTGCTCCACTGGCTCGGCATCCACGACCTCGACATACTCCTCTGGCTGACCGGCGAGCGGGTCGTCGAGGTTCAGGCGATGGCCGGGACAGTCAATGGCGAAGCGATCGACGTCGAGGACGTCATCTCCCTGGCATTGCGCTACGAGAGTGGGGCAATCGGAACGGTTCACTACGCCTATGCGCTGCCGCGACCGGCGGGCGAAGGATACCTCGCGCTCCGCGGCAGCGGCGGATCGGTGAAGATCACGCCCAGCGGGGACGTGACCTGGATCGGTCCGGGCAGTGTGGCCGATCCGGTGACGGATCAGGAGATCAACTACACGACGCGGACCTTTCCCGGCTACGGTGCGGGCGGGGTCGCGATCATCGACGATCTCGTGCGCGCAATCGAGGAAGACCGCGAACCATTCGTGACCGGCGAGCACGTGACAGAGGCGTTGCGAATCATCGACGCGGCCTATCAAGCCGCGGAGTCCGGGCAGCGAGTCCGCGTTGCCACGCCATCGAACTGAAATATCGTTACGAACGAGCTGATGATCAATTGGAGACAGGAACGGGGAGGAGCGACGGGTGAAACTGGTGACGTATCTGACGCCGACCGGCGAGCGACGAGCCGGCGTAGTGACAGGAGAGGTGGTCGTCGACCTCGCCGCGGGCGCGGCGACATTCGGCGAGACACTACCGGCGGACGTGGTCGGCTTGCTGGGGCTCGGCGAGAGCGGATTACAGATCGCCGAGCGAGTCAAAGCGGAAGCGGAGGCGGGGCGGATCGCCGGCTGGAAGGTTGACGACGTGCGGTTGACGGCGGCGGTGCCGAACCCGCCGAAGCTGCTGTTACTTGCGGGCAACTACCAGTCGCACATCACGGAGTCTGGCGCGGCACCGGTCGACAAGAGCCGGATCACCCCGCGGCCGTTCATCAAACCGGGCACGGCGGTGATCGGCACGAACGATCCGATCGTCGTTCCTCCCGACTCGGACACGCTGGATTACGAGATCGAGATCGCGGCGGTGATCGGCAAGGAGGGCCGGCAAATCCCGATCGAGCGCGCGGAGGAGCACGTCGCCGGATACGTGGTGTTCAACGACATCTCGGCACGGAGTCTGAAGATCGCCGATGGCCGAACGGAGCGAGACGGCGACTGGTTTTTCGACTGGCTGCTCGGGAAGTGGTGCGACGGGTTCGCCGCGGTGGGTCCGTACCTCGTGACGCGCGACGAGGCCGGCACACCGGGTGAGCTGGAGATGGCATTGCGCGTCAATGGCGAGCTCCGGCAGCACTCGTCGGCGGGCGAGATGATCTTCACGATCCCGGAGACGATCGCGTTCCTCTCGCGCTTCGTGACGCTGGAACCAGGCGATCTGCTCGCGATGGGCACCCCGGGTGGCGTCGGCGACACCACCCAGACCTACCTGAAACCAGGTGACCTGGTCGAGGCGGAGATCGAGCGGTTGGGCAAACTCGTCAACCCGATCACAGGCGGCGCCAAGGCCGCTACCGCCGGCGCGTGACGCGACTGATGTTCGACGTCGCCGCACTGCAGGGCGTCTGGGCGGCGCTCCCGGTGCCCTGGTCGGACGACGGCACGGTCGATTCCGGTGTCGTCGCGGAACTCGTGCGGCGCTACCACGCCGCGGGCATCGATGGCGTCTACACGACCGCTACCGACGGCGAGATGCACGTCCTCGAGTGGGAGGATTTCTGCCGGCTGGTCGATGCCTTCGCCGAGGCGGCGCAGGCGGTCGGTCTGCCGGCGCAGGTCGGCTGTACCTGGTCGCATACCGAGGGCGTGCTCAAACGGATGCGCTACGCCCGAGAACGTGGGATTGGGTGCGTTCAGGTCGCGCTGCCATCCTGGGTACCGCTCGGCGACGACGAGGTGCGGCGGTTCTTCGCGGAGCTCCAGACCGCCTGCCCGGACGTCAGTCTCGTCCAGTACAACATCGCGCGATCGGGCCGATTCCTCTCGGGCAGGGATTACCAGGCAATCCTGGACGTCGCCCCGAATCTCGTCGGGACGAAGCACACGGGAGGCGACGTCGGATCGCTGATCGAGATCGTGCAGGCGACGCCAGAGGTCCGGCACTTCGTGGTCGATCAGCAGATCGTTCCGGGAGCGCTGTTCGGGGCGCAGGGTTTCTACAGCTTCCTGGCCAACCTCAGCCCACGTTTCACCGTCGAGCTCTGGCGCGACTGCCTGCGCGGCGACTGGACGGAGGCGGCGCGGAAGCGCGTCGTCGCCGAAGCACTCTTCCGCGAATGGTTGAATGCCGACGGTCTGCCGACGGCCTCGCCGGCGCTGGCAAAGATCGCGACGAGCGCCGGGATCCTGCCGGAGATGCCTCTGCGGGTGCGTGGGCCCTATCGGGCCGGGACTGGGGAACAGGTCGAGGCGCTGCGCACTCTGCTGCGGGAACGCTTCGGCGAGCTGTTGTAAGGGCGCTCTTTTAGGAATTGGGAGGACAGCGGACCGTCATGGGGAAACATCGAGCGGCGATCGTCGGACTGTCCTGGATCGGTGCGGACCCGGCGGGACCGGCGTCGCATCCCGTTCTTGGCACGGCCACGCCGTACAGCCACGCGTCCGCATTTGCAGCCATGCCGGGTATCGAGGTTGTCGCCGGCTGCGACATCAACCCGGATGCCCGGGAGGCGTTTGAGCGGCAGTGGAGCCCAACCTGGCCGGGGGTCCGCACCTATGCCGATTACCGTGAGATGTTGGCACGGGAGCAAGTCGACATTCTCAGCGTCGTGACTCCGGACCATCTGCACAGGGACGTGGTCCTCGCCGGTGTCAAGAACGGAGTCCGGGCGATC
>JAXDKI010000619.1:0-2850 GCA_034667245.1 Thermomicrobiales bacterium | reverse complement strand
TCGAGCCGGTATTGATGTGTGCGAGCTGCCAGCGTGGAAGCGAGCCGGTCGTGCGGTGAAGGTCGAGCATCGACATCACCATGTCGCGGTACGCGTCTGGGTCGATGACCGAGAGCAGCTGGTTCTGCCCGCGGTAGGAATCCCACAGTGCGAACGAGGAGTAGTGCGGTCGCTCGCCTGAATGGATCGCGCCGTCGCCGCCTCGGTAGCGGCCATCAACGTCGCTCATGATGGTCGGGAACGTTTGCGCGTGGTACAGCCCCGTATAGAACGAGGTGCGATCGGCATCCGTTCCGCCTTCGATCTCGATCGACCCGAGCGCAGCGTTCCACGCGTCCCGCGCTTGTGCGCGGACGTCGTCGAAGTTCCAGTCGGGGATCTCGGCGTCGAGGTTGCCGAGTGCGCCGGCCTCGTCGACGTAGGAGATGCCGACCTTCGCCAGTACCGTGCTCCCAGGGTCGAATCGAGCGACGGCGCCGACGCCCACTCCTTGGACCGCGTCACCGATCGCGACCGGCGCGCCGTCCAAGGTCGTGACGGCGGTGACGGGGCGATCGAAACGCGCTGCGAAGAACAACGTGTGATCGGGTCGAGTGACGTCGACGCTTCCGACGATCGTCTGCGCGTCGGGGCGAACGAACCGCGCATTCAACAAGCCCTTGAGGTCGCGTCCGGCGTGCAGCACGATGCCAGCGTCCCCGGCGGGCGGGAAGGAGTAGCGATGCATCCCCGCGCGGCGTGTCGCCGTCAGTTCCGCGCGCACCCCATAGCGGGCGAGGAGCGCGGAGTAGTAGCCGGGCTCCGCGACCTCGGTCGCGTGGTCGACCGGGGACGAATACGCGGGGACCGGCTGCGGGAAGAACGGGTTGGCAAGATTGCCGGCGGTCGGCTCGCCGGTTATCGGCATCAGCGGCACTTGGCCGCCCTGTACACCGCCGGTCGACATGTGCGTTTGGCTGAAGCCGGTCACGATCGCGTTGTGGCGGTAGTAGCCGCCGTAGTTCACCGGTCCTTCGCCGGTGTCGGGGCCGACGCCGACCATCCCGTGGGGCAGCAGGGGGCCGGGGCTGGTGAATCCGGGGGGAAAGGTTCCGATCATCGGGTCCACCCACGAGGCGAGGTCAGGATGCGCGCCGAGCATCGGACTGACCTGGGCGGCGGCGGGGAGGCCCGGCAGGCAAAGAGTTCCCAGAACCACGACTGCAAGGGAAAGGGCCAGAATCCGAGATCGCATCGTCGCTCCTTGGCTCGCGCGTCCGGCCTGCGGGAGCAGCCGACCACGTGAGATTCGTCACAAACCTCACAAAACCTCCAGCAATACATCCGCTTCCCCATACAAGTCGCGTCCGCTCAGACATACAGTGGTTGCAGAAGGAGGCGACGGTTCAAATGTTGAGCCCATGGTGGCCGATCGTCGCCCTTCCGACCCGCGAGGTTCCGCGCATGCAAGCTGCGCTCCTCGCGGTGGCCGCACTTGCGGCGAGCCTCGTGGTCGTGGCTCCATCGCTCGCCCCCTTTGCGCCCGTCGCCCCTGTCTCCGCCGCCTCCAGCGTCTCGGGCGCCGGTGCAGAAGCGCCCGTGACCGACGGTTACGGCAATCTCCCCATCTCCTTCGAGCCCAACGTGGGCCAAGCGCCGGGCCGCTACGACTTCGTGGCACGCGGTCAAGGCTTCGGGATGGCGATCAACGCGACCGGAGCGACACTGGCACTCGGTACGAAGAAGGCTCAGGACCTCGTCCGATTGGAACTTCTGGGAGTCAGCTCCTCCGGCCCAGCGCGCGCGCTCGAGTCTCTTCCCGGCAAGGTCAACTACTTCATCGGCAATGACAGTGCCAAGTGGCGGAGCGGAGTGCCGACCTTTGCTCGCGTCTCGTATAGCGACATCCTTCCGGGGATCGATGTCACCTACTACGGGACCAACGAGGGCACTCTGGAATACGACTTCGTGGTGGCCCCGCATGCGGACCCTGGGAACATCCGGGTCGGATTCTCGGGCGCCAAGGATGTCGCGCTTAGGGGCGGCAGCCTCGTCATCACGACGGACAGCGGTGCGATCACGCAACAAGCGCCCGTGCTCTATCAGACGATCGGGGGGCGGCGGATCACGGTCGACGGGCGCTTCTCGCTCGCGGGTGACGAGGTCGCCTTCGAGGTCGGTGACTACAACCACAACTATCCACTGGTGATCGATCCCAGCCTCATCTACTCGACCTACCTCGGCGGCACGGGGTACGACAATGTCTTCGGGATCGCGGTCGACTCCTCCGGCGCGGCCTATGTGACCGGCTACACGGCGTCCACGAACTTCCCCACGCAAGTCCCGTCCCAGGGATCCAATGCCGGGACGCCCGACGTCTTCGTCGCCAAACTCAACACCGCGGGCTCGGGCCTCGTCTACTCGACCTACCTCGGCGGCTCGGATTCCGATCTCGGCTTCGCGATCGCGGTCGACTCCTCGGGCTCGGCGTACGTGACCGGCTCCACGACCTCCACTAACTTCCCGATGCAATCCCCGCTCATCGGATCCAACGCTGGGTCCACCGATGCCTTCGTCACCAAGCTGAACTCCACGGGCTCGGCCCTTAGCTACTCGACCTACCTCGGCGGCCCGAACAGCGTTGGTGGCCCAGGCGACGATCTGGGCTACGGGATCGCGGTCGACTCCTCGGGCGCGGCCTACGTGACCGGCACCACGACCTCCACGAACTTCCCCATACCAGTCTCGCAACCCCCGTTCCAGGGATCCAATGCAGGGTCCATCGACTCGTTCGTCACCAAGCTCAACGCGCCGGGCTCTGCCCTCTTCTACTCGACCTACCTGGGGGGATCGAACGATGACACCGCCCGA
>JAXDKI010000618.1:0-4777 GCA_034667245.1 Thermomicrobiales bacterium | reverse complement strand
TACCAAAAGTGCCCGCACCTCGGTTGTGCAGTGCCATACCACGGCCCCGCCGAGAGCGACCGGGCCTTTGCTTGCCCTTGCCACGGCAGCCTCTACGATTACAACGGCACGCGGACTGGTGGCCCGGCACCTCGCTCTATGGATTACATGGCAGTCGAAGTCAAGGCCGACGGTAGCGTGACGGTTAACACGGGCGACATCCGAGAGCGTGCCGTATATGAGAAGAGCCAGGCGGTCCCCTATCCGGCATAGCGCCCGGCGATAACCGGATCTGACGGTCTGGAGTCGGTGAGCACTCCGGCAACGAAGGACAGGAGTACGCAAGCGTGGGGGCAGTTCAGAAGCTGGCGACCGTCGTCATCGTCGGGCTCGTAGCGCTTGCCACGGTGCTGGTGCTCTATCTCGCCGATGAGAGCAACCGGATCAAGGCCGAAGAAAAGTCGCAACAGCACGACGCGATCGAACGTGCGATCGCCAATTACGTATCGCTCTGTCTGGCATGCCACGGGCCAGCGGGTGAGGGATACACGGCTCCCGGCGAGGCCAGAACCGGTCGCATTGGCGCTGCACTCGGCGGTATCAACACGTCATTGAATCAGCAGGGCATCAACGCTCGCGGCACGCCCTACCCGGGAGGCGTCGCCGCCCGCGCCACCGTCATCAGCGACACCATCCACAATGGACTTCCAGGCTCGGAGCCAGGTACGTACCGGATGCCTCCCTGGAGTGAGAGTAAGGGAGGTCCGCTCAACGACGCCCAGATCGAAGAGCTGGTGACGATGATTCAGCACGTCGACTGGAACGAGGTCTACAACCACGCCATCGAGGTGTACGGCGGCTACCCGACCGCGCCGCCGGCGGCCACAGAGGCACCCCAGAACGCGACCCCGCAGCCGTCGGGAACTCCAACTACCACTGGGGCGACGCAGACCGTTGAGCTACACGACATCTTCTTCGACCCGAAGGAGATCACAATCCCGGCGAACACCGAGGTGACGATCACCCTGGTCAACAAGGGCGCCGCCCCGCATACCTTCGACATCGACGCTCTGAACGTCCACTCCGGCGAGGTGGCGCCGGGCGCGACGACGACCGTCACGATCAACGCCCCAGCCGGCGACTACGACTTCTACTGCGCCATCCCCGGCCACAAAGAGGCCGGTATGGTCGGCACCCTCCACGTCGTCGAAGGCGCCGCGGCTCCGGCCAATGAGTCACAGGGTCCGCCACCGACCGAAGGAGCGCCACCCGCTTCCCAGGCTCCGATCGAGGTCGACATGGTGGACATCGCCTTCGCGCCGGCTGAGATCACGATCCCGGCCAACACCGACGTGACGATTAACCTGGTCAACAAGGGCAGCGCGGTCCACACCTTCGACGTCGACGAACTGAACGTCCATTCCGGCGAGTATGCGGGCGGGCAGACCGGGACGGTGACGATCAACGCCGCGCCCGGCGAGTACGAGTACTACTGTGCCGTCCCCGGCCACAAGCAGGCGGGCATGGTCGGCAAGCTGATCGTCAAGTAGCGAACTGATAAGGCGAGCAGGGGGTTCCGCACGATGAAAGACGCGATCCAGTGGCTCGGCGATCTCCGGATCGATAACCTCGCTCACTATGGTGTCCTCGCCGACACGATCGAGGTGGCCGTCGCCGTCGTGATGATGATCGGCGGCATCTGGCTTACCCACATGATCCAGAAGTGGGCAGACAGGGCCGGAGAACACCCGAGCTCGGTCAACGTCGGACTCGGCGGCGGCATGGAGCGCTACGAGCAACGCGGGATGCGCAACTAATAAGCACCTGCCGTTGCAGCCAATGCACGACCGAACCCGGCCAGATCCATCCTGGCCGGGTTTGTCATTCCTCCTCCTATAGGGCAATCAAGGACCATCCCCGCGATGAGCGCAACCTCGGCCCAGAAAACCTACCTCTGGTGCGACGCCTGCCGGCGCAGCTTTAGCCACGCCGACGCCCCGGACGGCCGCTGTCCCGTCTGCCAATCGCCGACGCGGCCAATGGGCAAACTGAACGCGATCCTGCGTGGCCTGATGGCGAACGAGTTGGTCGCCTCCGATCTCCGGACCAAACACCGCCAGCTCGTTCGGCTGGTCTGGACCCGTAACGGGATGGGGGAACAGTATTACCGCGTCCTGGCGCCCAACATGCCCTATGACCGCTTCGAGGCGAAGGTGACGGATCTGCTCTGCCTCGGCGCCGAGGAGGGTTGGGTGCGGTTCGTCCTCCCGCCCGCCCCGAGCGTCCACGAGTCGGACTACCGGATCGAATTCGTCGACGAAGAGCGATTCGTCCAGGAGTTGGAAGCGATCGCGACTGCCTCCCGAAAGAAATAGACCACCTTGCGGTCTCCTACTCCGGTGACGGAATGCGAACGCGCTTGGGCCGCCATGGAAGGGCGAGGCCGATTGCAAGACCACGAGGACGTCGCTTCCCCGTACGATCCGCTGCCCGAGACGATTGGGCCATTCACCCGCGGCATTCGTCGGCGTATAAGCCGGTCAAGGAGAGGCCGTCACTCTCTCACGCGAGGGAGGCTCAGAGGGTCGTGGGGAGTGTGAACATGTCTGCTCAGGTACATCAGGTGGTCAACGCCCGGACAGGTCGCGTGATCGCGACGGCGGTCGAAGAGGCAACGGGACCCTGGCGCAGTTTTCGCGGGTTGATGCTGCGTAAGGGGCTTCCCGACGGTCACGGCATGCTCTTTCGCCCGGCGAAAGGGATCCACACCCAATTCATGCGCTTCCCGATCGATCTGATTTACCTCGACAAGCAGAATCAGGTCGTCAAGGTCCGTCCCTCGATGCGTCCCTGGCGGTTTGATTTCACTAACGCCGCAGCCGTGATCGAGATGACGGGAGGCACCGCGGACGCGGTCGATGTCCGGGCCGGGGATCAACTGGAGTTTCAGCCGTCGCCTTCATCTTGACGCCGGATTCCGCAAACCTCACCGGCTTCCCGTGCCGGGCTCCCGGGGGGATTGGACAGCCGGTATCTTCTACCATCGACTTTGGTTATCGAGGGAGTTTCCGTGACGGACGCGACGACACGAACTATCAGCGACTATGCGTCAGCAGTCGCCTCGGGAGAGCCGACTCCGGGCGGCGGTAGCGTGATCGCTACTGTCGCGGCGTTTGCCGCAGGTCTTGCGGAAATGGTCTGTCATCTCACGCTGTCGCGTCCTGTGGAGCCTCAAGTTTCGGAAGCGCTGACCGACGCAAAGACGACGGCTGCTCAGCTTCGCTCCAGATTCCTGGAGCTGGCAAGCGAGGATGAGCATGCCTACGGCGCGTACCGAGAGGCTGCACGATTGCCGAAAGCGACTGCCGAGGAACGAGAGTCCCGACGTGACGCGCTCGAGGCGGCACTCGTGGGTTCGGCGGATGTTCCCCTACAGATGGCATCGAGCTGCGTCGAGCTGCTCGCCGCGCTCGAAGCGGTCGGCTCACTGGGCACCAAACACGCGCGCGCCGACGTCCAAACGAGTCTCCGCCTGGCTGAAGCGGCGCTCAAGAGCGCCGTCACCATGGTCAGAGCTAATACGGACTTGATGCGGGATCGGGAACAGGCGACTAAGCTAGATCAGGAGATAGAGCGCCTCCTGTCTGGCGGTGAGCAGGCGATAGTTGCGGTCACCCGGACCCTCACTCGCCAATCCGAATAATCGGCATCTGCGCGCCGGCAGTGACCATCAGGTCTAATCCGCGAAACCGAAGAACTCCATCTCCTTGTCAGCCGCCGCGGATTGAATCACGGGCATCGGATGTCCGCACCACTGGTCGAGGAACGCATCGGCGGCGAGTCTCCCCGATTCATAGAGGGCCCGTGACACCTCCGGCGAGATGTCGAAGTCGGTGGTGCCGACGCCTAGACTCGGCACACCGATGGTCCGGTCGAAGTTCGACCTCTCCAGATAATGTCGATCGTGCGCGGAAACGGCGGTTTGCGCCAGCCCCTTGACAAACCCGAGGACCGAGTCGAGAGCGAGACCGTTGGTCCTGCTCCGCCCTTCTTCGTCCTCCTCGTCCAGCCGGATGCCCAGCGTCGGACAACCGGCCTCCTCTTCGTCATCGAAGAGCCAGACCGGGAAGTTGGAGAGCAGCCCGCCGTCGACGAGGACGTGCTGGCGGCCCGTTCGGGGATTGGTGAACCGCACCGGTTCGAAGAAGATCGGGATGCTGACGCTCATCCGAACTGCCAAAGCGACATCGAGGTTCGACGGGTCGATTCCCAACTTGTGCGCATCGCGCGGCAGTACCAGGAGTGAGCGCTCCGTCAAGTCGGAGACGATCACTTGAGCGACGTGACGGAAGACGGGACGCGCATCGGCTGTCTGCGCTTCGAGGTCGCCGGACGTCTTGATCCCTCGCTCTGCGAGGAGTCCGCGCATCCAATTGACGAGGCGGTCCCCTTCGTAGATGCCGTGGTCCTTGAAGATACTGATCGGCCCGCCGAGGAGCGGGATACGATCGACCCAGTCCCGGTCGCGCAGGTCCTTGAATCCGGTCGTCTGCGCGATCGTCAAGAGCTCCGATGCCGAATAACCGGCGGCAAGGAGGACGGCGACGATGGCACCGGCCGAGGCGCCGGCCACATGACGTACCCGATAGCCCCGCTCTTCGAGCACCGCCAGGGCACCGACCAGTCCGACACCCTTGACTCCTCCTCCTTCGAAGACGAGGTTGATCAGCGGCGCGCCGGTCGTCTCGTCTTTGCACATCAATTCAGCCATCGTGCCGCCCCTCGCTTCCAAATAGCA
>JAXDKI010000617.1:0-2946 GCA_034667245.1 Thermomicrobiales bacterium | reverse complement strand
ACCAACGTTTGGCGAGACGAGCAGGAATGGCCGCTCGCGCGAACCGTCTGGACACCCTACTACCTCCACTCGGGGGGACGGGCCAACACGCTCCACGGTGACGGTACGCTCAGCGCTACCGCACCGGGCGAGGAACCCGCCGACAGTTATGTCTACGACCCCGAGCATCCGGTGCCGACGATGGGTGGCTGCAACTGCTGCAACCCGGAGGTCGTTCCCTGGGGCGTCTTCGATCAGCGTCCGATCGAGGTCCGGGACGACGTGCTCGTCTACACGACCCCACCGCTGGCGAGTGACGTCGAGGTGACCGGACCGGTCATCGCTCACCTCTTTGCGGCGACCGACGGACCTGACACCGACTTCACGGCGAAGCTGATCGACGTCTTCCCGGACGGGACCGCCTGGAATCTCTGCGATGGGATCGTCCGCGGACGCTACCGGAACGGACGCGGTCCCGCTGAGCTCCTGACACCGGGCGAGGTCTACGAGTTCGTCATCGACTGTTGGGTGACGTCCAACGTCTTCAAAGCTGGTCATGCGATCCGACTGGAGGTCAGCAGCAGCAACTTCCCGCGCTTCGATCGCAACCTGAACACCGGCGCACCGATCGGCGACGACGCCTCGCCCCGATCGGCACGCCAGCGCATCCTGCACGACGCCGCGCACCCGTCACACGTCGTCTTGCCGATCATTCCGTCGGCTTGAGCTATCGGTGACAGTTGGGTTACGCCCTGCGGATGCGGGTGATCGGTACCGGCGGTGTGAGGCGCTGTTCCTCGTGCGGTGATTGCTGGATGGCGCGGACGACGTCCATACCGGCCGTGACCTGACCGAAGGCGGCGAAGCCTTGACCGTCGGGGTTGCGCCTGCCGCCGAAGTCGAGCTCGGGTTGGTCGCCGATGCAGATGAAGAACTCGGAGACCGCGCTATCGGGTGTCCGTCGGGCCATCGAGATCGTGCCGTCGCGGTGGCGGAGACCGGTGACACTGGTCCGCTCGAGGGGGATCGTCTGCCCGCCCTCCCGCGGGTAGTCTCCGTTGATTCCGCCCTGGATCACCTCGATCTTGACGACGTCGTTGGGTTGGTTCGCCATCGTGACCGTGCGACGGAAGATACCGCCGTCGTACGATCCGGCGTCGAGGTATGCCAGGAAATTGGCGGCCGTCCCCGGCGCGGCGCCGGCGTCGATCTCGACCGCGATCTCGCCGAGCGGCGTCTCGATCACGACCGGTATCCGGTTTTCGACATCGTTCGACATGCCCGATTCTTGCTCCTCGGTAATGAGTGTTGAGACGACGGTCGTCTCGCCCCCATCATTGCGGCCACCCGAGACGGCGTCAAGACCGTTGAGACCAGCCAGAGGGCGGCGTGTCGTCGGAGCGAGTAGATTCGGCTCGCGGAGGGATGCAAGAGATGAAACGGCTGCGACCGCTCAAGGTCGGCGTACAACTCCCCGAGGCCGAGCGCCTCGTGCATTGGCCCGAGCTGCTGGCGATGGCCCGCCGCGTCGAGGAACTCGGGTACGACTCGATGTGGATCGGCGACCACTTGCTCTACCGTAATTCCGGTGAGCCGCCGCGGGCTCCTTGGGAGGCCTGGTCGGTACTGGCGGCGCTGGCGGCGGTCACCAGTCGCGTCGAGCTCGGACCGTTGGTCGCCTGCACGGCGTTCCACAACCCCGCGGTCATTGCCAAGAAGGCGGCGACGATCGACGAGATCAGCGGTGGGCGGCTCATTCTCGGTCTCGGGGCCGGCTGGCACGAACCGGAGTACCGCGCCTACGGTTTCCCCTATGACCACCGGGTCGGTCGCTTCGAGGAGGCATTCACGATCATCCGCACACTCCTCCGAGAGGGCGAGATCGACTTCGCCGGTTTGTACTATCAGACGCGCGACTGCGTCCTCACCCCACGCGGGCCGCGTCCCGGCGGTCCTCCACTCCTCGTCGGCTCCTACGGCGATCGCATGCTGAGCATCACGATGCCGCACGTCGATTACTGGAACGCCTGGTACGGCGACTTCGGCAACGACCCGGCGGCACTGGCGCCGCTGCTGGCGAAGGTCGATGCCGCCTGCCTCGCGGCCGGTCGCCAGCCGTCGGAGGTGACACGGAGCGTCGCGATCCTCGTCGGCATGACCGGCAGCACCGGCCGCGCCGCGGCCGATCCCGCGGAGCGGGCGATCGCGCCGTGGAAGGGAACGCCTGAGGAACTCGCCGAGCACCTGCGCGCATTCGCCCGCGCCGGAGTTGGGCACGTTCAGCTCGTGCTCGATCCGATCACGATCGAGGCGATCGAGGAGTTCGCGCCAGTGCTAGAGATCCTGGATCGGTAGTCGAACGTCTCTATCCGAGCAGCCTCATCACCTCTCGCGCGACTGCCTCGCCGAGCTTGCGGTGCTCGTCGGCTTCGAAGTGGATGCCGTCGAGGTCGCTGGAGCGGATCACGTCGCCGGCGTCGAGGACGGGGGCAGCGTGCCATTCGGCGACCGTCCGGTAGTGCTGGCCGAAGCGGCGCGACTTCTCCTCGGCACCGACGAACATCTCGGCGAATGCGGTCAGCTTCGCGACCGGCGGCGGAACGATCAAGAGCACCTTCGGAGAACTTCCATCCGGGCCGACCGGCAGCGTGCGGGCAACCCCGGCCAGCGATGCCGAGGCCTCGGCGATGTCCGAACCGGAGCGGCCGAAACGGGCTTTGAGATCGTTGGTCCCGAGCATAATGGTGACGAGGTCGAGCGGCATGTGCGATTCGAGGCAGGGCGGGAGGTACGTCAGCCCGTTGCGGTGCGCTTGCATCGGGTCCTCGACGTTGGTGGTCCGCCCGTTCAGCCCTTCCTCGATCACCTTGTAGCCGTTGCCGAGGGTGCGCTGGAAAACGCCGGTCCAGCGGACGTCGGACGGGAATCGTGTCCGCGTCGCGGGGTCGTATCCCCAGGTGTTGGAAT
>JAXDKI010000616.1:0-11664 GCA_034667245.1 Thermomicrobiales bacterium | reverse complement strand
GGGAAGGTAATCAGGTTGGCGTAGCTGGCGGCCGTCTCGGCGTTGCGGGCGAATCCCGAGATAGCGAAGCCGATCGCCAGGAACGCCAGAGCCCCGAGCAGGATCGTCACCGCGATCACCAGGATGTTGCCCCGCAGATGCAGGCCGAAGAGGAGCCGCGCCATGCCGATCAGGATGATCGCCTGCGCGTAGGCGACGACGAGCTGCGAGGCGATCCGGGCGAGGATGAAGCTGGAGAGGGGGAAGGGCGTCACCTTGATCCGGCGGAGGATGCCGCGCTCCCGATAGGTCACGAACGCGGTCGAGAGACCGATCACCCCGGAATTCATCAGCGCCATCCCGAGGATGCCGGGGACAAAGAAGTCGATAAAGCTGATCTCCTCGCCGGTCACCGGCTGCTCCGTGATCGGAACCGGGTTCTCGCCCTGCGCCGCGGTGAAGAGGACCTGGCGGACGGCACTGACCGCCACGTGCGCGCTCGGTCCGGCAGTCTCGTCATAGGAGATCTGCACGGCCGGTTGTCCGCCGCCGTCCGGGGCCGATCCGAAGACGAGGACGACGTCGCGGTCGCCGTCTCTCAGCTTCTTCATCTCATCGCCCTCGTCCCCGATCCTGACCGTGAAGGCATCGCTCTGCTCCATCGCCGCCACGGCGTTGTCGCGGAGAGCCGACGGCGCGCCGGCAACACCGACGGTGAAATCCACGCCGGTATCGCGACCGAAGACCGCGCCGAAGATGACGATGAAGAGCCCGGGGAAAGCGAGATTCCAGAAGAGGGCCTGCCGGTTCCGCACGACCATCTTCAGATTCGCCTTCACCATCGCCAGGAATGCACGCATCTCTATCTCCGGAGGCGGACAGGCGGACAAACGGAGAGACGGAAAGAAGAAAACAACGTCACTACCTCCCGCGCCGCCGTTTTCTTCCGTCGCTGTCCGCCTGTCCGTCTGTCCGCCTGTCCGCCTCACCGTCTCCCTCGTCCTCGTACGTCCGCCCGGTCAGGCTGAGGAAAACGTCTTCCAGGCTGGCCTGGGTGCTCCGGAGGTCGGTCAGCAGGACACCGTTGCGGGTGGCCAAAGCGAGGAGATCGACGAGCGTCGACTGGACGTCGGTGGTGCGGAGCTCAATCTGGCCGTGGTGGATTTCACTGGCCGTCACGCCAGTGAGGGTGGCAAGTTCTTCGGGGGAAAGGGTGCCGGCAGCAATTCGTGCGCGGACTTTCGCGGCGGTGCCGAGCTGCCGGATCAGAGCGTTCGGTGTGTCGCAGGCAATGACCTTGCCGCGGTCCATCACGGCGACCCGGTCGCAGAGAACTTCCGCCTCCTCCATGTAGTGGGTTGTCAGGACGACGGTCGTACCGGCGGAGCGGATGCGCTGGATCGTCTGCCAGAGATCGCGGCGAGCGCCGGGGTCGAGACCGGTGGTCGGTTCGTCGAGGAAGGCGACGAGCGGTTGGTTGACGAGGGCAAGGGTGATCGAGAGTCGCTGACGCTGACCTCCGGACAGTTCGTCAACCCGCGCCTTTCGCTTCTCCTCCAGGCCGACCATCCCAAGGAGCTCTTCAATGCGGGCAGGGGAGCCATCAACTCCGTACAGCCCGGCGAAGAGCTCGATCAGCTCGGTGGCATTGAGGTAGTCGAAGAGGGCGGTCGTCTGGAGCTGGACGCCGATGATCCGCCGGACCTCGTCGCTCTCCGCCACCGCGTCGAACCCACCGACGCGGATCGTCCCGGCGTCGGGTCGCCGCAGCCCCTCGATCATCTCCAGCGTCGTCGTCTTCCCGGCGCCGTTCGGCCCGAGGATGCCGAAGATCTCGCCCGCGGCGACAGTCAGATCGACACCATCGACGGCGGTCAGCGAGCCGTAGCGCTTGACGAGTCCGCGGATTTCGATGATCGGATCGCCGTGCTCGATGTGGCCCCGCTGCTTCCGCTGCCTTACCTGTGTCGCCATTGCACGTTGCCCTATCGCCGCGTCGACACGGATCCCCTAGTCCCGGCCACTATACGCAGCGTGGACGGCTGCTCGCCATCGACGCGGCATACTTACCCGAGCGAGCTGATTGGGGCGGGATGACCGCGGTCGCGAAGGGATGTCGGGTCGGTGACCGAATACGATGTCATCGTCGTTGGGCTGGGGGCGATGGGAAGCGCGGCGGCATATCACCTCAGTCGCCGGGGTGAGCGCGTTTTGGGGTTGGACGCCTACGCCGCCGGTCACACCAACGGCTCATCCCATGGCGAATCGCGCATCATCCGCCTCGCCTACTACGAGCACCCGGATTACAACATGCTCCTCGCTCGCGCCTATGAGCTCTGGGCGGCACTCGAGGCGGAGGCGGGCGAGCCGCTCCTGTATCCGTCCGGAGGGCTGATGTTCGGACGGCCGGACGACGAGCTCGTGGCCGAATCGATCGCGGCGATCCGCCGGCAAGAGCGGGAGCACGAGATCCTCGACGCGGTGGAGGTCCGTCGGCGCTATCCAGCGTTCCTGCCCGACGACGACGAAATCGCCCTCTTCGACCCGCGGATGGGCATCCTCTTCGCCGATCGCTGTGTCGCCGCGCACCGGCGACTGGCGGTGGCGCACGGAGCGGTGCTGCGCGACGAGACGACGGTCCGTCGCTGGACGGCGACGGCCGACGGCGTCGAGGTCTTGACGGACGTCGGCCGGTTCCGCGCCGCGCGGTTGGTCATCGCCGCCGGCCCCTGGATCGGCAAGCTGCTCCCCGAACTGGCGCGGATGATCGGGATCGAGCGCATCCCCGTCTTTTACTGGCAACCGCGTGAGTCGCCGGATCTCTTTGCGCTGGGGCGGTTTCCGGTCTACATGTGGGAGCGACGCGGTGAGGGCGTCTTCTACGGTTTCCCTCACCTGACGCTGCCGGGGATCAAGGCCGGGCGCCACCACAACGAGGACTGGTGCGACCCGGACACGGTTGAGCGGGTGGTGACTGCCGAGGACGAGCGTCTGGTCCGCGACTTCTTCGCCCGGCACATCCCGGCGCTCAACGGCGAGGTGGTCGAGCGCTATGCCTGTCTCTACACCACCACGCCGGATCAGCACTTCCTCATCGATCGCCATCCGGCCCACGCAAACGTCTGCTATGCCAGCAGTTGCAGCGGGCACGGGTTCAAGTTCGCGGCGGTGGTCGGCGAACTGCTGGCCGATCTCGCCTTGACCGGCCGGACGACGCCGGCCGCCGACTTCCTGCGAGGGGAGCGGCTCGGCGTCGTCGCTCAATCGGTTTCCGCCTAGACCGCAACCGCGACAACGGCGGAATCGGACGTCGGAGCGCAGGCTCCGCGCAGCCTCCGAGGCCAAGCACTAGCTGGGGAGCGTGACCCCCTGTTCCAGCGCCTCCCGCGCGGGTGCCCAGTCGTCGTACTCGTCCTGCGGTGTTTGGAAAATCATCACCAGGACACCACCGGCCGACGACATCCGCCAGCAGATCGCGTGGTAGGTGTTCTTGATGGTTCCAGCGGTATCGCTTTCCATGCTGAAGTCGATTGCCACGTACGCCTTGTCGTCGTCGCCGCCCAAGATCGGCTTGCCATCGGCGTCGGTCCGGACCGACGCCTCGCTCAGGTCCGGGTCGGCGAGAACTTGCTGGAGGAAGCGATTGGTGTATTGATCCGCGGTGTCGGATGGATCCGTAGGGAGGCCAATGAACTCGGTCTGGATCGATCCCTCTTGGTTGCGGATGACGAAGTAGTCGCTCGGTCCGTTGTCGAGCGGCATCGTCGTGTTCTCGGTGACCCTCCAGAGTTCGGAGTCGTAGGCGATGGTGTACCCGAAGGTAGGCGAGATGTAGGTTTCGGCTTCGCCCGCCGGCTCCGTCGGTTCCGGAGTCTCGTCGGTCGGCGGTTCGGGCGGGCCGTCGGGCTCCTCCGTCGGCGCGGCAGTGGCCGAGCCGCCGAGCCCCTCGCCGACGAAGAGACTGACCTGCGTCCGGTCGTTGCGCGCGTGCAGCCAGGCGATGCCGCCAAGGTTTGAGCCGGACCGCTCCTGCACCGCCACGTAGACGTCCGTGCCCTGACCCGCGATCTCGCCACAGGCGGAAGCGGACCCAGGGTCGCCGACGACGATCGCGTAGCCGCCGCTCGTCAACTCGTCGATTGCCAGATCGATGGTGCTAAAACTTGTCCGCACGCCACCCTCGGCAACGGCCAACGGGCGCAGTTCGGTCACAACCTCACCGGGGGCATTGCAGTCGCCACGGACGACGGCGGCCGGCAGTTCGTCCTGTGCCTTCGCGTGCCGGATGGCCGGTCCGGCGAGGCCTGCCGCTCCTGCCAGACCAAAGGCCAACACCACAATCGCCACCACGCGCACCAAAGCTCGATTTCCCCTTCCTCGTTGCATGTCCACTCATCCCTCTCAAAGCACCGGATCGGCCGGTGCGTCCACTCCATCGCCCCCTCACATTCCCGATCGATCTCGCCACGCTTCCTTATTTCCGGCGGCGGGGGCATCGCCGCGATCCAATCATGGGCTCGTCGGGGCGCTGCCGCATCGGCTGGATGACGTAAGCTGGCGGAGGGCCATGGTCGCGATCGCTACGTTGATCGACGTAGCTGCCCTCGCACCGGAAGGGGTTGCCGGTCGCTGGGTGCTCGTGAGCTGCGCAGCGGGGAGTCCCCTGCCTGGCCTGCATCCTGCAAGATTCGGCCGCTGTACGCCGCGCGTTGCGACGTCAGGCGGTTGGTTGGCTCGTCGGTGTTGACCCGGGCCTGAGAACGAGAGTTTGCCCGTGCGCGATCCCCAGATTCGAGCCTGCCTGATCACCAATCCCCGCGCCGGGCGGGGCCGGATCGACCTCGACCCGGCGCTGGCGGTGCTCCGTGCCCACGGGTGGGAGACCGAGGTCCGGCCGAAGAAGCACGGCGGCCACGCCACCAAGTTGGCGCAAGAGGCCGTCAAAGAGGGATTCGAGGTCGTCGTCGGTTGCGGCGGCGACGGCACCCTGAGCGAGATCGTCGACGGGTTGGTTGGGACCGACGTCGCGCTTGGCGCCCTCCCGGGCGGCACCGCCAACCTCTGGGCACACGAGGTCGGGATCTCCCTGCGGCTGGAGACGGCGGCGCTGCAGTTGGTGGGGGCACAACGGCGCCGGGTCGATGTCGGCCGCGTCGTCGTTGACGACCGGGTCGAGAAGCACTTCCTCCTGATGGCCGGTGTGGGACTCGACGCGGCGATCATGGGGCGCTTGAACAAGCGCCTGAAGCACCGGATCGGAAAGGCCGCGGTCGGCGTCGCGGCATTGCGCGCGCTCCCGTCGTTCCGGGCGTTCCCGGTCGAGATCGAGATGGACGGGGTGCACTGGGAGGGGCGCGTCGATCAGGTCGTTGTCGGCAACACGCGGCGGTACGGGGGATTCACCAATCTCACGGCCGACGCCTACGCCGACGACGGACGCCTCGACGTCTTCGTCGCCCAAGCCGCCGGGGCAGTGGCGGCGGGGCGCCAAATCGGCTCGATCCTGATCCGGCAGCGGCCGACACCGAGCGCGGCGGTCCTGGACCGAGCGGCGCGCATTGCGATCCGGACGCCCCACGTCGTGCCGCTCCAATGCGACGGCGGCTCGGTCGACCTGGACGACCTCAAGCCGGGCGGAGACGGCGTGGTCTACGTCTGCGAGGTCCTGGCCCGGTCGCTGACGGTGCTCGTGCCCCGGACGTACGACGGTACGCTCTTTCGGACGGGGCCGATCGCGCGCGCGGAACTCGGAACCGCCGCACGGGACACGAGCAAAGGCGGCAAGCAGCTGCGGGTGGTGGCGGTCGGCGTCGATACCTTCACCGCGGTCCGGTTGAAGGACGACCGGGTCGTGACGGTCGCGGTTGGGGCGCGGACGGAGCTGCAGGACAGCGACGGCAAGACCTGGGAGGTCGCCGCATTCCTGTCAACGCTCGGCGAGGGCGACCTGGTGCGAGTGAAGGGAAAGCTGGACGAGGGGGATGGGAGAGTGCGGGCGCGCCGAATCGTGTTGATGGCATCCGACGCTACGCCGTCATCGTTGGCTTCTACCTCACATTCGAGGCGGCGGCAGAGTTTCTGAATTCCCTCCAAGGGGGCACGGACGACAATCTGGAGTACATGCGCACCGCACGAGTGGACCGTCAAGGATGAAATGCCGGTGACAGGGCGACTGCGAGGGAAACACGTTAGGACACTGAAAATCCACAAGCCCCGCGGCCGCAGATGATGGTGTCCTCCGCGCAGATCTCACTTGTTCTTGTCGACGATCCGCGCCGCCTTGGCCCGCGCTTCCGTTTCGGTTTTGCCGTTGACGCCGTTGGCGTTCCTCTCCGCGTACACGTCTTGCATGGCCGACTTCAGCACGGCGATGAACTCGTCCTCGGTCGGGGATTCGCCGACCTTGGCGATCGTGCGGTCAACGACGGGTTTGACGTAGGCCGGCCGGTTGTTGTGCAGTTCGAGGATGATCCGTTGCACGCGGTCGGTCTTGATCGGCAGTCTCCCCACCTGCTTGGCGACCTTCGGCAGGTCGTGCTCTTTGGCGCGTTCGACCTGCGCGGCGATGATCTCGGGATCGAGGCCGGCCTCGAGGAAGCGCGCGCCCCAGTCGGGACCGCGCAGGTCCACGTCGCTCGCGACGCCCTCGATGCCGACGACCTTCATCCCTTTCTTGCTCGTCAGCGTCAGTTCCCCGCCCAGCCGGATGCCGTACTTGGCAAAGGCCGTCGGCGCGCGGCGGATCAGGTCCTGGAGCTTCCCAGCCATGGTGTACTGCATGAACCCCATGCTCATGACGTCGCTGTCCCAGCTGTTGATGCCGTTGGTCAACCCCCCGGTTTCCACCTGCGCGACGCCCTGAAGCAGACCGATTTCCTCCTCGGAGAGCGCCACCGTCCGGCCCTCGACGTGGAGACTGCCGCCCTGTTCCTTCAGGAGCCGCCGCAGCGTCGTCTCCAGCTTGTCGCCCGCGTAGGCCGCCATCCCCTTCTTCACCCGACGCAGCTTCTTGCTCCAGTCACCGCCTGCGGCCGCCTGCGCCGTCCCGTCCCGCGCGCCGGGCTGCGCGTCCGTGGTGCCGGTCGCGGGCGCTCCCTCGTCGGCCACCGGAGCCTTCGGATCGGCGGCCGCGCCGGTCACCGACGCCGTGTCGGACGGGCCACCGGCCAGCACGGCCCCGGTTTGGCGACCGACGATGCCGTCCGCCGCCAGACCGTGGCCCCGTTGAAACGCGACAACCGCGGCCTCCGTCTTCGGTCCGAAGTGCCCATCGGTGACCAGTAACGGTTCCGGTCGGGGCGTGGCCGCGTTGAGTCGCTCTTGCAGCGCGCGGACGTCCGGACCGTGCGCACCGGCCTTGATCGTCGCCAGCCGGCGCTGGACGTGGGCATTGCCGTGCGTGCGCTGCAGCCGCAGGATCGCGTCGGTGCCAAGAGGGGACCAGAGCGACGGCGGGAACTGCCCCTCGGCCCGGACCCGCGAGGCGATCGTGGACATAGCGGGAACAGCGCGCAGGACGACCGCCTTCGCGCCCCCGTGGCGGGCGCGCCCGTGTGCGGCGACGGCGTCAGCCGGCACGGACTGCGGCGTTGGGCCGAACGCGGCGCGGGAGTTCGCCATGAGGAATCCTCGTCGTGGCTGGCGCGGACGGGCCGGAAGCATAGCACGCCGCGGGCACGAACATGCCTCGCTCCCAGCCCATCACAGGGCAATCGCATTTCAATTCGCGAGAACTTTGAACAAGTAGGCTTCGTCGCAAGTAGCCTTGAGGCGCTTGGCCTTAACGCCGATCTTGTCGGTTCGCCCCCAGCGCAGCAGGTTGAGTGCGAGATGGCGCAGCACCGCGAAGTTCTCAGCGGCAAGCCCGACCCGAACTCCCCTTGATCGGCCGCGCCGACGCGATCTGGCGAGCAGCGGTCGATCCCATCGTTGGGTCGCCTCTATTGCAGCTGATTCAGCTGCCGGTGTCGTCGCCAGTCCCGGTACGACGACCGCCGGCCGCTCACGCCTCAGAACCCTTCCGCACCCGCGCCTCTTCGCCGCACGACACCCCAATCTTGAGCGTCGCCGGAAACACGAGCTCCCGGGCCGGTTCCTGGGTCCGGGGATGCGCCAGCCGGGAGAGGATGAGATCGACGGCGGCCTTGCCCATCTCGTACCCGGGCTGCTCGACCACGGTCAGCCGCGGCCAGAAGGCGGACGGCGGCAGCGGATCGTCGATCGCGGCAACCGCGATATCGTCGGGAACCCGACGACCATGAGCGACCAGCGCGTCGAGGACACCGTGGGCAACCTGCGCATTGGCGGCGATGATGGCATCGGGTGGCGGGGACAGGGCGAGCAGATGTCGTACCGCCTCGCCTCCCGCGTCCGGCGTGTAGTCGCCGGGGACCACGAAATCGTCTGATGGTACATATCCGGCCTCGCCGAGCGCCGCGCGGTAGCCGTCGACCCGTTCGTACCAGGTCGGGGACGACGGCGCCCCTCCCACGATGGCGATGCGCCGCCGACCCAGCTTCCACAGATGGCGGCAGAGTTCGCGCGTCGCGGTCCCCGTGTCGCAACGCACGAGGTCGGCCTCAACGCCCGCAACCCCCCTGTCGAGGAGAACGATCGGCATCGTCTTCGGCAATCGGTTCCCGAGCGCCTGCCGCGCGTGCTCCGTCGGCACGAGCACGACTCCGTCGACCCGATGCTCACCCATCGAACGAAGGTACTCGGCTTCGATCTCGGCGTCGTCGTCTGAGTTGCCGAGGATCAGCTTCATCCCCGCTGCGCGCGCCGCATCTTCCGCCCCGCGAGCGACGGCGGTGAAGAAGGGACTGGTAATGTCGGTGATGATCAGCGCGATCAGACCGCTCCGCGACTGGCGGAGACCGCGGGCAACTCCATTGGGAATGTAGTTCAGCTCGGCGATCGCCCGCTGGACCCGCTCCCGCGTGGCGGGCGTGACGTTGGGATGACTGCGGACGACGCGCGAAGCCGTGATCGGGCTCACACCCGCCCGACGAGCGACGTCTTCGATACTGGCCATCGACCTCTCCTGCTCGCGTGACGTTGTGCACTCTGCCACAAGGACCGGGTGTTGACAACGTCATCATGCCTTGTTAACCTGATTGATAACGTTATCATTCCTGGTCCGCCCACGATGCCACACCCGACCGATGCGGTGACCGGCTGACACCTCTGCCCATTTCACCCCATCTGTTCGCCTTCACGGACTGTATGCGTTCGCTATCGGCGAGGTTCGTACCGGCGGCAGCATGGCAGGGAACGCCGGGTGACAACGAGCGACCCACCAAGCAGAAAGGGGGTAAGGCGACCGCGAGCTTCTCTTCGCATGTTCGGGAGTCACCAGATCAACGCTATAGGAGGCTTGTGATGGCAATGATGCCCGGCGCCAACCGGCGGCAGATTCTGAAGGGTGCACTCGGCGTAGCGGGCGCGACCGCGATCGGCTCCAGAGGGGGACGGATCGCCCGCGCTCAGGCCGTCAAGCTGGTCAACGTCGAACACGATTCGCGCCCGCTCGACAACGCGGCCTACCAGGCGGTCTACGACGCCTTCAAGCAGCAGAACCCCGACATCGAGATCGAGTTCCAAATCATCCCGTGGGAGCAGGCCCGTTCCAAGATGCTGACCCTGGCCCAGGGCGATAGCTTGCCCGACATGGGCCGCATGGAGTGGGCATCCGACTACGCGGCAGCCGAGATGCTGGTCCCGCTCGATGACAGGGTCGACCAGGCAACCCTCGATCGGTTCGACAAGCTGAGCCTGGAATACGGGTCTGCCGTCGGCAGCGATGGCGAGGCGCATCTCTACGCCCTGCCCTGGTTCCAGGGTTCCGCCGCCATCCTCGTCAACAAAACCTTCCTCGACAAGGCGGGGCTGCCGCTCAAGGACGAGTGGACGACCGACGAGTTCACGGAGTACGCCAAGGCACTCACCCTCGAAGGGCAGCACTGGGGCGTCGCGCTCGACGTCGCGGGAATCGGCGATCCGGTCCAGAACCTGCTCCTCGCCGTCTACGCCTACGGTGGGAAGTGGGTCGCCGGCGACACCAGCAGCACCGAGCCGGAACCGATCGTCTTCAATAGCCCGGAGACGGTTGCCGGGATCACCTGGTACTCAAATCTCTTCACCGCCGGCTACGCGGTCCCGAGCGCGCCGACCGACACCTACAAAGAGCGCGACGCCAACTTCCAGGCGGGGAAGGCTGCCATGGAGTGGCAGGGGCCCTGGTCGCTCCTGGAGATCCAGGACAACTTCTCCAAAGGCGGTTACGAGCTGGCCTCGATGCCGCTGCCAAAGGGACCGGCCGGCAACCCGAACTGGTACGGCGGTGCCCACGCCTCGATCTACACGAGCGCGGAGAAGAAGGGGGTCGTGGATCAGGCCTTCAAGTGGATCAGTTTCCTCTCCAGCGACGAGGGGCAAAAGCTGTACTGCAAGACGAACGGCATGATCCCCGCCTCGAAGCTCGCCCAGCAGGATCCGCTCTGGGCCGAGAACAATCTCTACAAGGGCTACCTCAACTCCTTCCCGACCATCAGCCGGATGGACCCGATCTGGGCGACGGGGTTGTCGAGTATCCTCGACGACACCGTGCCTCCCCTCCTCCAGGGCGTGTTCAACGGCCAACTGAAACCGGAGGAGATGGCGCAGCAAGTGCAGGACGCCGTCGTCGACGGTCTGAAGCAGAACGGCGTCGACGTTCCCGAGAGCTAACCGACGGTTCGGGGTGGGGGCCACGCCGCGGCGCACCCCCGCCCCTCGTTCCGCCGCTCCGTTGTGCCCAACCAGTCGAGGGAGTGCCGTGGCCACCCGGACGATCCCCATGAACGCACGGCGGCGAACCGGACCGGTTCGCGACGTTTGGCACGAGGTCTATCGCTACCGCCTCGCCTACCTCTTCCTGCTTCCCGCGTTGTTGGTCTTGGCGTTCGTCGATCTGCTGCCGATGGCCCGCGGGGTGAAGGAGAGTTTCTACCTGCACAATCTCTTTCGGCCGGGCGATCAGCCGTACGTTGGAACCGAGCAATATCGCGACCTGCTCGAAGACGACCTCTTTCGCAAGGCCTTCTGGAATACCTGGTACTACACCTTCGGCTCGGTCGCCTGCCAGTTTGTCCTCGGCATGTCCGCGGCGGTGCTGCTCAATCAGAGCGTCCGCTTTCGCGGGCTCTTTCGCGGGATCATCCTGATTCCCTGGGTCGTGCCGGGATCGCTCGCCGCGATGATGTTCGGGCTGCTCTTCACCAGCACCGGGCTCGTCAATACATTTCTGGACAAGATCGGCTTCACGCGCCTCGGCATCATCGATTCCGACTACGCCTGGCTCTCGAATACCAGTACCGCCATGCCGACGATCATCATCACCAACATGTGGAAGGGGTTTCCCTTCTTCGCCGTGATGTTCTTAGCCGCGATGCAGACCATTCCGTCCGATCTCTACGAGGCGGCGACCATCGACGGCGCCTCGTCGGTCCAGTCGTTCTTCCACATCACCATCCCGAGTATCCGTCCGACGATCCTGATCACGACGTTGCTCGGCACCCATTGGACCTTCAACTCGCTCGATCTCATCTACATCCTCACCAACGGCGGTCCCTTCTACGCAACCCTGACCCTGCCGATGTGGGCCTACCAACAGGCCTTCGGCCGGGGCTATGTCGGGCAGGCGTC
>JAXDKI010000615.1:0-4849 GCA_034667245.1 Thermomicrobiales bacterium | reverse complement strand
CGTAGACGCACAGCACGGCCACGGTCTTCGCCGGCCCGGCCAGATGCTGACTCACCCGGCCCGTCGGCGAGCATCGCGCCATCACCTCACGGGCCTCGGCGAGAATCCTCGGGTACTTCGCGTCCATCGAGAGGCGGAAGCTGTACGTCCGGCCAACCCGCTGGATGCATCCATCGCCTAGGTAAAGGCCCAGAAGGTATGCGTACTCCGACGCATTCAATCGCAGCGGCGCGGCGGGCAGCCAGCACCGCGGACACGCAACGTCGACGGTCTTGCGCCTGTACCGCGGCTTGCGGATATCACGCACGGTCGTGCGAGGCACAGACAGCCGCCGAGCGATCTCGCAGTCGTTGATCCCGGTCGCCGCCAAACGCCGCACCTCAGCGTGGATTTCGGGACTGTGCACGAACACATGTTCCCATGTTCGGCGGACGGAATCTGCTATATCTGGCACCCCCGCGCCGCTATCGTCTAGGGGACTAGGACGCCGCCCTCTCACGGCGGAAACCGGGGTTCGAATCCCCGTAGCGGTACCTCTTTTCTTGGCTCTGCAGAGCCAAATCTGAGCCGTAATTTTGCTCCACCGGGTCATTTGTGGTCCAATTCGCGCGCTGACCGGCGGACAGCAAGACGGTTCGATGGGCGAGATCGTCGGGTTGATCGGCTGCCGCGAACCGAATCTCTATCCCTCGCGGTCGCCGCCGTCAGATCCCCGGGATTGCGTCTCGTGCAATGGGGCAGTCGACGCCCGCTCCGCGGCAGCGCTCGGACCAGGCGAGAGGAACAGCGGGCGACTCGGCCGTGCGGGGGTCCCTAGCTTCCGCCGGTCATCTGATCAATTCTTAATCGCGATGCCACCCGAGTGGATTCTGTGCGGCTCGACCGCTATCGAGGCCTACAGGTATTTGGAGGGCGACGGGATCCTGCAGATCGTTGCTGGACTTGGTGATCAAGGCGGCTGGTAGTGCCGGCGACCGATCAGCACGAGCGGGATGGGGACTCGCACCTGCTCGACCGTCATCGGCCTCTGGCGACCCGAGCCCCACGTCTTCGTCACTGGCTTGCGACCTGCGACGGTATCCACGACGCGGACGAACTGCGTGAGGGCGCGCGCTCGGTTCGCTGAACGGCGCCGAGTCCGTGGTCGCCCGCCAGGCGCCGACGTCGCGGCGTTCGATGGCGGCGGCCATCGGCTGCTTCCGACAAGCGCCCGGGACCGATTCGGGACCACCCGATCACTGGGGTGCGGTATGTAAAATGCGCTGGCCACATGCCTGGGAGGCGGACTCCGATACACGCAGGCGCACCAACGTGGCGCTCATGTCGGTGTAGCACGCGCCGATCCCACGTCCCGGTCGCACGGGCATTCGATGATCACAGCGGGCCGCGAGGGAGGCACCAGCGTTGCACCTGCGCAAGATGACCCATGACGGGACGGCCGAGGTCGTTTCCTGCCAGCTCCACATCGGCAAGCTGATCTCCGGCGGCTTCACCAACCACCAGGGATGGGACTGGACGCCGTACGACTTCGTCCTCGACGTCTATCCCGAAGGAGCGCCAGCGTTCCGGACCGAGGTGTCCAAACACTTCGGGTCAGGGCACCACCCCGATGTCGGCGACACGCTCAAGGTCCGCTGCAATCCCAAGAAGGAGAGCGTCGAGATCGACGTCTCCGAGGACGAGCGATTCAACCGCAGTCTGTACCACGACGCCGACAAGCGCAAAGACGAGGAAGAGCACGAACGCATCCGGCACGCCGCCCCAGGCACACCCGCGCCGGGCTACCGTGACAGCGGCGACCCCCTCGACAAGCTCGCGGAGCTGTTCAAGAGCGGTGCGAGCCCGGACCCCGCCGCCGACCTCGCGGAGCTGATCAAGATCGGTGCGATCAAAGACCCCATCGCCGACCTCGCGAAGCTGCGTAAGAGCGGTGCGATCACGCAGGCGGAGTGGGACGCAGTGAAGGCGAAGCTGTCCGAGCGGACGTAGGCCGGATGCTCTTGGCCTTCAGCCCCGAACACGTGGAGCGCCTTCGCCGTCAGCAGCCATCGAGCGGCCGCACGCTCGACAGCTCTGCCGCATAGGTGGGACCGAGCCGCACGTTCGCTGTCGGTCAGTACGTCGAGCTCTACCTGACGATCCCGTCGTCGTTCGGCGGCAGCATCGAGGCTGGCACTCGAGGGATCGTGCGCGAGACACGAAACGACCCGGATGGTGCGGTCGGGTATCTCGTCGCCTTTCTCTCCAGCGAACGGGGGACCGGCGCAGAGGCTTGGCTGATGGCGGAAGACCTCTTCCCCGCCTGACCCGCTACGAGGTTTCGCCCGCCGGCTCGACGGCGACATCCTCAAACACGAGCCCGCCTGCGGTGGCGACTCGCCGCTCAGCCTCGGCGCACGCCAGGTCTACGGTGGATGGGAGGACGGTGAGACGTAATCGGTACGCGTCACATCCACCACTCGACCAGCCGTACTGATCGGGGTGCCCCGCGCGTGCGGCGGCGCGGCGTGCTCGGTCGATGTCTGCGCGCAACTCGTCTCGTTGCTCGGTGTCCCAGGTCGCATCCGATCGGCGGGCCACGTCGGCGACCGGGCGGGTGCGTGCCGATTCCGGCCCAGTAGTAGTCGCCGACGCCGAGCCGGATGAGCACGCGGTCCGTCCGCGCGCGGCCCCAGGCGATGGCCTCGTCGGCGGAGAGCCCGCTCGCCCCCTCGCGCTCGCGCGCGGCGGTCTGCCACGACGCGGAGAAGACGCCAGTCAAAATGGTGCCGTCGACGTCCTCGGCGATGAACACGGTGCCTGTGCGCTCCACCCACCGGATAATGCTTGGTCGATGGCCCCTGGAGATCTCAGCCGCGACGAATTGATCGCACTCGTCGCGCGCATCATGCGCGTGGAGACCAACGACGAAGCGGAAGAAGATCGACTCGTGGAACTGTTTGCGAGCAGCGTCATCCATCCGGCCGCGATCGAACTGATCTTCTGGCACGACAAGCATTTCGATGCTGAGCCGACGCCTGAGCAGGTCGTCGACAAGGCGCTCTCCTACAAGCCGCTTCAGCTGTAGTCCGGACTTCTCGGCCCAGATTGCGGCTCAGAAGCGGATCAGGCCGTCGACCAGGTGCTCCAGGATCGGTGGTGGACCTTCCCCGGCGGTTCGCCGCCAGCCAGGCAACCCCCCGTCGCGGATGGTCACGCGCAGGTACTCGACGAAGGTGTGATCCGGATGCAGGTCATCGAAGAGCCATCGTCCGTCAGCCGAAGCGTCAGGGACGGCAAGGCCGTAGGGCGGCCCGCCGCTGATGTTGGCCTTATGCAGATGATCGGCAGACAGCTCGAGGTGTGCCTGGGTCGCGCCAACACCCGGGTCGTCGTAGTACCCGTGCTCGATCATGTCGACGAGCAGATCCGCAAGCCCCGTCAAGTCGGTGTGGATTTGCAGTCCGTCGGATAGTCGCGGTGACCAGCCAGGTAGGTCGCCGTTGAAGTCAACCCATCCCACGTGCTCGATAAAGGCGCGGATGCTCAGCGGGAAGCGTCCGCCGACCGCCGCCTCAATCTCCCCGAGCAGGGAGGGGGCGTCAGGGTTCGGCCGGTTGAGTGCCGGGTGAGGCCAATCGCGGTCATCGTCGGCGGCGAAGCGAAATCCATGCTGTCGTAGGCGCCCTTCGAGCAACTCGAGGTTGTGGCGGATGCGCAGCATCGTCTCCTTCGCCACCGCCTCCGCGTCACGGAGGGACCCCGCGTCGTCCACGATCTGCGGGCCACGCAGGACCATCTCAGCCCAGACGGCCTCGTGCTCGCCGGCGATGTAACGCTCGAGCCAGGTCATTCGAGCGGTGGCGCTAGTCGCGGGCCCCGACCGAGATGGGACCGATCTCGCCGCGCTCGTACATGAGCACCGTGGTGGGCGGCTGGCTGAGCAGATGCGCGCGACAGCATGCTGGATGCAGGCGCTCACCTCTGGATCCCTCGGCGACGGCAGCGCCGAGAGGTTCGCCGCATTGGGTGCATCGATCAGCGCCCATTGACGAATCGTACGGCGTCTCTCGGAGCTCGACCAGGAGGGTCAATCCGCGACCGCTCAAGGATTGCTATACGGGGTCCATTTGGGGCCAATTTTCGGCCATTTCAGACCAACTTGGGCCAACCAAAACCGCTCTAGCAAGCCAAAATCGGTTCACGAGCGTCCACATCGCGGGGTTCGAATCCCGTAGCGGTACCTCCGGAAGCCCCTCGTCTCGCCATATCCGGAATGCTGCTCGCGTTCAGCCCGGAGCATTTGGAACGCGTCTGAGGTGAGCAGTTGTCGAGCGATTGCGCGCTCGGCCAGTCTGCGGCGTAGCATCGCGATTGCCACTCGTCATGCGCGTCGGCCCCTCGGAGGCTACGCCGAGTGGCGTTGGGCGAGACCCCGCGACCTGTCGGCCTGGGTCGGGCTAGGTTTCGCTCGATGAAGAGCTTCAATCTCAACGGGGACGATTGGGACGAGACGCGAGACCGCGAGGGCTGGCGCATCAAGGAGGCATTCGTCGGCCATCGCATCGGCGGCGGGCTGATCGGGGCGAGCCTGTCCGAAGTGGAGCCTGGCAGCAAACTGTGGCCCTATCACGCCCACCACGCCAACGAAGAGTGGGCAATCGTCGTGCGTGGCAAGCCGACGCTACGCACGCCCGAGGGAGAGCACGTCCTGAAGGAGGGTGACGTCGTCGCCTTCCCGCGTGGCAAGGACGGCGCACACCAGATCATCAACCGCACCGACTCCCCCGTCAGGGTCCTGATGCTGTCGTCGATGGTCGGGCCTGACATCGTCGACTACATCGATTCCGGCAAGGTCTACGCGACGGAT
>JAXDKI010000614.1:0-2736 GCA_034667245.1 Thermomicrobiales bacterium | reverse complement strand
GTGGAGCGGGCGTTGGCGCCCATCCGCTCCTGGTCGACGATGATCGCCGTCGTCAGCCCTTCCAGGACGTCGACCTCCGGCCGCGCCAGCGTCGGCATGAAGCCCTGCACGAAGGCGCTGTACGTCTCGTTGATCAGCCGCTGCGACTCCGCGGCGATCGTGCCGAAGACCAGCGAGCTCTTGCCCGAGCCGGAGACGCCGGTGAACACGGTCAGCCGGCGCTTCGGGATCTCGACGCTGACGTCCTTGAGATTGTTCTCGCGCGCGCCGTGCACGCGGATCAGATCGTGGCTGTCGGCACCGTGCAGCGCGGGCGACCGCGTGTCCGTCCTCGTGGCCATGCTCATCGTGTCTCCATCTGTTCGGCGGAGCCGCCTTCGCGGTCACCGTCGGCGTCGCCTGGCTCGAACTGACCAGCTTCGAGCAGGACGTCTGACGCTCTACTCCCCCTCGCGCGGCAGCAGCTCCACGTCGAGCTGATCGAGCCGCTCCCGGTCCGCCAGCAGGTCGATCGCGGTGACCTTCCCGTTGGCCACGGTGAAGCTGAGGACGGCCCGGATCTTGCCGCCCGGCGCCCAGGCCGCGCCGGCCACGCCGTCGATGATCGCCGGCTGCGCGCCAACCGCCCGACCCAGGAAGGTATCGAGGACCGCCGTCGCCCCCCGAACCTCGGGCGCCGCGCCGATTATCACCGCCGTCGCGTCGGCCCGCACCACCACGTCCGGGTCGAGCACCGTCAGCAGCGCTTCAAAATCCCCACCGCGCGAGGCCCGGAGAAAGGCGTTGACCACCTCCCGTTGCCGCTCGAGGTCGGCCTCCCGCGTCGGCGACGCGCCCCGCACCCTTCTCCGCGCCCGGCTCGCCAGTTGCCGCGCCGCGTCCGACGACCGCCCCAGGATCACCGCGATCTCGTCGAACGGCACCCCAAACAGGTCGTGCAGCACGAACGCCAGCCGCTCCGCCGGCGCCAGCGTGTCGAGCACCACCAGCAGTGCCGGCCCGACCGCGTCGGCCATCTCCGCGTCGTACTCGGGACTGGTGCCTTCCCCGTCGCGCTCCACCGCCTCCGGCAGGAGTTCGCCCATCGCCTCCTCGCGCCGCGACTTGCGCGAGCGCAGCATGTCCAGCGACACCCGCGCCACCACCGTCGTCAGCCAGCCGGCCAGGTTCTCGACCTCGCTCGTGTCCGCCCGGTTCAGCCGCAGCCAGGCCTCCTGCACCGCGTCCTCCGCCTCGCTCTGCGAGCCGAGCATCCGGTAGGCGACCGCCCGCAGGTGGGTCCGATTCGCCTCGAATTGCTCCGTCAACCAGTCCCGCTCGGCCATCAGTCACATTCCTCCTTTGGGGTCCGTCATAGGGTTAACGACCGGTTCGCGGTCGGTGTGACATCGTAGAGGGAAGGAGCTCTCAATGACCTCGGGACTCAAGACGATCATTTATCCGGTGAAGGATCTTGCCAGTGCCAAGGCCCGGTTCGGCGCGCTGCTGGGTGCGGAGCCATACATCGACCAGCCCTATTACGTCGCGTTCAGCGCCGGCGGGCAAGACGTCGGGCTCGATCCCAACGGGCACGCCCGGGGATTCACCGGTCCGGTGCCTTTTTGGCACGTCGATGATCTGGACGCCAGTCTGCACGCGCTCATCGACGCCGGTTCCGAGGTCGTCGAGGAACCAAAGGACGTCGGCGGCGGCAACCGGATCGCTAGCGTCAAAGACGCCGACGGCAACGTCATCGGCCTTATCCAACCCGCCTAGCCCCGATTGCACCCCTTGTCCTGGCTGGGCACGACCGGCCCGTGCTCAGTCACCCAGAAGGTACCCGGAGTGGGGGCGCTCTGGGCATCGTAGGTTGAGCACCGGATTTCAATCCGGTGACCCCGGCAGCTCACCTGCCCCTCGCAAACAGCCTCGTAGGGGCGCATCGCCCAGGGCACCCAGCTGCGCCCAGCCAAGACCAGGGGACAATCGGCTCTCGGACCTAGCCGCCTGGAATGTGGCGGCCACACTGCAACCCTCGTAAGCGCTGGGATACGAATCGCCTCTCGACAACGGTTTGGGGCGACGCCCCCGATCCCACGCGGCAGCTTCCGCGGCCGCGGCACGGTATGCGTCACGGCCACTCGCACGCTCGACGGGTGGCAGCGTAGAGCACGACCGATGAGCTTGCTCGACTCACCCCGCCGCCACCTAATCCACAACTCGTCCTCCTGCTCCGTTGTGACGCCCACGCACACCTCCAGTCATCATGAGGAAAGCTCGCGAGCAATGACCCTACCCGGGTATTGACAAATAGAATCATAAGTTCTATTATCCTCCGCAAGCGGCACACTCGGTACGCAGTGCGGGCCTGGGCAGCACCGACGCTGCCTCGGTTGGTCACCGACCACCACCACCCGGAGCGTTCCGTCCGTCCCCACCGCCGAAGTCCTTCGGCGCACGAAAACGACGACCAGACCGGCCCGGTCGCCGCCCTTCCTCCGCTCGACCCGCGCGGCACGGCATCGTCACCGGCGACTGACGACCGACGACCGACGACCGACGCCTCGTCACTGGCTCGTCGCGTGGGACCGCACGCACGGATCCCGTCGGCACTCGCCGAACCCACCCCGCATTTCTCCGATTCTGGCGAACCTCTTGACACGGTTTCCGGGTCTGCTATGCTCCAACTTGCTTCAGTGAACGAAGTTAGTTGGGAACCGCAGAGGAAACGGATTCGTCGATGGGTCGTCGCCTCCG
>JAXDKI010000613.1:0-22692 GCA_034667245.1 Thermomicrobiales bacterium | reverse complement strand
ACCAAGTATTCGTGTGCGGCTCCGAATGCCCGATGTCCTACCGACCGGGGACCTCGCTCACCGTCTCCGGCGGGCGCTCGCTGGCGATGACGCGGGCGCCACGTTGGTAGGTCACGTAGGCCCACATCCAGCGGAGGAAGACGAGGAAGCGGTTCTTGTACTCGATGATGCGGAAAATGTGGACCCAGCCCCAGAGTACCCAGGCGATGAAGCCGGACAGCTGCAGGCCCTTGTAGTCCGCGACCGCCGAGTTGCGGCCAATCGTCGCCATCGTCCCCTCGTCCTTGAAGCGGAATGGCTGCATCGGTTGACCTTGGACGGTCCGGACGAGGTTCGCCGCCGCCCAGCGCCCTTCCTGGATCGCAACCGGGGCCTGACCCGGTAACGGAGTCCCCTTCTCATCCTTCAGGGACGACATGTCGCCAATCACGAAGACCTCGGGGTGCCCCTCGATCGTCAAGTCAGGTCGGATCGGGACGCGTCCGGCGCGGTCGAGCGAGAGTCCGAGGGTCTGGCCGAGCGGCGAGGCGGCGACACCGGCGCACCAGAGGACGGTGCGGGCCGGGATGCGCTCCTCGCCGATCATCACGCCGTCCTGATCGACGCCGGTGACGAGCGTCTTGGTGCGGACGCGGACGCCGAGTCGCTCCAGCTCGCGCTGGGCGATGCGACCGAGTTTCTCGCGGAAGGCGGGGAGGAGCCGGTCGCCGCCCTCGAGGAGATAGACCCTGGCCTCGGCGGGGTTGATGTGGTCGAAGTCGCGGGCGAGGCTGAAGCGGGAGAGCTCGGCTAAGGCACCGGCAAGTTCGAGGCCGGTCGGACCACCGCCGACGACGACGAAGGTCAGAAGGGCATCGCGCACGGCGGGATCCTGCGTCTGCTCGGCCGCCTCGAAGGCCCAGAGGACGCGGCGACGGATCTCCAGCGCGTCGTCCAGATTCTTGAGTCCAGGTGCCAACGGCGCCCACTCGTCGTGGCCGAAATACGACTGCCCGGCCCCGGCCGCCAGGATGAGATAGTCGTAGCCGAGTTGCTCGTCGCCCATCACGACGCACCGGGAGGAAACGTCGATCGCCGTCACCTCGGCGAGGCGGACCGCGACATTTCGCTGTCTGCGGAGAACCGACCGGATCGGCGAGGCGATGTCGGTTGCCGCCAGGGCGGCCGTCGCCACCTGATAGAGGAGGGCCTGGAACAGGTGGTGGTTGCGGCGGTCGATCAGGGTGATCCGCACCGGCGCCTCCGCGAGTGCCCTCGCCGCGCTCAATCCAGCAAACCCACCACCGACGATGACAACATGGGGTGGTGCTTTCGGAGTTGACACCGATCCATTCGCCTTAACGGATTCCATTCGGGCACGTTCCTCCTGAGATGGCGACTGGCCAGATGCGACGGGCATATTGGCGACAGTGAATCATGAGGGATCGACCGGTGGCAATACCCGCGATGGTCGATCGACGGCAAGCGAGGGTCGTCATCTCACGTTACGAGGAGGTCATGGTCAGCGCGTCGAACTGTCAGTTTTGGCCCGTCCAGGAGTTCACCTGAATCGTCAATTGGTATCTTTGCTCGCCCACGTACCCATGCTTGAAGTTGGCGCCGGTGTATTTCTGGGCCAGCTGATTGACGAACGTGAGGTCTTCGTACAGCTCGAACGAGATGACTTCGCCGCGAATCTCGGCGTACCGCTCCGGGCGCGAGAGGCAGCGGGGTCAGCGCTATCTCCCACCGCGGGGCGTGGTCGGCCTGCCAGACCCGCACGTGGACCCCTAGCGTCTCAAGGACCGTCCGACGTTCGGCGTACGCCTCGCAACGGCTCGCGCGTGATTTGACACCCGCGCATGTCCCTGCGATGATCGCGGCCTTGCAGAACCCGGCCGGCGGTCTGCGCCAGCCAGGCGTGACAAATGAAGAGGCTGAGGTCGGTGGACGGGCATCGTTTCGATGCAATTGCGCGGACTTTGGCCGCGGCAACGTCACGCCGTCAAGTCTTGCGCGCCATCGTCGGCGGTCTGGTCGCGGCGGTTGCCGGCGGGCGCCGCTCGACGCGTGCCCAGGCCGATCCGTGCGCCGCCTGTTCCCCCTGCCAGACGTGCGAGAACGGCCGCTGTCTCGGCGGCTGCCAGGCCTGCGAAGCCTGCATCGGCGAGCCGGGAGCGGCATCGTGTGAACCGCTCCCGTGTCTGAGTTGCCAACGGTGCGACCCGGCGAAGAACCAGTGCGTCGATACCTGCGGGCCGTGCCATGTCTGCAGCAGCCACGGTGGCGAGGGCGGCGGGTGTGTCGACCGGTGCCTCAGTTGCCAGACGTGCAACCAGCAGACGAACACCTGCGAGGATACCTGCGGACCGTGTAGCGTTTGCCATCGTGTGATGGGTGCGGAGGCAGGCGGATGCGTCGCGAAGTGCCCGCGCCCGTGTCAACGCTGCGACAAAGAGACGGGTACCTGTGTCGATACCTGCCAACCATGCGGGGAGTGCCAAGCCGACGGTAGTTGCTCGTCCACGTGCCAGGGCCCCTGCGAGCGGTGCGAGAATGGGGAATGCCGGCCGTGCCGTGAGCCGTGCGAGGAGTGCGTCGGCAATACCTGCCGGTCGGCCTGCGGCAAGTGCGGCGAATGCGGTCCGGACGGCCAATGCCGGGACCTGTGTCCCACCTCCGACTGCACCCGCTGCGAGGACGGGTACTGCCGCAACCTCTGTTGGCCCTGCCAGCGTTGCGATAACGGACTGTGCGTCAACGCCTGTGAGGGCGGCGAAGAATGCTGCGGCAGCTCGTGCAAGACGATCTCCGCCTGCGAGCGCTGCAACCTGGCGTTCGGCATCGTCGTGACCGAGTGTCCCCAGGGGCAACAGTGTTGCAGCGGGATCTGCATCGATCGCTGCCGCCCGTGCGAAACCTGCATCAATGGCTCCTGCGTCGACACCTGCGCGGCGTTCGGCGGGACCGCCGTCTGCTGCGGTGGCGGGGCTGGCGCGCGCTGCCTCCACTGTGCCGCCTGCGAGCGGTGCGACCCGGATTCGATCTCCTGTGTCTCGACCTGTCCTGACGGGGAGATTTGCTGCGGCAATCGGTGCATCCCTGCCTGCGGCCCCTGCGAATCGTGCAATCACCGCGCCGGCTCGTGCGAGAGCGACTGCGCGCCCTGCGAGGAGTGCGATGAGCGGGAGAACAGCTGCCGCAGCCTCTGCAAGGGGACAGAGTTCTGTTGCGGCACGACCTGCATCGAGTGCGACCTGGCGTGCGGTACCTGCGACGAGGAGACCGGCACCTGCCGGAGCCACTGCGGGGCGAACGAGGTCTGCTGCCTCAAGACGAGCGGGTGTACCAACCTGCAGTCCGACGGCGCCAATTGCGGCGCCTGTGGCCGAGCCTGCCAGTTGGGAGAGGACTGCTGCGGGGGGCGATGCACCAAAACCTCGTCCGACGCCGCCAACTGCGGCGAGTGCGGCAAGCACTGTCCGGCCGGGCAACGCTGCTGCAAGCGCAAGTGCATTCCGGCCAACCAGCGCTGCGGCAAGGAGGTGCTGGGGATCCTCATTCGCGACCGCCAGCGCTACACCTCCTCCCGGCATGGGCTGTCGTACGACGTCGCGTTTTCCGCGGTGCTCGTCCCCGATCCGAAGTCGCCCGGCGACTACACGGGGCACGGCACCTGGGGCGGTCAAGTCAAGACCGTGCTGATTAATCCCGGCCAGTGCAGCAAGAGCACAATGCATGAGGTTGGTGGGGCGATCCAGCGCGCGACCGGTGGGGTGGCCGGAAACAGGCTCACCTATTACCTGTACGGCGGGCAATACGAGACCGGCGAATTTATCCTCGGCATTCCGATCGCCGACGCCGGCATGCTGGCGCAGCGGTTCCTGCCCGGGACGAACAGCTTGACGGTCGAGGAGGACAAACCCACCTGGGACCGCAACGATTGCTGGGGCACCGTCGCCTACAAGCGGTGGGCGCGGATCCAATTCGTCTGGGTCGATCCCGACAACCCGCCGGCATCGCCGCCGATTCCCAAACTGCCGAAACCGCCCGCCAGCCCGCCGGTCATCCCGGGACCGCCACTCCTGTGAGCCGGCGCATCGAAAGGCAACCTGGGTGAGGAAGGGACGAGATGGCTCGGTCGGGATCACGGTCTCCCTTGTCGCGCTGCTCGTGCTGGCCGGTGTCCCGGCGGTGACGACCCCCGCCGGCGCGAGCCGAGCATGGCAGACGAGGACAGAGGGTGAGACATCGCCAGCGCTGACCCTCGGACCGACCGGAACGCCCGCCCTCCGCTGGCGGATTGCGATCGACGCGAGCTCGACCGCCCCTCCCGCCGTTGCCGATGGTCTCGGGTTCGTCGCGGGGACCGACGGCACACTGATGGCCGTGAGCCTCGGCGATAGGAGCCCGGCGTGGCAGGTCGAAGGACGTCGAGTCGTCGCCGGTCCGGTTGCGGTCGGCAGCACGATCTACGCCGTCGATGCGTCGGGTCTGGTCGTCGCCTACGTTGCCGCCACTGGGGAGGTCCGCTGGCAGCGCGGCGTCGGTCGAGTCGCCGTGCCGCGCCTGGCCGCGGACGGCGATGCCGTCGCGGTGAACGCCGGCGACGGCCGGCTCGTCGTGCTCGATGCGGCGACCGGAAGCCGCCGGTGGCAGGGACCGGCCACGTCAGGTTCGTCGCCGGCCGTTGCCGGCGACGCCATCTACCTTGGCGATAGCGCCGGTGTCGTCCATGCCTTCGACGCCGCCTCCGGCGTCGAGCGGTGGAGTGCCGCGACGGGCGATTGGGTCCCGGGCGCGCCCGCTGTCGCGGACGGACTCGTTTACACGGGTAGTACCGACGGTTACCTGTACGCCTTCGACGTGGAGAGCGGCGCCGAGCGCTGGCACTATCCGGTCGGCGAAATCGTCAGCGCGGGTCCGGTCGTCGCCGACGGCGTCGTCTACGTCGGGGCGTGGGACCGCGTGCTGACCGCGGTCGACGCGGCGAGCGGCGCGGCGCTCTGGCGCGCCGAGACGACCGGTCGCATCCTCGCGCCGCCGCGCGTCGCCGACGGTCTGGTCTACGCGGGAACCGAGGGCGGGCTCTACGTCGTCGAGGCCGCGACCGGCCAACTCCGCTGGCGTTTCGCCACCGGCGGTGCCGTCGACGCCACCCCGGCCGTCGCCGAGGGGGTGCTGCTGGCGACCAGCCACGACGGCTATCTCTACGCGATCGAAGCCGCTCCACCTCCCGGCGCCACCGACCAGGTGTTGTCCGATTCGGTGCCGACCTTCCGGGGCAACGCCGCGCGGACGGGCGTCGAGCCGGGGCCGGGGCTGCAGGACGCGCCGGCGTTGCACTGGCGCGTCGCGCTCGGCGCCAACGTCGAGAGCACACCGGCCGTCGCCGACGGTCTCGTCTTCGTCGGCGCCGACGACGGGTTCCTGCACGCGCTCGATCCGGCCACGGGCGACGAGGTCTGGCGGTTTGAGACCGGCATCGTGGGGACGGTGTCGCCGACAGTCGCCAGCGACACGATCTACGCGGGCGGCACCGAGGGGCTGTTTGCCGTCGGTACCCGCGACGGGTTGGCACGGTGGCATGCCACGCTCGAAGGCGGGCTGACGAGCTCACCGGCGGTGGCTAATGGCCGCGTCTACGCAGTTCTCGGGTCGTATCTCTACGCCCTCGACGCCGCAACCGGGGTGACCATCTGGCGGTTCCCCACGGGCGGGGGTACCTCCTCGCCGGCGGTGGCCCGGGACCGCATCTACGTCGGCGGGGACGCGGTCTATGCGATCGACGCCGCGACCGGTCTGGCGGTCTGGAGCTTCGCCACCGAGACCGGCGTCATCTCGACGCCCGCGGTCGACGACGGGTCCGTCTTCGTGCAGACCGGCTCGAACCTGACGGCGCTCGACGCGGCGACCGGGGCGGTTCGTTGGGAATCGCGGGTGGGATCGTCCGGCTCCTCGCCGGCGGTCGCCGCCGCGACGGTCTACATCGTCGGCTACACCGACCTCTACGCCTTCGACGCCGCGACCGGTCAGGAGTTGTGGCGGTTCCCGATCGGGGAGAAGCTCGGTCTCGGGACGTCGCCCGTCCTCGTGGGGCGGAGTCTCTACGTCGCCAGCAGCAGCGGGAGCGGCCGGCTCTATTCGGTCGATACCCGCACTGGCAGTGAGCGCTGGCGTGTCGACACGGGGGAGCTGAACACCCTGACGTCGCCCACCGTCATTGGCGGTCTCCTCTTCGTCGCCGGTGGCCGCGCCGTTTACGCTTTTGCTGCCGCATCGCCGCCGACACCGACGGCGACCGCGGCCGCGACACCGGAGACCACGTGCATCCCCTCTGCCGGGGCGACCGGCCGCGTCGACGCGGCTCGGACGGGGGCGACCGCGGAGGAAGGGCCGCGCACGGTGCCGTCGCCGCGGTGGACGGTCGCCGATGCGCTCCTCCTGTCGCCGCCGGTCGCCGCCGGCGGTCGCGTCTACGCCAACAGCGAAAGCGGTTTCCTCGTCGCCGTCGATGCGGCGACCGGCGGCCTGCTCTGGCGTTTCCAGACGCCCAGCGGGGGCGGTCCGGCGCCGGCGGTCGCCGGCGTCGCGGTCTTTGTGCCCGGTCGAGACGGGTCGCTGACCGCCCTGAGCGAGGCCGACGGCACCGTGCGTTGGACGTACCAGGCAGCTGACGCGCTCTGGTCCCCGGCGGTAACCGATGGGGTGGTCTACGCCGGAGGGATGGACGGAACCCTGATCGCGCTCGATGCCGCCTCGGGCGCCGCGCTCTGGACCGTGCAACTGGATGCGCCCGCCTCCCAGCCTGCGGTCGCCGATGGGCGCGTCTACGTGGGAAGTGGCGAGGGCGCCCTGGTGGCGTTCGACGCCGCGACCGGGACCGAAGTCTGGCGGGCCGACGGTGCAGCCGGATTCATCGCCACGCCAGCGGTCGCGGGCGGCGCCGTCTACGTGGTCGGGGCGGATGGATACCTCATGGCGCTAGACGCCGCCGGCGGCACCGAACTCTGGCGGTCGCAATTGATGGGTGGCGTTGACTGGGCACCGTCGGTCGCCGGTGGTCTCGTTTACCTGAGCGATGGGACCGGGATCGCCGCCGTCGACGCCACGACCGGCGCCGAGGTTTGGCGCTTCGAGGTTGGGGTGCCACCTACGGCACCGATGGTCGCCGGCGGAGTGGTCTACGTGGCCGGGACCGCATTCGACGGCATGGTCTACGCGCTCGATGCCGCGACCGGCGCGGAGGTGTGGCGGCTGGCGACGGGCGACCAATCGCCCCTGACGACCCCGACCGTGGCCGGCGGTGCGCTCGTCGTCGGCGGATTTGGTGGTCTCCATGCCTTCGGCGGTGCGACTGCTCCCACCCCGACACCGGCCACGGGAACGGCGGTGCCGGCGACGCCGGAAGCCGTGGTCGGGGTGCCGATGGCGGGTGGCAACCCAGCGCGAACGGGCGAACAGCCCGGTCCCGCCCCGGCTGGCCAGCCCGCGGTGCGCTGGACAGTCCCGACCGGCGGTGCCGTCGCCTTCTCGCCGGTCGTGGTTGATGGGACGGTCTTTGCCCTCGGGATCGACGACTACGTCGTGGCGATCGACGCGGTGACGGGCAACCAGCGCTGGCAGGCTTCGATCGGATGGGCGCAGGCAGGCGGACCGACCGTCGTCGACGGGCGTGTCTTGGTCGGCAACGGTAACGGCGTCCTTACCACGCTCGACGCGGCGACCGGGACGGAACTCTGGCGGTTCCAGGCGAGCAGCCCGATCGGCTCCTCGCCCGCGGTGGTGGGTGGGGTCGTCTACGTGCTCGACCGGTTGGGGACACTCACCGCCATCGACGCCGAGACCGGCACGGGACGCTGGCAGGTCACGACCGCGGCACCGTCGCTCGGCATCTCGCCGGCGGTCGCCGGCGGCACGGTCTTCGTCGCCGCCGACACGACGCTGTGGGCGTTCGATGCCGGATCCGGTGCCGTCCGGTGGCAGTCGACGGCACCAATGTCCCTGGAGACGACGCCGGTGGTTGCCGACGGCGTCGTCTACGCGGTGACCTACGACGGCGTCGTCCTGGGCTGGGACGCGGGTTCGGGCGCGGAGGTTTTTCGGGTCGAGACACGCGGCTTCTCGCCGACGCTGGCGGCCGCCGGCGGGACCGTCTACGCCAGCACCGGGAGCGGACTGACGGCGCTCGACGCGGCCACCGGCGACGTCCGGTGGTGGACGCGGACGGCGGGCAACTCGCCGGTGACGATCGTCGGGAAGACACTTTTCCTGACGGACTCGGGAGCGCTCGTCGCGCTCGATGCCGCCACGGGTGCCGAGCTCTGGCGAGTCCGCTTTGAAGAGAACCTGTACGGCTCACCCGCCGTCATCGACGGCGTCGTCTACATCGGTGGTGACACCGGGGTGCATGCCTTGGGTTGACCGGTGAGGCGGGGACAAGCAGCGCCTACCCCTAGACCGCGTCGACGGCACATTCGGCGGCACTATGGCGTCGATGGGGCCACCCGCTCAGTTTTGTGCCGTCCAGGATTCGATGCGTATCGTCACCTTGTAGCGGTGTTCGCCGTCGGCACCCTGGGTGAAATCGGCGCCCGTGTACTTGCGAGCGAGTTGATTGACCCACGAGAGGTTGTCGAAAAGCTCGAGCTCGACGACCGTGCCCCGAATCTCCACATAGCGATCGGGGCGTGACACATCCGAAATCGACATTGCCACAGAGGGATTGGCGCGCAGGTTTCGATACTTTCCGGTGTTGGGCTTGATGCTCAGGTACACGTGCTCGCAATCTGAGATGAACCAGACTGGGTTTACCTGTGGACGCCCGTTCGGATCGACCGTCGCGAGATGCCCAAGCGCCTTGCTTTCGAGGATGTCCTTGTACCGCTCGGGGACCCGACCCTGTGGCATCGGCAGCGGCTTCCTTCTTGGAGCAGGAACGGCCGGGCACGTGAGCCCGGTCCGCGGCCAATGTAGACCTCGGCGGCGACTACCGTTGGCGGTGGCGGGGGTCGAGGGCGTCGCGGAGACCGTCGCCCATCAGGTTGAAGGCCAGGACGGTCAGGAAGATGGCGAGGCCGGGGAAGAGGGTCAGCCACCAGGCACCGGCGATCATCTCGCGCTGACCGTCCTGGAGCATGTTGCCCCAGGAAGGGGTGGGGATGACGACGCCGAGGCCGAGATAGCTCAGGCTCGTTTCGAGGATGATCGCGAAGGAGAGCCAAAGGGTCGCCTGGACGATGATGATCGCCAGCGAGTTGGGGAAGAGGTGGCCGACCATGATTCGCGTCGGTCCGGCGCCGATGGCACGGGCCGCCGTGATGTACTCCTGCCCCTTGAGGGCGAGGAATTGCCCCCGCACCAACCGCGCCGTTCCCGGCCAGGAGGTCAGTCCGATCACAATTACCGTCGTCTTGAGACCGGGATGGAAGAGTGCCGCCGCGGTGATCAAGAGTAGGAGTTGCGGGACGGAGAGGAGGATGTCGGTGAAGCGCATGATGAAGCCGTCGATCAGGCCACCGAAAAACCCCGCGGCGGCACCGAGGACGACGCCGACCGACATGATGATGACGACCGAGGCGAACCCGGCCGCCAGCGAGATCTGGCCCCCCTTGACGAGCCGGGAATAAACGTCGCGGCCGTTGCGATCCGTCCCGAACCAGTGCTCGGCCGACGGCGGTTTGTCGCGCATCCCCGATTGGATCTGGTCGTAGGGATACCGAGCGATCCACGGCGCGGCAATCGCGGTGATGTACAGAAAGAGGATGATGACGAGCCCGAGGACCGCGAGGCGATTCTCGGCATAGCGGCGAACGGTGGCCCATTTCCGCCTGCGGGCGACGCCGTCGAGGGGACTGGGGGTTAGGGGTTGGGGGCTGGGGACGGCACGGGCCGTCGCCGTATTTGCGTCCATGTTCGTTCCCTAGCCCCGTCTCGAGCCCCTAGCTTCCCGCCGTCACGGAGACGCGCGGGTCGACGAGGACGTAGATGAGGTCGGTCAAGAGATTGACGACCATGACGGCCGCTCCGCTGAGGAGCGTGACCGCCAGGATGACCGGGTAGTCGCGCTGACCGATTGCCTTGTAGGCCAGATCGCCGAGCCCGGGCCAGGCGAAGATCTGCTCGATGATCACGGCACCGCTGAGGATACGGGGGAGTTGCAGACCGACGACGGTCACCATCGGGATCAGGGCGTTGCGCAGGGCGTGTCGATAGAGCACGGCCTGGTGGTCGAGTCCCTTCGCCCGTGCCACCGTCACGTAGTCCTGGTTGATGACTTCGAGCATCGAGGAACGCATGAATCGGGCGAAGTAGGCGATGTTTGGCAGCGCGAGGACGATCACCGGCATGATGAAGTACTTGATGCGCCCCGGATAGTCCGCATCCGCCTGACCGGTGCTGATGACCGGCAGCCAACCGAGTTTTACCCCGATCCAGACCTGGAGTAGCAACGCCAGCCAGAAATTGGGCAACGCCAGGCCGAGGAACGAGCCGACCGTGACCGTGTTGTCGATGGTGGAGTATTGCCGGGTGGCGGAGATGATGCCGACCGGGATCGCGATCGCCAACCCGAGAAAAAGTGCGATCGCCTGGAGCTGGACCGTCGACCAGAAGCGCTCGCCGATCAAGGTGAGGACCGGTTTGTTGTTGAAGGTGTAGGCCGTGCCGAGATCGCCGTGGAGGACGATCCGTCGGAGCCAGTAGAAATACTGGACCGGCAGCGGCTTATCGAGCCCCAGGTTCTTCCGGGTCTGCTCGACGTACGTCGGATTGCTGGCGGCACGCTCCCCCATCATCGCCAGCACCGGGTCACCCGGCGCGGCGTGGATGAGGAGAAACATGAGGATACTGAGGCCGAGCAGTAGCGGCACGAGAAAGATCGCGCGTCGCGCCAGGTAGGCCCAGAACCCGCTCTGCATGTTGCGGCCCTTCGGGGTGAGTGGGCAGCAGGCAGAGAGCAGCGGGCAGAAGAGAGCGAAATCTTCCCTCTGCCCTCTGCCTGCTCGTCTACGGTTGCGCGAGCGTAATGTCCTCGATCGTCTCGAAGAGGCCTTCGTCGAGGTTGCTGTCCGTGTAGCCGGTGTACTTCTTCTTGATGGCGTGGAGGAACGGTCGGTACCAGGCGAAGAACATCGGCAGATCGTCCATCATGATCGCCTGGACCTGCTTGTAAATCCCCTTGGCCTTCTCGATGTCGAGTTCCTGGCGGCCTTGCTCGAGCAGGGCGTCGAGCTCCGGGTTGCTGTAGTTGAAGTAGTTGCCCGGCACACCGGTGTGGAACTGGTCGTAGAGGTCACTCGGATCGATCGTCGCGCCGGCGAAGTCGACACCGCAGGCGTCGTAGTCCTTGCTCTTGGTCACGCGATCGACCAGCGTCGCGTACTCGATGACTTCCGGCACGACCTCGATGCCGATCTCCTTCAGCCCCTGCTGGGTGAAGGTCAGCCAGTCCTCGCGGAGGACGTTGCCCTGGTTGACCATGAAGCGGATCTTGGTCCCCTCCGGAATGTCCGCCTGGGCGATGAGTTGCTTGGCGCCCTCGACGTCGTAGGGGATCGGTTGGAGCTCCTGATCGTAGGCCCAGTTGCCTGGGGCAATTGGACCAATCCCCGGCTTGCCGAGACCGAGCAGCGAATCGGTGGCGAATTGCTCGGTGTTGAGCGCCATCGCGATCGCCTTCCGGACCTCTTTCTTCGCCAGCCACTCGTTCTCGAAGTTGAACATCCAGCCGTTCGGCGAGTTGAAGGGCGGGACGAGGATCTCCAGCTCCTCGTTCTTCTTCAACTCTTCGGCGGCCGTCGGCACCGGGTAGATCGAGGCGTCGATGTCGCCCGATTGGAGGGCGAGAACGATGCTCTGGGAATCGGCGATGACGCGGTGCGTGTAGCTGTCGAGACCTGGCTTCCCGGTCTGCCAGAAATTGGGGTTCCTCGTCGCGACGAAATCGGCACCCGTATCCCACTTCTGGAAGACGTAGGGACCGGCACCGATTGGATTCTGGAAGAAGGGATCGTTGGTCAGATCCTTGCCGTCCAGGGCCGCCTTCGGCACGACGTAGACGAAGCGGAGGTTGAGCAGGAAGGGAAAATCGGGCTTGGCGAGGGTGATCTCCAGCGTCTTCGGATCGACCACCTTGATCCCCGAGACGTCCTGAGCCGTGCCGTCGGTGAACTCCTGCGCCCCGGCGATCACGGCAAACCTCGATTGGCGGCTCGACCCTGTGCTCTTGGCGAGGTGTCCCTTGATCGTGAAGGCAACGTCGTCGGCCGTGACGTCGGTGCCGTCCGAGAACTTGGCGTTGGGTTGGAGGGTGAAGGTGAACTTCAGACCGTCGATCGTCCACGAGGCGGCCAATCCGGGCGACGGCGCATACGTCGTCGGATCAAGGCGGACGAAGCGATCGAACAGTGTCTTGCAGCGCCAGTCGCCTTCCGACTCCTGGGTCAGAAAGGGGTTGATGGTCTGCGCTTCGCCGAGTGTGGCGATGATGATCGTCGATTCGTCTTGCGCTCCGGCGTAACGGATCGCGCGGGGTCCGCCAAACGCGAGCAACGCGGCGGCGCCGGCCGTACCACCCATGAAGCCGCGGCGGCTCAGGCGGTAGCGTAAGTCGCGCTCCTCAGCGGGTCGTTCGGTCATCGTCGACTCCTTCCTCTCTGCTGATCGGTCACCGTTGACGATCCTCGGAAGCCGGTGTCGCCATTTGTCGGCCGGATGCCGGAATCAGACACGGCAAGGCAACTCCGTGGCGTAGGGGTTGGCAGCCTAGCAGAGGGGGGAAGGGGTGTCAAACACAGCACTTTACGTCACCTTGCGGAATTCTGCTGGTGCCAGATAAGGAACTGAAACAGGAGAATGGCAGCGCTGTGACGGAAGTCCGTGTCGGACTCCGCGCCGAAGGGTCGGCACAGGCGGTGCCTCGCCGATGATCAACGCACGCTGGATACGAGCGTTCTCGGGCGTCGATGGGCACGGTCGCGCTTCAGACAGATGGACCAACAGGAAATTTCATGATGGTAACCGTATCTGACGCCGTCGGGTCGGCCTGCACTTCGTGTGTGGCACCGGATGGGTCGTTCGCAGGCGGTCGCGTCACCCCTGTTTCTTCGAGATTCATCCAGCGACGTGGAAGTTTCGTAGGATAGGCATGGGGTGGTGACACCACCGGATGTGGCGCCTGCCGGACGATGGGTCCGGCGGGGCAGAGACACGAACAGGAGGTTTGGGAGGATGCAGCGGATTTACGGTCGGTTGATGCCACTGGCGGCGCTCGTGGCGGCGTTTGTCGTCGTCACCGGGTTAGTCGTTGGCTATGGGGCGCGGGGCACCAGCGCGCACGAAGGCGACGAACATCCGGCGCACATCCACAGCGGTACGTGCGCGACGCTCGGCGACGTCGTTTATCCGCTCAGCAACGTCGGCACTCCGACGACCGACGCCAGCGGCACCCCGATCGCGACGATGTCGATGGGCGCGGCGACCGGGATCCCGGTCGACGTCAGCATCACCGTCGTCCCGGCGGACCTGAACACCATCGTCAGCGGCGAGCACACGATCAACATCCACGAGAGCGCGGAGAACATCGGCAACTACATCGCCTGCGGCGACATCGGCGGCGAAATGTTGGGCAGCGACCTGGCGATCGGCCTCGGCGAGCTCAACGACAGCGGCTACAGCGGCGTCGCCTGGCTGCACGACAACGGCGACGGCAGCACCACCGTCTCCGTCTTCCTGACCGCGGGGCATCACGACGAAGGCGGTGTGACGGAAGGCAGCCCAACCGCCGGTGGCGAGACCGCTGCGGCCGGGACGGCCGTCGACATCAAGGACTTCGTCTTCAACCCGGCCAGCGTCGAAGTCGCGGTCGGCACGACGGTCACCTGGACGAACAGCGACTCGGCGCCCCACACGGCCTCCCAGGAGGGCGGTGGGTTCCAGTCCAACCGGCTCGATCAGGCCGCGACCTACAGCTTCACCTTCGATACCGCGGGGACATACGAGTACTTCTGTGAATACCACCCGAATATGCACGGCACGGTGATCGTGAAGTAAGCACGCCCCGGTAGCCGGGCCGATCGAAGTCGGCTGCAACAGCGTGAAGGCGTCGCGGCCCCGGAGGACTCTCCGGGGCCGCGACGCGTCCCGTGCTTGTGGCTGGTCCCTCACGGAGTGCCTTCTCCGGTGACGTAAGCCGCTCGTTCCTGTGGTCGTAGGAGCGACGAAAGGCACCCTCGTTGCACCGGCGCTGGCCTCAAACTTGCAAACGTGCTCAACATCGGTCGACTCTGGCCGAGCAGTTTGGCCTGCGATCAGGGCAGCGAGGAGGATGCGGAATGACCCGACGGTTCATGTCCATCGTGTCGTTGTTTGCGTTGGTTTTGCTTACGATGGGGTTGGCAATCGGCTTTGGTCACGGCAGGGTGGCCGCTCAGGACGACGCGGCAGAGGCCCACCCGGCGCATATCCACTCCGGGACCTGTGCCACGCTTGGCGACGTCGTCTACCCGCTGTCCGACGTCAGCTATTCGGGCATGGGCGGATCGCCGGTGGCGGAATCGATGATGGGTTCGGCCAGCGCACATCAGGTTAAGGTCAGCATCACCACCGTCCAAGCAGACCTCGACACCATTCTCGGCAGCGAGCACGCGATCAACGTCCACGAGAGCGCGGAGAACATCGGCAACTACATCGCCTGCGGCGACATCGGCGGCATGGTGATGGGCAGCGACCTGGCGATCGGCCTCGGCGAGCTCAACGGTTCTGGTCACGTCGGCGTCGCCTGGCTGCACGACAACGGCGACGGCAGCACCACCGTCTCCGTCTTCCTTATCGAACCGACCGCGATGGGCGGGATGGGTACGCCGGCCGCGTCCGGCTAACAGGTAGCTTCGAGCTTTGATGAACAACGGCGGCGCCGGGCAGGAATGCCCGGCGCCGTTCTTTTGTCTCCATGATGTACACTGTTTACGTCGTCGGCGTGCTCGCCTCGGCAGTGCTATCGTCGGTGGGCAAGCCGTGGATGACGTCGTCCACAAGGTAGCGATCTCCGACCTTGGCAAAGATGTAGTACACCGCCTGGAGACCGCCGAATTCAGGTTCGTCGGAGCGGAGCAGCGCGCCGACTCGGCCGTCGGTCAAGACCACGACATCCTCGATGGCGAGGATCGTGGCGCGAAGCGCTGGGTCGTCCTCGGGCACCGGCGACGCCGCGAAGAACTCGTCGACGAACTCCTGGGTGACCATGCCTGGCGGGAAGGCCCGTTGTAGGCCCTCATCGGTAAAGAGCGCATGGAAGCGCCGTGGGTCACCGGCATGGTAGCAGGCGAAGAGCTCGATCAGGGTCGCGGTGACGCCCGACACGGCGATCGCGTCCGCTGGCTCACCATCTGGAACCACGAACGGGGTCGAGCTCGCAGGAGCGGCCGCGTCGGACTGCGGTGTAGAGAGCAATAGCCGCTCGAAGTCCGCGAGGGGACGCGGCTGGACCTTGCATTGCGACGCGTCGGGAGAGATTGGGAACGTAACAGCCGCCGGCGTTGCCTCCGCGGTAGCCTCGGTGGGATCTATGGCTCCGATGGCGCTCATCATGAGAACCAAAACGATCAGCCGATCCAGTATTCGCATCTCGTGTCCTCCGTGGATTGCGGCCGCCCCATCGGCGGTCTCGTTGCCACGGTTGTAGCGAGCAGACCTTCCCAAAACCTTCCCGTGCCGGTAGGCGAAGGGGCCGGCACCTCAATTAAGGTAGAGGCGCTGTGGTGGCAAACGCGACGGCGGCCGACACCGTCTCGTCGATCGTTTCCCGCCCGGCCGTCCAGGCCAACTGAAATGCCTCGTCGCCGAGCGCCGCGCGGGTGCTCGCCTCGGTGCTTGCGAGCGAGGGCGCCTCCGCCGGTTGAACCGGCGATCGAATCTCCTCCCGCAGCCCCGCCGCCGCACCGAGGAACCGCGCGGCCGTCTCGGGCTGACCGGTGGCCATCGCAATGCCCGCCAACGCTTCGAGGCACCACGCAATCCCCAATCGATCGCCAATGGCGAGGAAGAGCGGGAGCTCTTCCGACAGATGGGCCCGTGCCTCGGTCAAGTCGCCTTGCGCCTGACGCAGTGTCCCGAAGACGTGGAGCGCGATGGCGATCGCCTGCTTGTCCCCAACAGCCCGCGCCAGCGCCAACGCCTCCGCGGCGAACTCGGCACCACGGAGGAAGTCTCCGCTGAAGCGTAAGACCTCGCCGAGGTTCGTCAGCGCGATCATGATGCGCGCCCGATCGTCGAACTCGCGGGCGATGGTGAGCCCCTCTTCGTAGAACGCGATTGCCCCCTCGAAATCGCCTCCGTAGAACTTCTGCACGCCGAGATTGTTGAGGATCAATGCGGCGACACGCCGGTCGCCGAGTCGGCGGAAGATGGCCAGTGCCTCATCGAGCAGACGTCCCGCCCGCGCGTGCTCGTTTTGGAGGTAGGCAAGGATGCCCTGCCGGTTCAGGGCAGCGGCGGCGCCCCAGTCATCGCCCGACTCGCGACACAGCGCCAGCGCCTCATCGTCCAACTGGATCGCGTCGGCGAACCGGCCCTGGATCCGCGCCGTAGTGGCGAGCTCGCCAAGGGCGAATGCGATCAGCCGACGATCGTCGAGTCTTCGCGCCGCTGACAAAGCCTCCTCGCCGTAGCGCACCGCGGCGTCGTAGTCCCCCTGCAACACCGAGAGTGTGGTCGCGCCGGCGAGCGTCTGGGCGATCGGATCGCCGTCACGCGCGAGCGCGAGCGCTTGCTCCAGCCAGTCTCGTCCCTCGCTCAAGTGACCCCGCACGGACCAATACCGCCACAGTGCCCCGGTCAGTCGGAGCGCAGACTCCGAGTCCGCCCGCGCGACCGACCAACCCAGCGCTGCCCGCAGGTTGTCGCGGTCTGTCTCGAGTCTGTTGAGGGCCGCCGCCTGGCGAGGACCGCGGTGATCGCGGCTCGCCGCCTCCGCCAGCGCGACGAAGAACGCGGCATGCGCCCGGCCGGCGTCCTCTGCCTCCCCCGCCGCGATCAGCCGCTCAAGGGCGAACTCGCGGATCGTCTCCAGCATCCGAAACCGTGGAGGGTCCTCCGCCGCGTCCCAGACGACGAGGCTTTTGTCGGCGAGCGAGGCGATTCGCTCGAAGACGGAGAGAGAAGAACACTTGTCCGCCTTTCCGTCTGTCCGCCTTTCCGTCTGTCCGTCTACGTATTCTGCGGCCTCCAGCGTGCAGCCGCCGGTGAAGATCGCGAGGTGGCGGAACAGCATCTGCTCGGCGGGCGCGAGGAGGTCGTAGCTCCAGGCGATGGCGTCGCGGAGGGTTTGGTGGCGGGAGGGAGCATCGCGGGGGCCGACGACGAGGACGTCGAGGGGGTGAGCCAACTGCGACAGCAAGGCTTCAGGTGTCAGGTGCCGGCAGCGGGCCGCGGCCAGCTCGATCGCCAACGGGAGGCCATCGAGGCGAACGCAGATTTCCGCCACGGCCCGCGCGTTTGCTGAGGTGATGGCAAAGTCCGGTCGGCGCGGCAGGACGGCTTGCTGGAAGAGTGCCACGGCGCCGAAGCGTGACAGCGATTGGTGGGCCGGCAGTCGATCGAGGTTGGGAAGCCCAAGCGGCCGGACGACGCGCTCGTACTCGCCCCGCAGGCGGAGCCCTTCTCGACTGGTGACGAGCGCCTTGAGCCGGACGCAGGCTGCCAGGAGATCGGCCAGGTGTGGGGCGGCGGTGAGGAGATGCTCGAAGTTGTCGAGTACCAGCAGGAACTCCCGCTCCACGAGCGCCGACAGCAGGGCCTCCTCGATCGTTCGCCCGACTTCCTCCCGGATGTCCAATGTGCGGGCAATCGTCGGAATCACGAGCGCCGGATCCCGCAGAGGCGCCAGGGAGACGAAGGCGACGCCATGGGAAAAATCGTCGACCAGGCCGGCAGCGACCTGCAGCGCGAGCCGGGTCTTTCCGATCCCGCCGGGACCGGTCAGCGTCACGAGACGGACGTCCTGTCGCCAGAGCATCGCCTGGATTTCATCGATGTCGGCGTCCCGCCCGACGAGAGCAGTCGGCTGAGCGGGAAAGTTGTAGAACGGTCGGGGGCGCGCCGAGGACACCGCCGATGCGACCGGGACCGCTTGGGTGCGGTGTTTCCCCTCGATCGCTTCGCGCAACGCTATGGTCTCCGCCGCCGGCTCCGCGCCGAGCTCGGTCTCCAGCACCGACCGACAACGGGCGAACTGGCGCAACGCGCGATCCCGCTGGCCGGCGGCGGCGTAGGCGCGCATGAGCGCACGGTGTGCCTCCTCGACGGTCGGATCCCCTGCCAGCAGGTCCTCGATCAGCGGGACCGTGGCGAGCGGCTCGCCGGCCTCGAGTTCGAGTGCCGCCAGGGCGAGCGTGGCTCGCTCTCGGGCCTGCCGCAGGGCTTCTCGGCGGACCACGGGCCAGTCGGCATAGGGCTCGTCGCTGAGCAGATCGCCCGAGTAGAGATTGAGCGCCGCCCGCAGCATCGGTCGGCGCTCCGCCGGGGACAGGGTGTCGGCCCGCGCCAGTGTGGCGTCGAACTCATCCGCGTCGACCCATGTTCCTGGCACGGGAACCAAGCCGATTGTCTCACCGCGGGTCGCGACGTAGGCCGAGCCGCGGCCGGCTTTCAGATCCGGCTCGAGGGTCCGACGCACGCTGTGGAGGGCCTTGTAGAGCGCGTTGAGCGCCGCCTCCGGTTCCGCTTCCGGCCAGAGGAGATCGAGCACGCGGTCGCGCGGCAGGCGGTGACCGGGCGTGGCCAGGAGCAGGAGCAGGAGCATGCGCGGAAGACGCCCCGACCACTGCCGCTCCGAAATCTCCCGTTCGCCGACGGCGATCTCCACTCGGCCGAGGAGCAGCGCTCGCAGCGGTGGCGGCGACGCGGTGGGGTTTGGGTACTCCACGGCAACATCCCCGGCGGATGACGGCACCAGAACCACACTATACCGAAACTTCAACGCACGTCGCGCTTGCACCTGACTGAGCGCGGAAACTATCCGCACTGCACCGTTGTTCGCGCATGGCCGTGACAACCGGCGGCCAGATGGCGACGAGCGCGACCCGGGTCGCCAGCCGCTGTTGCCCGGCGCTCGTATCTTGCCTCCGCTGCGTGCATCGTTGGTCCACTGCCCTACTCGAATCAAACGCGCGATGATTGCCTTGGCGAGACGATCGCCTTGACGGTGTGCAGGTTGGATTCCGGCGAGGTCGACGGTGACGGCATGACGGCACGAGCGGCACCGATCATCCGGCGAATCCGAGAGACGATCGAGACGATCCGCCCCGGCACCGGGTCGCGGCATCGGCACGTTGCGGCGGCGCTGGCCGTGACCGTGGCGACGCTGCTGATGTTGGCCGTCCGGGACGCGCTTGGTATCCTCAACGTCGCCCTGATCTACCTGCTGATCTGCTTTGTCCTCGCGCTGACGGCGGGTGCCGGCCCGGCCGCGTTAGCCGCGGTGCTCTCCTTCCTGACGTACAACTACTTTTTCATTCCGCCGTTTCACACCTTCACGATCGGACGTGCGAACCACGTCCTTGCCCTCATCGTCTATCTCTTGGTGGCGATCGTGACGGCGCAACTCGTCGCCAAGGTACGGGCGGGGACGGCGGAGGTCGAGCGTGAACAGCGGCGGACGGCGCTCCTGTACGAGCTGAACGCGGCGCTGATTGGCGACGTCACCCTCGACCAGATCCTGGCGACGATCGTCGAGCGCGTCGTCCATGTGTATGGGTCCGAGACCTGCCGCATCCTCCTCCCCAATCCGGACGCGGACGGAGAACTCCAGGTTCGCGCGCGCTATCCCCTCAGCATCTCGACAACCATCGACCGCCAGAACCTCGTCGTCGCCGCCTGGGCGATGGACCGCCGCGAACCGGCCGGACAGAGTACGACGGGACGCCGGGTACGCGTCCCGCACGGTTCTCGGCAGCCGACCTTCTCCCCGCTCCAGCGACGGGACCGCGACGTGCTGTACCTCCCGATCGCGACGGCGGAACGGGTCGTCGGCGTACTGGAAGTGACGGGCAAACCGGGCGGCGGCCGTTTCGGTCCGGAGGATGAGCAGCTGTTGACCAGCTTTGCCAATCAGGCGGCGCTTGCACTGGAACGCGCCCGCCTATCCGAAGAGGCCGCCAGAACCGCCGCGCTGGCGCAATCGGATGAGTTGAAGTCGGCGCTCCTGGCCGCGGTCTCGCACGACCTGCGGACGCCGCTGGCGACGATCAAGACCTCAACGACCTCCCTCCTCGACCCGGTGGTTGACTGGAACCCGCAGGAGCGCGACGATTTCTTGCGGGGGATCGACGAGGAGACGGACCGGCTCACGCTGATGGTCGGCAACCTGCTCGACCTGTCCCGGATCGAAGGGGGCGTCCTCCGACCCGACAAGGAGTGGTACGACGCTGCGGAGGTGATCGAGGACGTCGCGGGACGGTTGGCACCGCGCGCGAACCAGCGTAGCCATCTCCTGAAGACGGTGGTGGCCGCCGATCTGCCGCTGGTTCGTTTCGACTATGTGGAGATCGCGCAGGTGCTGATGAACCTCGGCGAAAACGCCCTCAAGTACACGCCGCCGGGCACCGAGGTCACGCTGGCGGCGCGGCTGGTATCGGGCGCGATCGAGCTGACGGTGCGCGACACCGGCCTGGGGATCGGACCGAAGGACCTGCCGCACCTCTTCGACAAGTTCTACCGGGCCGAGCAGACCGGGCGCGTGTCGGGCACTGGCATCGGGCTGGCGATCGCGAAGGGGCTGGTCGAGGCCCACGGGGGCCGAATCTGGGCCGAAAGCCGGGTCGGCGAAGGGACCACATTCCGCTTCACCCTCCCGCTGTCGGATCCTGGCAATCGCGGGGCTCCGACGTGAGCGGGCAGCGGGTGCTGGTCGTCGACGACGAGGCGCCAATCCGGCGTGCCTTGCAGAGCGCACTATCCGGTCACGGCTACGAGGTCGAGGTCGCCGAGGGAGGCACTACGGCGTTGACCACGATCGCAACCTGGAAACCGGACGCGGTCGTCCTCGATCTAATGATGCCGGGGATCGACGGATTCGAGGTCGTGCGCCAGACGCGGACGTGGTCCCAGGTGCCGATCGTGGTGCTGTCGGCGAGGGGCGAAGAGCGATCGAAGGTCGAGGCGCTCGATCTCGGAGCGGACGACTACCTGACCAAGCCGTTTGGCATCGAAGAGCTGCTGGCGCGGCTGCGGGCGGTGCTGCGCCGTGCCGGCGCGCCGCAGTCGCCACAGTTCACGGTCGGCGACGTCACGATCGACGTCGCCCGGCATGTGGTGACGAAGGGCGGACAGGAGGTCCACCTGACGCCGACCGAGTACGACCTGTTGCGCGTGCTGGCGACGAACGCGGGGAAGGTGCTGACGCACCGGCAACTCCTCGAGCGCGTCTGGGGCGGTTACGCCGCCGAGAACTCGCAGCAACTCCGGGTGTATATCAATTATCTGCGTCGGAAGTTGGAAGACGACCCGTCGCGGCCCCGCTGGCTCGTCACCGAACCGGGAATCGGCTATCGGCTAAGAGCCGATTAAACCCCTGACAGCGGCCGATTCTAACGGCCTTCTGATGCGACACCCCTCTATCACAAGACCTCGTTAACGCTTACCGGTCTACTCTGCAGGCGTTCGGTGCCTAGCGGTGCCGACGTCGGTCAGAGGAGCACCGCAGGTGCACGAGGGTACGCTCCAAATGGCGATCTTGCTCGTCGACGACGAGACGCGCCTGCGCCAGGCGCTCGCGCGGTCGCTGGCGGCCCGGGGGCACCGGGTAGACGAAGCGGCGACGTGCCGGGAGGCGATCGACGCCGTCGCGCGGTCGCGTTACGACCTTCTCCTGCTTGACGTGAATCTGCCGGATGCGACCGGGTGGGACGTGCTGCGCGATCTGCGGGCGACCGGACGGTCGATACCGGCGGTGGTGCTCTCCGCGGTCCCCCCCAGTACCAGCCGCGTTCGAGAGTTTCGGCCGCTCGGGGTATTGCACAAACCGTTTCCGATCGAGGCGCTGCTGCGACTGGTGCGCCAGGCGGAGGGTGGGCCGGAGTCGCCCTCCATCTGATCTGAACAAGCCAGTGGGGAGGAATGAAACGAATGCTGGATGTCGCGATGATCGCGTTGGCGATCGCGTTCTTCATCGGCTGCCTCGCCTATGTGCGCGGCTGCGAACGCCTGTAATGGGATTCTGGAGGGCTCCCGGTATGGACGGCAGGGAAAGCAACGGTCACAGCCGTACGACGGCCTGGCAGTTGGACGACGTGATGGACATCGCCTCGCGGCTGGCGGGGCATGATGCGGTCGGCGCCATCCACGTCGCTGTTGCCGACCGTCCGACGTACGACGACATCCTCCACTACCGGCGGCTGGCCGAGGCAAACGGGTTGAGCCTGACGCTGACGGCGGACTCTGTCGTGCTCCGTCCCCTCCCCGGGAAGAATGATGGCGAGGCGCGCTATGACTTCCCTGGCCCCAATCGCGGTGTCTGGGGACCGGCGCTCGGTAACGCTGCCGAACGCGCCTGGCACTGGTTGCACCGCCACGCCAGCTCGTGGCAGGCGGGTTTCCAGGGTTTGAACGAGGGCACTCGATGAACGCCGGAGAGGTTCTCACCGGGTTGATCGCCGTCGGGCTGCTGATCTACTTGACCTACGCCCTGCTGAGACCGGAGCGATTCTAGAACAACCC
>JAXDKI010000612.1:0-7637 GCA_034667245.1 Thermomicrobiales bacterium | reverse complement strand
TCTGGGCCGGCTGCCAGTTCGCTCACTGCTACAAAGAGTCCTGGAGGTCCCGTGCTCATCGATCGCGCCCGCATCCATATAGCCGCCGGCAAGGGTGGCAACGGCTCGATGTCGTTCCGCCGAGAGAAGTTCGTCCCCAAAGGAGGCCCCGACGGTGGCGACGGCGGCAGGGGTGGTGACGTCAGACTGCGCGTCAGGTCCAACGTCACGAGCCTGCTCGCGTTCCAATACAACCAGCACTTTGCAGCCGAAAGCGGGCAGGGAGGAAGCAGTCGCCAGAAGACTGGTCGCTCCGGTATCGCCCTCGACATCGACGTCCCACCGGGCACCGTCGTCTGGGACGACGAAACGGGTGAGCTCCTCGCGGACCTTGTCGAGCCCGACGAGACGCTCGTCGTCGCCAAGGGCGGACAGGGGGGACTCGGCAACGTCCATTTCAAGACTTCGATCCGGCAGGCTCCTCGCATCGCCGAATTGGGCGAGCCCGGCGAAGAGCGCTGGCTGCGCCTGGAGCTCCGCCTGATCGCCGACGTCGGTCTCGTCGGTTTGCCGAACGCCGGGAAATCGACCCTACTTGCCGCAGTGTCCCGAGCGCGCCCAAAAATTGCCGATTACCCCTTCACCACACTTGAGCCGAATCTCGGCGTCGTCGAGATCGGCGGTCGGAGTGGCATGACCTTCGTCTTGGCCGACGTGCCCGGCCTGATTGAGGGTGCGGCGACTGGAGCTGGGCTCGGCCACGAGTTCCTGCGGCACGTGACGCGGACCAAGGCGTTGATCCACGTCCTGGATGCCTCTGGTGGGCTCGAGGGCCGCGACCCCCTCGTCGATTTTGCCACCATCAACGCCGAGCTGAGAGACTTCGATCCTGCGCTCGCCCACAAACCGATGGTTGTCGCGCTCAACAAGGTTGACCTCCCGGAGGCGCGGGACAACGTGCCACGACTTCGCGGAGAGTTGGAGCGACAAGGCCACCGCGTATTCGAAATCTCGGCAGCGACCGGGGAGGGAACGCAACCGCTCCTGAACATCGTCGCGGCGATGCTACGAGAGTTGGAAATCGCGGTGGCCGAAGAGGCGAAGCGTATCGCGCGCGAGCCGCGCGTCTACACCCTGGAGAAAGCCGACGACCGGGCCTGGCAGGTGAGAAGGCGGTCGCAGCACGACTTCGAGGTAACCGGCGTGTCGATCGAGCGGTTCGCCAAAATGACCAACTTTGATTTGGACGACGCCGTGGATCGCTTTCAGCGGGTTCTCGAGGCGAGCGGGATCAGCGGCGAGCTCGAGCGCCAGGGAATCGAAGCCGGCGACGTCGTCCACCTGGCCGGGCACGAGCTGGCTTGGGGCGAGCAAGAGGAGTTGGAGCAACCGAGCCGACGAACGGCGGCGGAACGAAAAACTGGTGTCGTCGAGGATTAGACCGTTGCCGGTAGGGTTGCCGCTTGCAGCTCCTCGGCAATTCGGTCGGCATAGACACCGCGATAGTCCGGTGGGAGGAGCCGTGCGATTTCGACCATGATGCGATCGGTTGCCTCCTCGGCAGTAAGCTTCCGGCCGTCGACCTCGCGAGGAATACGGAACGGCTCGCCGAAGAGGATCCGTATCCCCTTATGACCAGGATCCGGCATCGGAGATGACGCCTGAGCGCGTCCCTTCGCGCCGTTGAAGGGCAGCCGCTCGGTACCGGTCACGACGATCGGTAAGATCGGGACATCGTTCCGGAGTGCCAGCATCCCGGCTCCGGCGAGGGGCGCTCTGAGCGCACGTGTGTTGCTTCTGGTCCCCTCGGGATACATACCAACGGCGATGCCGGCCGCGAGCGCCGCTTCTGCCCGGCGGATGGCCGACCGATCGGCTCTGCCCCGATCGACCGGAAATGCACCCGCCCAGCGCAGAATCCACTTGAGGACCGGGATGCGAAACACTTCCTTCTTCGCCATGTAGTGAATGGGCAGTGGGTAGGCCGCGTTCGTCAGCACCGGGTCGGCGTTGTGCAGATGATTCGACACCACCAGCACCGCACCTTTAGGCGCGCGCTCCACGTGCTCGACTCGTAGGCCGATTGCCAGGCGCAGGATCGCCAGCAAAATCGCACGCACGACCCGGCGCGGTCGGCCGCGTATCGTGAATCGTTCGAGGTCAGTCGCGGGTTTTGCCGGGACAGATTGCTCGCTCATCGGCCGCCTGCAGCTCGAGCCGGTGTCGCATGTTCTTGCCAGGTCCGGAGCGCAAGGTCCGCAATGTCGTCGACGATAGCATCGACGTCCCGGCCGTCTGTCTCGACGATGGTGACGTCGTCGGCGGCGCGGAGTGGGGCGATGGCCCTGGTGGAGTCCGCCTGATCGCGGCGCTCGATCTCGCGTAGCATGTCCTCGAAGCTACCGACGCGGCCGAGCGCCGCCTGCTCGTTGAGGCGCCTTCGTGCCCGTTCCGCCGGACTCGCATTCAAGAAGATCTTGACCCCTGCGTCGGGAACGACGACGGTTGTGATGTCCCGTCCGACCATCACGACGCTGCCACCGTCTGCGATCCGCCGCTGAATTGGCAAGAGCGCCGCCCGTACGGCAGGATGCGCGGAGATCGCGGAGACGTGACGATCGATCTCCGGCGTCCGCAATGACGGTGTGACGACCTCACCGTCCAGCAGGATGTGCTCGGTCTGATCCGGAGTTCCCTGCGGCAATATCTCGAATCTGGACGCCAGCGCCAGGCGGGCGATTGCGTCGCCGTCGGTCGGTGCTAGCCCTGCGCGGAGTGCGGCGAGCGTTACGGCTCGGTAGAGCAGCCCAGTGTCAAGGTACGTCGCGGCGAGACGGTCTGCCAGGGCCCGCGCGACGGTCGTCTTGCCGGCTGCCGCCGGGCCGTCGATCGCGATCACGCGGCTGTGATCCTCGCCGGTCGTCGGCTCTTCGTCCTCGCGGTGGTCGAGCGGGCTGCTCATCGCGTCCTCTGGGTGACGTCGGGCGTCCTGTGTCTCGACGAGAATCTTGGTTGTCCCGTCTCTCGTGCCGCGGTCTCGGCGGTCTCTCGTCGTACGGTTTGTCCGCCGTGTCGCGTGATCGCCGTGGCCCGTCCGCTTCGCCGCGAGAACGCTGCTCGAACGGTCGATCACGGGGCCCCGTACGTCGTTCATCGTCACGCTGGCGCCCGCCTCGATGCGGCGATGATCGATCATGCTCCGGACCGGCGGTGTCACGTCGCGAACGCTCGCGCGGCGGTCGACGGTCTTGCTCGCGCCGGTCGGCACCCGCCGGTCTGCCCGGCTCACGCGTCCGATCTCGATCCCCGGAGGCGTTATTCGCGGGAGGCGCCCCACGGCGCAGAGGGCGAGGCTCTGGTTCCGCGTGCGCCACCGTTGCCCGCCCATGAGCCGGCCGCCGTTGCGGCGAGGGTGCGGCGCGCTCGCGAGTCTCGGCCGACGCCGCTCGTGGTGCATCAGACGTGGATGATTGCCGGCGCCCAGCACGGGCTTCTCGCCGGCCGGCGGTCCACCGAGCGACGGGCTTAACCACGTCCCGTTCCAGGTGGATGGCCTCGAAAAGTGTTGATTGCTCGCCAGGGGTAAGATCGCGCCAAACGCCGATCGGGAGGCCCGTCACATTGAGCGGTCCGACGCGCACTCGGCGGAGCCGCTCCACCGGAATGCCAACCGCGTCCATCACGTTCCGCACCAGGTGATAGGTGCCTTCGTGGATCACCATCTTCAGGATGAGCCCTTCGGCCGTCTGTCGCAGGATGCGAAATTCGTGCGGAACTACGCGGTGACCGTCGACCACCACACCGTCGCGCACCCGCTGCAGCACCGGTTCGGGCGGACGCGTCAGCGTCAGGACGTGATACTCCTTGTCGAGTTCATAGCGCGGATGCATGACCCGATTGGCCACATCGCCGTCATTCGTCAGGAGGAGCAATCCTTCGGTGTCGCGGTCAAGGCGTCCGACCGGATAGACCCTTTCCGACACCTGGACGAGGTCCATCACGGTCCTTCGGTCCCGCTCGTCCTTCGTCGTCGTGATATAGCCACGTGGCTTGTTCAGGATCAGGTATCGGGGACGCTGGGCACGGAGAACTTTGCCGTCGACACGGATCTCTGCCGTGGAGGGATCGACTTTCGTGCCAAGCTCGGTCACGATCTGACCATCGACACTCACCCGACCTTCGGTGATCATGGCTTCCGCGCTGCGCCGCGATGCGACGCCTCGGGCCGCAAGAATGCGTTGTAACCTTTCCATACTGGATCGCGCTCCCTGACCGCCTCGGTGTGAGTTGCTGATGGGAAATGGCGCCGTGCGTCGCGCCGGGGTTACGAGACGGGTGACTGGAAGACCGGCATCTCCGCGATCTTCTCAGAGCCGACGAAGAATAGCACGTGTCCGACCTGAGTGTTCGGTCCACCGGCGGGACCGAGTTGAAGGAGATACCGAAGCTTCGACACGCCCTCTGTTGGAACGACGATCGCCGTCTTACTCTTGAGCGCCACTTGCCAGGCCGCCAGTTCGTCGCGGAGACCCGGAACCTCATCGGGGTCGTCCGGAGCGACCCAGCGAACCTCCCGCTCGATCGCTCTCAGCACCGCGTTCGTGTCGTCCCAGCGCTTGTCCTCGGCGATGAAACCCTCGTCATCGTAGGAGAGATCGCTCCCCAGCACCACCGTGACAACCCGATTCGTGCCGTGCTCCCATTTGCCGAGGATGAGACAGGCGCCGGCGGTCGACGTCGATCCCGTCTTGACCCCATGGATGGCACCTCCGTCGAGAAGGTCGTTGGTGTTCTCCAGCGTCACCTCCCGGCGGTTGGGGCCGTCGATAATCGTCGGCACCGATCGCTGTCCGACGATGTCCGCAAGCACCGGCCGATTGAAGGCTTCCTGCGCGAGGTAGGCGAGATCCCGCGCGCTGCTGTATTGGTCCTCATCGTCGATGCCAACTGGGTTGGTGAAATGCGTGTTCTGCAGACCAAGCTCGGCCACCAGACCGTTCATTGCCTCGACGAATGCGCCGATCGGGTCGCCCTCCTGCGCCTTGGCCGAAAGGAGCAGCGTACCGGTCACTCTCGCAGCGGCGTAAGTTGCGTCAGCGCCCGACTGTACCAGCACGCCGTCAAGCAACTGGCGTACGGTCAGGATGTCGCCGACCTGAAGACCCATTCGCGATTCGTCCGATGCTAAGCGGGCGAGGTCGGCATCAACGATCGTCACCGGCTGGTCGAGATCAGGCACGTTGTCGACGACGACAATCGCGGTCGCGACCTTCGTCGTGCTCGCCGGCGAACGTCGGTCATCGGCGTGATGGGCGAGGAGTTCGACACCGGCCGTGGTATCGATCGCGTAGATCGCTGCCGCCGTAACTTTAGGAGTTCGGATCTGGAGAGCCTCGGATGCCGAAGCGGTGCCGACCCACAGAGAAGAGCTAATGACCAGGCAGATCCCGACGCACCACGCGACGCACGCCGACGCGTACTTCTTACTCGCCATCATCTCGACGTTTCCCCGAAACTCACGCACCGTCGCGGCAGCTGCCCGATGGTACTCCCTCTGCCCTCGTTGGCACCCATTCCCGGCCGCGAGTATACGGTCCGGCGGGTGTCGCCTCCAGAGGCGGTTGGTCCTTGTCCAGCGCAACGTAAGGATGCCACTCATACGTCCGCCCCTTAGGGTCGCCCGTGCGCGCGGCTGTGGTCGCCTGATTTGACGCCGCGCGCTAAACTCGTTCAGAACTTGTGAGGGCCGGTCGATATACCCGCATCCTCCTGGTCGAGTCTCGAATCGTGCCGCGAAGTGAGATTTGCCATGTTCCGCATCGCCGCCATTGGCGACCTCCACATCCGCGGGAAGGTGCCACGATCCCTGGTGCGCGATATTCGAGGGGTCCATCAGCGCGCCGACGTGCTCGTGGTCACCGGTGACATCACCAATGGTGGTCGCATCGTCGAGGTCGAGCTGGCGGCCGAACTCTTTCGCCTTGCCCAACTGCCCGTGATCGCGGTGCTCGGCAATCACGATCGTCGCAGCCTGCGGATGCGAGCATTCAAACTGACGCTTGAACAGGTGGGCATGACGGTTCTCGATGGGACGTCGCTCGTACTCGACCGGGGCGTTCGGATCGGGTTCGCCGGTGTCGGTGGCTCAGGCGGCGGGTTCTGGCCGGACGAAGGACCCGATACCCTTTCGCGACGTGCCTGCCAGGCCCTGGCGGTACGTGCCCGGCGGGAGGCGGCACGACTCGACACCGCACTCGCCGGCATGCAGGCAGATGTCAAAGTCGTCGTTACCCATTTTGCACCGACGACGTCAACGCTGGGTCGCGAACCGGTCGTGAAGTATCCGCTTTTGGGCAACTGCGAGCTTGGGAAGGTGATCGATCGCTACGACGTTGATTTGGTGCTCCACGGTCACGCCCATTTGGGAAACGCACTGGGGCGGACCGCTGGAGGCACACTCGTCCGCAACGTCGCCGTGGACGTCGGTGGCGGTATCGTGATCCACGACCTCGGGCCTCGGACTTATCACGCCATGGCTTCCGCATCCTGGAGGCGGGCCGAGGCCCGAGCGTGACGCGGGGTCAGCCGGGCGCGGCCCCGTCGCGTCGGGCGCCGGTGGCTGAGTGGCCGTTGCGGCTCGATCTCCTCGTCAATCCCTATGGTCCGTCGATTCGAGTTCAGGAGGCGATTGCGGCGGCGACCGACCTCCATCTGCCGACGTCTGCTCGAGAATCCGCCCTGCGGCGTGCGCTCGCCGAAGCGATCGGCATTCCCCCGGAGTGGTTGACGCTAACCGATGGCATTGGCGCATCTCTGTCGGCCATCCTGAACTGGCGACGAAAGGCTGGACCGGCGGTTCTGTTTCCACCGACCGACATATCCCTTGAGTACCTGGCACGGACAGTCGGCGTCGAGACGATTTCTATCCCGCGCTCTCACCGCTTTGCCGTTGAGGTGGACCCGGCCGCAGATTGGGCGTTACCCCGGGGAGCAACGGCGTTCGTAAGCTCCCCGAATGATCCTACCGGCACCCTCTTGAGCGCCCAGGACGCGGTTCGGCTGACACGGCGTTGCGAGATCGTTGTGGTCGACGAGAGCCATGGCGAGTACGGCGGACGTTCCCTACTGCCGCTCGTGCGTGAGTTCGACAACCTGATCGTCTTACGAACGTTCGAAACGTGGGCCGGTCTCGTCGGGTTCCCGTTCGCCTATGTGATCGCTCCGCCAACGCTGGCCGGTCAGATCGCTCGTTTTCGACCTCGCGCCGAGCTACCCGTGTCGTCCCTCATCGCCGCGGAGGCGACTCTTGCCGACTTGGCCTATGTGCGTGCGGCCGCGCACCGCGTCCGCGAGGAAAAGTCGAGGCTCTATCGGACGTTGCGGAAGTTGAATATGCTTCGTCCGCTCCCCTCTTGGGCGAATTTCCTGTTGGCGCGAGTCGAGCGCGGCGATGCAATTCTCCTCGAACGGGAACTCGCGGAAAGAGGGATTCTTGTCCATCGGCCGCTCCAACCTGAGCTCCCTGACCACTTGCGAATCAGCGCGGTGGGACCCGATAGCACGCTGGAACTGAAGCGGGCACTGATCGCGATTGCGGCGACGCTCTGAGTAAGCCCGCTGGTCACGCGGCCCCTTGCTTTGAAACGGCTTGGCATCAA
>JAXDKI010000611.1:0-3339 GCA_034667245.1 Thermomicrobiales bacterium | reverse complement strand
CCATCGACTTCCTCGATCTTTATGGCCGAGGGATCCGCCCCCGCAGCCTTCAGGACGTCTTCCACCAGGACCCGGGATTCGTCCGAGCCGATGATCAGCGACTTCCCTTCCAGGTCGGCCAGTTCCTCGACGCCGGAGCCTTCCCTCACGATGATGACGGCCTGGTCGCGCGGTTGGTACACCGCCAGCATCTTTATCGGCAGGCCCTTGTCGACGCCGATGGCGAAGTCGGTCGCATAGGACGTCCCGAAATCGAATCGTCCGTTGGCCACGAGCTTGACGGCGTCGGACGAGCCGCCACTCTCCTCGAGCGTTTCCAGGTCGATGCCCTCGTCCTTGAAGAAGCCCTTCTCCCTGCCCAGCACGAACGGGGCCTTGTTCCCGTCCATCAGGTAGTCGAGGACGATGCTGACCTTGTCGAGGCTTGCGGCTTTGTCGCCCTCGGCTCCGGCAGTATCTGCGTCGTCGCCCCCACAACCAGCCACGAACAGTGCGATCGCCATGCTTACGACGGCCATTGCGCAGCGCATGCGTTTCCTCCGTTTGACTACTCCGTATGGATGCATCTCGGATAACACCTGTCTTGTACTCAGCCGCACGGTCATGCCTGCCGGCGACTTCGACGAGTCACAACGTGTCAAGCGCCTGATCGCGCCGCGCGTGCCAGGGCAGAAGCCACCGTTCGAGTGCCTCGATGGCGAAGAACAACGCCACGGCGAAGGCTGCCAAGAGCGACAGCGCCGCAAAGAGCAGAGGCGTATTGAGGTCGTGGTTTGCGCGCTGGATCAAGTAGCCCAGACCGGACGCTCCGCCGATGAACTCCCCGACCACCGCTCCGACCATCGACAGCGCCAATCCGACCTTTGCGCCGCCGAACATGCTGGGCAGGGCCTGAGGAAGCCGGATCTTGTAGAAGGTCTTGGAGGCTCCCAGCCCGATCGACCGTGCGAGCACGACCTTCTCCGGAGCGAGGGAGCGAAGGCCGACGAGCGTGCTGACCAGCACCGGGAACACCCCGAGCAAGAAGGCCATCGAAGCGCGGGTCGTCAACGTGAAGCCGAACCAGATCGCGAATAGTGGGGCGATCGCGACCTTCGGGACTGCCTGCAGGGCGATGATCAGCGGATAGATCCCGCGCTCGAACGGCCGCCAGAAGTACGTGAGGACCGCAACCGCCGTGCCGACGATGATCGACATCACGAAACCCACGGCTATGGCGCTGAGAGTCGTGAGCGTGTTGGACGAGAGGACCGACATCTGCTCGACGAACGTCTCGGCGACCAGCGAAGGCGGCGGAACCAGGTACGTGGCAACGTCGAGGGCGCGGACGCCGATCTCCCATGCCACGATCAGAGCGGCCACGACCGCCACGGGAGAGGCGACCCTCAGAACGCGGTCCTTCCGATCCTGCGCCCTCGCCCTCTTGATCAGTCGCCGTTCGAGCTCCTCGATGTCCGAGAGCTCGATTTGGCCAGTCGTTGCGGCGAGATCAGCCGGTGGGGCTGCGGACACGATCACCTCTCTGTCATTCATGGAGGACCCCGCCGCGCAGGAAGATCTCTCTGATGCGCGCCGCATCGGCAATGAACTCGGGCGATTGACGCATTGCCGTCGTTCGCGGGCGGGGAAGGTTCACGTCGATGATCTCGGCGACCCGTCCCGGGCGAGGAGTCATCACGACCACTTGGTCGGAGAGGAACACGGCCTCGGGAATGCTGTGCGTCACGAAGACCGCGGTTCGCTGCTGCTCATCCCAGAGCCTTAGGAGATCGAGGCCCATCTGATCCCGTGTCAGGGCGTCAAGCGCGCCGAACGGCTCGTCCATCAGCAGGATCGGGGGGTCGTGTATCAACGAGCGGCAGATCGCGACGCGCTGTCGCATCCCGCCTGAGAGCTCAGAGGGCAACGCCTCCTCGAATCCGCCCAGCCCGATGGACGTGAGGAGCTCGACGGCCCGCTCGCGCGAGCTCCCGTTTCTCTTCCCCCTCGCCTCCATCTGCAGGAGGACGTTGTCGAGCGCCGACCGCCACTCCAGCAACACGTCGCTCTGGAAGGCCATTCCGACCTGGGTCTGTGGTCCGTTCACGGTCTGTCCCGCGATACGAACGCTGCCGCGCGAAGCGGGAGCGAGGCCGGCGATGATCGAAAGCAGGGTGCTCTTGCCGCACCCACTGGGACCTAGAAGAGAGACGAAGTGGCCTTCACGGATCTCCAAGGAGATGTCGTGCAGCGCCCGCACCGCGCTCGTGGTTCCAACGTAGAGCTTGGTGACCTGGTCGACCTCGATCACGCGGTCACGCGTTCCCTAGGTACAGGTCACGGGACGGGCGCGTCGCAAACTGCTCACGCTTCGAGAACATGTCCGCAACCTAACACGGATGGAATGCTGTAGTCAAGATGTTGAATCCGATATATTGGTTTCGTGCCCGTACCGGACAACATCACAGCGTTGGAGAGACCCCTTCTGCGTGAGGAGGTCTACGCGTCCATCAAGAAGTGGATCGTGGAGGGTGTCCTCCAGCCGGGAGAGAGGCTCTCGGACGGCGAGCTGACGGAGCGACTGGGTGTGAGCCGGACGCCGGTGCGCGAGGCGTTCCGCCGGCTCGAGGACGAGGGATTGCTGGAGACGTCGCGGAACCGCTGGACGCGGGTGTCGCCGGTCGATGTCGAGCAGGCGGAGCACATCTACCCGGTGGTCTGGTCCCTGGAGTCCGTCGCGGCCCTCTATGCCTGCCCCAACTTCCAGGACTCGGACTTTGCCGCGATGGAAGCAGCGAACGCTGAACTGGCGCGAGCTCTCGAGCAGGGAGATTCGCCCAGGGCCGCCGCCATGGACGAAGAGTTCCATCACGTGATCGTCGTTCGCTCGGGAAACCCCCACCTGGTCTCGGTCCTGGATCAGTTCAAGGTCAAGCTGCGCCGCATCGAGATCGCGTATTTCGGGCGCAGCGCCGTGGCGTCGCAATCGATCACGGAGCATCGCCGCATCCTCCGGGCGTTCAAGGCGCGCGATGAGGAGCGGGCGGCCAAGGTCGTGGCGGAGAACTGGCAGAAGAGCCTCATCAGATTCCGCGAGGAAGTCCGCAACCGGGAATCCTCTGGATCTCCCCGCGACTCCTCCGCAGAGGCAGAGGGCAAGTCCTCCCTCTAGCCCTCGGCGAGGTCGTACACCCCCGCCGATGACTCTCTGATCACGCCTCCGTGGAGGCGTGTCGCTCCGCCAGGCCACTATCCGGTCTCCTCGGCCAAGGCGAGGACGACGCGCAGGAGCACCTCCGCACCGACCACCAGATCGGCCTCGTCGGTGTGCTCCGCCGGGTTGTGGCTGATGCCGCCGGC
>JAXDKI010000610.1:0-7650 GCA_034667245.1 Thermomicrobiales bacterium | reverse complement strand
CCGACGTCACCCGCGCCGGCGGTATCTCCGAATGCCTCCGGATCGCGCAGCTGGCAGATCTCCGCGGTGTCGCCACCGTCACCCACTCCTGGAGCACGGGCATCATCAAAGCCGCCTCCCTCCACGTTCTTGCCGCGATGCCGAGCGCCACCTTCTTCGAGTACTGCGTCCAGGAGACGGCCCTCAACCAGGCACTGACGGTCGAGCGATTTCCCGTCGCGGACGGCATGGTTGCAATCCCCGACCGGCCGGGTCTGGGGATCGAGATCGACGACCAGGTGGTGGAAAGGTATCAGGTGGCCTAAGCGATGTTCGATCCTAATCCGCAGTTGCTCTCGGACGCGCCGCTTCAACTCGTCGATGCACGGCCGCTTTTCCCCTCGGCCGGACCACGCCGCCGGATGTCGGGCGGTCTGGCACGCCTGACCTCAGGTCGTCTCTTGATGACCTTCGTGCTCAGCCGAATGCCGCGCCGTAACGACGGCGGGATCATGATCACCACCTCCGATGACGATGGCGCGACGTGGGACGAGCCGTTGCCGATCTACGCCGCCCCCGGTTGGGATTGCTACCCGATGGCCGGTCCTCGCCCGATCGGTCCCGACCATTTCCGGCTCTTCATCGGCCGTCTCAAGTTCGAACCGGCCCTCGGCGGCAAGCAACCGTTCGCCGACTGGCAATCGACCTACATCGATACCACCGACGGCGGTCAGACCTGGACGGAAGCGACGCCCAACGTGCAACTCTATCCCTGCTGGACCGAGGTCTACGGCGCCAGCAACCCCCAGCGGCTGACCGACGGCCGCCTGATGTGGGCCGCATCCGGCACGCTCGGCCGCGACCGCGACTGGCAGTTCGGCGTCTCATTTACCGACGCCGAGGGGAACGGCTTCACGCCGCCCGTCGTCATTGCCGGCGGTCCGGGGTTGGGATTCCCGGAGGGCGACGTCGTTCGTCTCGACGACGGCCGCCTCCTCGCCGTCGTCCGCGAGCAACTGGTCGGCGATTCGGTCTACGCCCATTCTGTCGACGAAGGCCAGACATGGAGCGCCCTCCGCCCGACCGGATTCAAGGGCGCGAACATCAAACTCCACCGCCTGCACTCCGGCGCGATCCTCTGCGCCTACCGTGACGAGGACCTCTCACGGCGCGGCGTCAGCTGCAGCGTCAGCGAAGACGGCGGCGAGACCTGGCGCTTCATCGGCCAGCTCTACGTGGCCCCGCCCGAAGCACAGCACGTCCCCGGTCACCTCTGCGGCTACCCGGACTTCATCGAGACCGGCGACCGGGAGTTGATCGGCGTGCTACATACCTACGAAGACGGTGACGGCGAGATCACGCTTCAGGTGTTTCGGCTACGTGACATAAGCTGAGCAGGACGGTTCCACCCCTGGTGTGACGCGGCACGAGGGAGGTTCTTCGTTGCGCTCAGGATGACCGAATGGAGGACGCCCCACTTATGGTCATCCTGAGCGTAAGCGAAGGACCTCGTCGTCTCTCCCGGTGGAGACCGAGGCGGTGCTTACCGGTGTTGCAGATAAGGATCGAGCGCGTCGCGGAGACCGTCGCCGATGAAGTTGATCGAGAGAACGGCGAGGGCGATCATCACGCCGGGGGGGAGCCAGAGCCAGGGCATCGACTCCAGGACCGTCAACGATTGGGCGTCGGTCAGCATGTTGCCCCAGCTCGGGGTCGGCGGCTGGACGCCGAGACCGAGGAAGCTCAGACCGGCCTCGATCAGGATGGCGTAGGCGATACCGAAGGTCGCCGCCACGATCACCGGTGCCATCGCGTTCGGCAGGAGATGGCGGAAGATCAGACGGGCGCCGCCGCAGCCGCTCGCCCGCGCGCCGAGGACGAATTCCCGCTCTCGTAAGGACAAGAGCTCCCCGCGCAGGAGCCGGGCGATTGGCGGCCAACCGAGGACGCCGATCGCCAGCATCACGTTGTAGATACTCGGTCCGAGGACCGAGGCCAGGGTGATGATGATGATCAGCGACGGGAAGGAGAGGAAGACGTCGGCGAGGCGCATCACCAGCGAATCGATCCAACCGCCGTAGAACCCGGCCAGGGAGCCCAGCGCGACGCCGATCGCGGTGTAGATCGTGACGGCGACCAACCCGACGGAGAGCGAAACCCTCCCCGCGTACAGCAGGCGACTGAAGACGTCGCGTCCGGCCGAGTCCGTACCGAGGAAGTGGTCGTTGCCCGGTCCCGCCCGGTACGAGCTGAGATCGATCGCATAGGGACCGAAGCTCGCGAACAGTGGCGCTCCCACCGCCGCGATCGTCAGCACGAGCAGGATCGACGTCCCGACCAGCGCGAGCCGGTGCCGCCGAAATCGTCGCCAGACTCCCGTCCCACGGCGACGCTCCTGGTGCGCCAAATCGCCCAAGGATGTCTCGCTCACTGTCGGACTCATTGCGCCGGTTGTCTGCGCCATTCCCCTGCTCGTCAACCCTCCCCAACCATCGCTTTCGTTCCCCCTCGCCTGCGAAGCGGGAGAGGGGGCCAGGGGGTAAGGGTCGTTCTCTACGAATACTTGATCCGCGGATCGATCCAGGCGTAGACCACGTCGGCGATCAGGTTGCTGACGACGATCGCGACCGCGCCGATGAGATTGATCGCCATGATCGTCGGATAGTCACGTCCCCGCACCGCGGTGATCGCCAGCGTCCCCATCCCCGGCCAGGCGAAAATCTGCTCGATGATCACCGTCCCGCCCAGCAGCTGCGGCAGGTTGAGCGCGATCACGGTGACGAGCGGGATCAGGGCGTTGCGCAGCGCGTGACCATAGACGACCACCCGTTCCGTCAACCCTTTGGCCCGCGCCACCCGGACGTAGTCCTGCCGAACCGTCTCCAGCATACTCGACCGGGTATAACGGATCAGCGGAGCCGCCTGACCGAGACCGAGGACGACCGCCGGCAGAATCAGATGCTTGAGCGCGTCGACCAGCGACGGTGGCTGCCCGATCGTCGCCATCCCGGCCGTCGGCAACCACCGCAGCTTGACGGCAAAGACGTAAATGGCGGCCAGGGCGAGGAAAAACGCGGGGATCGAGATCGTGGTGAAACCGAAGATGGTCGCCAGGTAGTCGATCCAGGAGTACTGCTTGACCGCCGACAGCACGCCGATCGGCACCGCGATCGCCAGCGCCAGAACCTGGACGGTCAGCATCAGCTTGAGTGTCGGCCAAACCCGCTCGACGATCTTGTCCGCGATCGGTTGACGGTCGGTGTACGAGAAGCCCAGATTGCCCTGGGCGGCCTCCTTCAACCAGAGGAGGTAGCGGATCGGGAGCGGCCGGTCGAGTCCGAGGGCGTGTTTCTGCTGCTCGAGCCAGCCCGGCCCCAGCGCCGAAATCTGCTCAGGATCGATCATCGCCGAGACGGGATCGCCCGGCGCCAGGTTGACGATGAAATAAGTCACCAGCGTGATCCCGAAGAGCACGGGAATACTGATGATCAAGCGGCGGAGGAGATAGCGTCCCATGGAAGAGGCCAGAGAGCAGAGGACAGAGGGCAGCAGGCAGACGAAACGAAACCGGTTCGTCTGCTGCCCTCTGCCTACTGCCTACTCCGCTGTCACCGTCCAGGTTTCGGCGTTCCAGAACTTGTTGTCGGTGTAGCTCGGCGGCACGAAGCCTTGCAGCCGCTTGCTGGCGGCGTAGAGGGAATTCTGTGACCAGAGGTAGATCCAGGGCAGCTCGTCGTTGAGGATCTTCGCGAGCTCCGTGTAGATCCGCTTCCGCTCCGCCGGGTCATTGGTCGCCCGACCCTGGGCGTAGAGCTCGTCGACCTGCGGGTTCGAGTAGTGCGAGCCGTTGCCGCCGTTGGGCGTGAAGTTGCGGGTCAGGAAGTAGGTACCGGAGATGCTCGGGTCGGCGCGGAAGACGCCGCCGCCGTTGTAGGTGAGGTCGAAGTCGTTGTCGTCGATATAGCGGCGGAGAAACTCGGCGAGGTCGACCTGGAGGACGTCAACCTTGAAGCCTGCCTGCCGCAGTTGCTCCTGGATGATGACCACTGCCGCGTCGCCCTCCTTGCTATCACCCGGCAGATGCATCAGCTTGAGCGTTTGGCTCGTGTCGAAGCCGGACGACGCGAGGACTTCCTTTGCCTTCTCCGGATCGTAGGGGTACGGGTTGAGTCCCTCCGGGGTGCCCATCCATTCGGGCCCGACGATCGGGGAGTTGACGACTTCGCCCTCGCCGCGCCACACCTGCTTGATGATCGCCTCGCGATCGATCGCGTACATCATCGCCTGCCGCATCTGCTTGTTCTGGAGGTATGGCGGCGTCATGTTGATGACCAGGAAGTCGATGCTGGGGCTCGGCACGCTGCTGACGACGACGTTCGACAGGGTGCGGATGCGCTCCGCCTCCGATGCCGGCAGCGTGGTCAGGTCGAGTTCGCCGGTCTCGATCTGGGCGAGGGCGACGTCGGGGGTCAGGATGCGCAGGAACAGCCGCTCGATCGCCGGGGCACCGCCGACGTAGTCCGGGTTGGCCGCAAGCTCGAGGAACTGGTCGGTCTCGTAGCGGACGAACTTGTAGGCGCCGGCCGTGACGGTGGGGTTGAGCGAGAACTCGTGCGCTTGGAGCTGGTCGGGAGCGACGTCGCCGAGGACGTGGCGCGGCAGGATGCCGAGACCGGAGAAATTGCAGAGGGTGAGGAGGAACGCCGCGTCGGGAGCGGAGAGAGTGATCCGCACCGTCAGGTCGTCCGGCGTCGCCAGTCCGCTGATCGAGTCGGCCTGCTGATCGCCGTAGGCTTCGGCTCCCTCGATCCCGATGAGCCGTCCCTGCCAATAGCTCCCGGTGCGCTTGTCGATCGCCCGCTCGAGCGTGAAGGCGACGTCCTTGGACGTCAGCGGCTGACCATCGGTGAAGGTAATCCCCGGCTTGAGCTTGAAGGTGTAGACCTTCGCGTCCTCGGAGACGTCGATCGACTCGCTCAGGTCCGGGGTGGGCACGAGATCGGCGCTCATCTTGACGAGCGAGCCGAATATCAAGCGCTCCACCTGTTGCTCGTTGCCGGAGGTGGAAAAGAGCGGGTTAAGCGTCGACGGCTTGCGCCAGGCAACACTGACTTGCATCTCCTGGGCCGCGACCCGGCCAGGATGCGGGCCCAGCATGGCCAAGAGCGCGGTCGTGCTTGCGCCGCCGGCAACCAGGCGCATCAGGTGGCGCCGGCTCAGACCGCGTGCCGCCCACTCCCGCGTCAGCCGATCGAGGTCCCAGTGCTCCGCCATCGTCTTCCTCCTCGTGCCGTGGTTGCTCGCAGTCACGGGTTTACCGGGATGCGAAGCTCGCCGTACTCGGTTGGTGCCTGACCCCGCGTCTACGTGGCGCAGGGCCCGCAATGGCGCCCAGGGTTGGGTTGGCGGTCCGGAGCCGCGACCAATGCGCCAAATGGTGCAGAGCGAGCAGCGTGCTATTGTCCGAATCGGCGCGAATTGTGAGATATGATCTTGCCAACGCGAAGGCTAACATCGGGCGCCGACGGCGTCAATACTTATGCCTCTTTAGGACTGCATGTCGTACTCTAGCAACGGCCATGCCGTCGGCCTGTTGACGGGCCTACCCTCCTTTGGCATGCTTATGGACGTCACATTGTGAGCAACAATCTCACCTGCAAAGGGCGTTCATGCCTGAGCAAACGCAACCGGTCGGGGTTCTGGTCAAGACGGCCGAGGTGCTGCGGGCGCTTGCCAATAGCGAGGCACCCCTCGGTCCGACGGAGATCGGCGCGATCACGGGGATCGATCGCAGCGCGGTCCATCGCATCCTGACCACGCTCGCCCGCGAGCGGTTGGTTGAGCGTGCCGACCCGAGCGGCTCCTACCGGCTTGGTCTGGGCCTGGCCGCACTCGGGCTCGTGGCCGCGAACCGACTGGACCTCCGCCGCGCGGCGCGGCCGCAACTCGAGGCGCTCTTCGCCCGCTTCTCCGAAACGGTCAACCTCGGGGTGCCCGACGGCGACACCGTCCTCTATGTCGACATGCTCGAGAGCAAGTTCAGCCTCCGCATGGCGGCGGAGATCGGGAGCCGCGACGCCCTGGCGACGACCGCCCTCGGCAAGTCGATCCTGGCCTACCAACCGGAGGATCGGCTTGACGCCGTTCTCGCCCACCTCTCGCTGTTGCCGCGGACGCCTCGCTCGATCCGCACCCCCGACGCGCTCCGTCGCGAACTCGCGAAGGTGCGGAAGCAAGGCTTCGCCCTCGACGACGAAGAGAACGAGCTCGGCGCCTACTGTGTCGGCGCCCCGATCTTTGGGTTGACGCGAGAGGTTGTCGGTGCCGTCAGCATCTCGGTGCCAACCGTCCGCCTCGACGATAGCCGCCGCGTCGAGATGATCGAGGCGGTGGTCGAGGCCGCCCGTCGCGTGTCCGGGGATCTCGACTTGGTCGCCACCGATGAGCGGAGGCCGGTCGACACGGTTCTCTTCTCCCCATAGCACTAACAGGAAAGTAGGGATTGGGCAGGTGCAACGTCCCGCAGTGGCCGCTGTCGTTTCCGAATTCAGCCCTCGCTCGCATGGCGACGTCATCGTCACCAAGCTCCTCGAAGGCTACGCCCTTCGCGGTGTCTGTACGGCCCCCCGGATCGGGGTCGCTTCGTTGTATTTGGATCAGCTTCCGGCCAACGATATCGGGCGCCACTTGGCCGGGCGGCACCGGGTGCCGGTATTCGACAGCATCGGGGAGGCGTTGGCCGTCGGCGGCCGTGGCGTCGCCGTCGACGGCGTGCTCCTCATCGCCGAATTCGGCCGGTACCCGTTCAACGAGCTCGGGCAGGAGCTGTACCCGCGTCGCCGCTTCTTCGAGGCGGCGCTCGCCGCCATGGTCGCCGCGGGTCGCCCCGTACCGGTCTTCGTCGACAAGCATCTGTCCTGGTCCTTCGCCGACGCGCGGTGGATGGTCGCCGCCGCCCGGCGCCTCGGTGTCCCCCTCCTCGCGGGCTCCTCCTTACCGCTGACGTGGCGGGTACCGGCGATCGCGTGGCCCCTGGGGGTCGAGGTCAGCGAGGCGCTCGTGATCGGCTGGGATGGCCTGGAAGGCTACGGATTCCACGCCCTGGAGACGTTGCAGTGCATGGTCGAGCGGCGCACCGGCGGCGAGTGCGGCGTGGAGACCGTCGAATGCTTGGAAGGAGAGGCGGTTTGGCAAGCGGGCGCGGAAGGGCGGTGGGATCGCGCCTTACTCGATGCCGCGCTGGCGGCCGTCGGTCTCGACCCCGCCATACGGCCGGAGCGGGACGCGTCTCGCCCGGCGGCGATTCTCATCCGGTACCGGGACGGATTGCGGGCGACGGTGCTTATGCTCGACGGAGTCGTCTCTCAATTCGCGTTTGCCGCGAACCGCGCGGGCCGGATCGAGGCCTGCGAGTTCCATCTCCAACTCGACGAACCGTTCGGGCATTTCACCTTCCTCGTCCGCCAGATCGAATCGCTGGTGTTGACGGGGCAGCCGCCCTATCCCGTCGAGCGCACGCTCCTGACCACTGGGATTTTGGACGCGGCGATGCGCTCCCGGCACCAGGGCCACACCGAAATCGAAACGCCAGAGCTCGAGATCTCATATGACCCCCCGAACGTCGTTCAGGATTGGGGGGTTGGCGTGCCGTTGCCATGGCGTACCGCGCAA
>JAXDKI010000609.1:0-12712 GCA_034667245.1 Thermomicrobiales bacterium | reverse complement strand
GAAGCGCCAGCACCGCCTCGCTGGGCGTGAGGAACAGCGCGTAACCGCTGCCCCGCGCCAGGAATCGGACCGACGCATCGCTTTGGCCCTGGTTGACTTCGAAGCTGAGCGGAAGGTCTCCGTAGGCCTCCGCAATCTGCGTCTTCGTGGCCATTCTCGGTTGCGTCGGCGGGCTCGCGCTCTGAGCGGTCACCGCCGGGGTAAGAAGACCGGCCAGCAGCACCATGATCAGTCGCATTGCCCCTCGCCGTAGGTGCGGGAAAGTAATTGGACGCATTGCTTCCACCTCCGCGGTCGATGCGAGCTTCCACGACGAACCAGCAAAGCCACCGCGGTACGGCTGGCTTCGCCGCCCGCTCCATTCAACGCCTCAGCGTTTCCACCATTCCCCGTCCCAACGGAATCAGTATATCTCGCATCACAAATAACAGAAGAGACGTCTCTTCCGTCGAGGCCATGTTGAGAATTCGACACCGACAAGACACGGTGCCAAGCGGCGCTCGCGCCGCCTCCAGTTCGGAAGCATCCCCTGGGCGAGAAGTCGGTGGTTCTTTACGGCACGGTCCAGGCGACACACTCCTGCCCCTTGACCAATGTACCCCCTGGGGGTATAATCGCATCCAGTATACCGACGGGGGGTATAAGGCCTCGGCACTTGGAGCCAGCCTTCCCTCACGGCAAGCCGAAAGGAATCGCCCGATGGTTCAGACCGTTCTCTCCGTCCCCGACATCAGCTGCGAGCATTGCGCCCGCACCGTCACTAATGCCCTCTCCCCGCTGGCGGGCGTCGAGCGCGTCGCGGTCGACATTCCGGCTAAGCAGGTGACGGTCGAGTACGACCCCGCCCGCGTCGACGTCGCGAAGATGTCGGTGGTCCTCGCCGAGGAGGACTACCCGGTCGCCACCGCTTGAGCATCTTCCTAATCCAACGCCGTCAATGAGCGTAGATGGGAATCGAGATGGATACGTTGATAGCTGAATCCGAATCACCGACCGCCACCGACGAGGTCGTCCTCCCGATCGAGGGGATGACCTGCGCCTCGTGCGTCCGCCGGGTCGAGAAGGCGTTGACGAAGGTACCGGGTGTCGGCGCGGCAAATGTAAACCTCGCCACCGAGAAGGCGACGGTCTCGTTCGACCCGACCGTCGTCGATCTCGGCCAGCTCCGTGGCGCCGTCGAGAAGGCGGGCTATGCGGTCAGGGCGCTCCCCGAGCCAGTCGCAGCCGTAACGACCGACGCATCGACGACGACTGAAGAACTGGTCGACGAGCGGGAGATCGAGCGCGCGCGCGAGGTGGCAGACCTGAAGCGGAAGTCGCTCGTCAGCCTGGCGGTCGGGCTCGTGATGATGGGCCTGATGTACCTGCCGCTCGGGATCGAGATGAGGACGCTGGCGCCGTTCCTTCTGATCGCGGCGACGGCAATCCAGTTCTGGGCCGGGCGCGTCTTCTACCGCGCGGCCTGGGCGGCGGCTCGGCACGGCGGCACGAACATGAACACGCTGGTCGCCCTCGGCACCAGCGCAGCCTACGGCTACAGCGCCTTCGTCACCCTCTGGCCGGAGAAGGCGGCCGCCTGGGGCTTCGACTACCACCTCTACTACGAGTCGGCGGTCGTCATCATCGCCCTGATCCTGATGGGGCGCTGGCTGGAGGCGCGGGCGAAGAAGCAGACGGGCGCGGCGATCAAGGCCCTGATGGGACTCCAGGCGAAGACGGCCAGGGTCATCCGCGACGGCGTCGAGCAGGACATCCCGGTCGAAGCGGTCCAGGTCGGCGATCTCGTCCGTGTCCGCCCCGGCGAGAAGGTGCCGGTGGACGGAGTCGTGGTCGAGGGACGCTCGGCGCTCGACGAGAGCATGCTGACCGGCGAGAGTCTGCCGGTCGAGAAGGGACCGGGCGACCCGATCATCGGCGCCACCCTGAACAAGACGGGTAGCGTCGTCTTCCGCGCGACGAAAGTCGGCAAGGACACGACGCTGGCCCAGATCGTCCGCCTCGTCGAGGAGGCGCAGGGGAGCAAGGCGCCGATCCAGCGACTGGCCGACACCATCTCCGGCTACTTCGTCCCCGCGGTCATCGCCCTGACCGCGCTCACCTTCGTCGCCTGGCTGGTCCTCGACGGCGACGTGGCACGGGCGGTCCAGGTCGCGATCGCCGTCCTCGTCATCGCCTGCCCCTGCGCCTTGGGTCTGGCCGCCCCGGTCGCGATCATGGTCGGGACCGGCAAAGCGGCCGAGAACGGCATCCTGATCCGCGGCGGCGAGGCGCTCGAAGCGGCGCGGCGGATCGACACGATCGTCCTCGACAAAACCGGCACCCTGACCCGCGGCAAACCCGCGGTCACGGCCGTCATCCCCTCGGTCGGGTTCAACGAGCGTGACCTGCTCAGTCTCGCCGCGGCCGTCGAAGTCGGTTCCGAGCACCCCCTCGGCGAGGCGATCCTGGCGCGCGCGAAGGAACTCGGCCTCGAACTGCCGAAGGCGGAGGCATTCCGCTCGATCACCGGTCAGGGCGTCGAGGCGCGCGTCGAAGGCCGGTCGGTCGCCGTCGGGAATCGAGCCCTCATGTCCGGGGCCGAGATTGGACTGGACGGGTTCGCAGAGGGCGCCGTACAGCTCGCACGCGGCGGAGCGACGCCGATGTACGTCGCCGTCGACGGTCAAGTCATCGGTCTGATCGCCGTCGCCGATACGCTGAAACCGGAATCGCGGGAGGCCGTGGCACAGCTGAAGGCGCTCGGGCTCGAGGTCTGGATGCTGACCGGCGACAATCGCGCCACCGCCGAGGCGATTGCCTCGCAGGTGGGGATCGACCACATCCTGGCTGAGGTCCTGCCGGAGCAGAAGGCCGAGAAGGTCACGGCGCTCCAGGCGGAGGGCAAGACGGTGGCGATGGTCGGCGACGGGATCAACGACGCGCCGGCGCTGGCCCAGGCCGATCTCGGAATCGCGATCGGCACCGGCACCGACGTCGCGATGGCCGCCTCCGACGTCACGCTGATCGGTGGCGATCTGCGGACGATCGTGACCGCGATCGCGCTCTCCCGGAAGACGGTCGGCGTGATCAAGCAGGGGCTCTTCTGGGCCTTCGCCTACAACGTCGTCCTCATCCCGGTCGCGATGGGAGCCCTGTATCCCTTCTTCGGCATCCTGCTCGACCCGATCCTCGCCGCCGCGGCGATGGCGATGAGCAGTGTCAGCGTCGTCACCAACGCGCTCCGTCTCCGCCGCTTCCGGCGACCGGAAAACGCCGCGGAGATCCTCCATCCGCCGCTACGGGCGCGAATCGGAGAGGTCGCCTACCTTGCCGGAATCGCGGTCGTCGCCGTCGCGATCGGCACCCTGGCCCTGATCTACGCGCCCGAGCAGAGCTCCGCCGAGATGGGCATGGGCTCGTCTGGCTCGACTGAGACTGCCGAGCTTGCGCTCCCCGACCGGACGATCGTCGTCGACACGACCGACCAACTCCGCTTCTCGCCGGACGCCATCACCGTCCGCGAAGGAGAGACGGTTGCTTTCGTCGTCCGCAATGAGAGCGAGGCGCCGCACGAGTTCGTGATCGGCGACGAGGCGGTGCAGGCCGAGCACGAGCAGGAGATGGCCACCGACGAAGAGGAGTCGATGGACGAGATGGGCGACAAACCCTATGCCGTCGACGTCCCCGCCGGCGAGACCCGCACCCTCGTCTACACCTTCGACGAGCCGGGCACCCTCCTCTTCGGCTGCCACGTCCCCGGCCACTACCCTGCCGGCATGAAGGGCACGATCACCGTGGAGGCGCGGTAGGAACCTCTGTCGCGCCGGACCAAGGCAGCGGACGACCTCTCTCCGATTTCACCCCCGGCCACCCGCTTTCCGCAGCTCCCACGGTCGGCGCGGAGCAGGGACGCCCGGCGGACCCGGGACGAGCCGGTCGGCCGCCGCGCCGGTGGCGAAGGCATAGATGGCCTTGTGCAGCAGGTCGATGACCTGCTCGTCGACCGGCCAGCGCCAGGGCGGCGAGCCAATGCCGGTCGCGTTTTCCAACGACTGATCGTTGAGCAAGCGGAGATTGAGAAAGAGAAACGAACCGATCGGGCCCCGCACGCCTCGCTCCGCCATCAGGCCGCGCACCGCACCGAGGAGGATGCCTTGACCCCAGTGCATGGTCCAGTTCAACCAGAGGCGATCCTCGTCCGGTTTGCGCGAGAGTCCCAGAAGGCGTTCCAGCGTATGGGCGGGGACGTACGAATTCGGGCGTCGAGTGAGCGCCTGCTCCACCTTTTCCGTCGCCGTCATCGCCGCTACGCCAATCAGCCCTGCGGCCACTCCACCGACTGCCGCCCGTGCTGTTATCATGCTGCCTCCTCCTGGGCTGGCTCGTCGATCGGTTGGCGCGCGTCGAGATCGAAGCGTCGACCGGGTCCGAGGACGTGCAGGGAACTGTTACAGACCGTCAGCACCTCGCCCATCTCGCGCTCGAAGTAGTCCGAAGTCGCGTTTCGGCCGTCGATGATCGTGACCATCCCGCTGCCGAGCGTCTCGAGGACCCCGTCGCGGCTGACGAGGACCGCCGTGTCCTCGTCGAGACCGACCCCGATCAACCCCGGATTGGCGGCGAAGACGGATAGCAGCCGGCCCATCCGTCCGCGCTCGCTGAAGTGCTGGTCGACGATCACGTCTTGGAGCAGTCCGAACCCCGCGACGACCTCGACCAGCCCTCTCCGGGCAGCCGCGTCGCTGCTGTTGCCGCCGATGCCGGTGCCGCTCAACAACATGTGGCTGGCAACGATCGACGCCCCCGCACTCGTGCCTGCGACGACGACTCCTTCGGCGTTGCGCAGGCGGGTGCACTCCATGGCACGGGTTCCACCGAGCAGCGCCACCAACCGCGCCTGATCGCCACCCGTGATGAAGATGCTCGTGGCTGCGGCAAGCATCTCGATCGCGCGCTCGCCGTTGGCATCAGCCCGACGTTGAACGTCCAGCCAGGCACTCTCCTTCGCGCCCATCTCGCGGAAGAGTTCGGCATACCCCTCGCCCGACCGTTGCGGATCCTCGGAGGCGGTTGGGATGACCACAATCTGGGCCCGTTTGCCTCCGGCCAGTTCCAGGAAACGCTTCAGAACCTCGCCTTCGCCGCTCAGGTCCTCCGCGCCGCCGATCGGCATCACGGGTCCCTGGCAGATCCGCCGCACCGGTGCCGACGAGACCGAGGCCGACGCCTCGTCCGACCGCCTCGACGATTCCGAGTTGCTCACTTCGACCTCCGCTACTCCGTCTTTCCCTTGCCGGCCTGGCCGCTGACCCGCTCCGCGAAGTTCGCGGAGGCGGCCGTCGTGCCGGAGCAATTGCACAGCGCATGCCGGCACCCGTCATAACCTTCATTGGCTCCATCACTCCTCTTATGAATATTCTTGATGTGCATACCCTTTACGTCAGAAGTCATTCTGGCATTCTGGCATTCTGTTCGCCTTCGTTCATACCGTGGCACAGGGGGTGCATTTCGGCTGTCACCTTCGTGGCCGCGCAGCTGCTAACTGCTGGGCGGCGCCACGAATGCGGAACCATGGGACCCTTGGTGCCAATCTGACGCATAGGATCTCGCCAGATTGGCACTAAGGCGTGAATCCGCTGGCTTAGCTGCTGGCGGACAAGGAGAAGAGAGAATGGCGGATCGACAAGGGCGTCAGGGTGGTCAGGGCGGCGATGGCGGCGAGGGAGCAGGCGCCGCCGGAGCTGGAATGTTGGGCGCAGGTCTCGGCGGCGCGGCGGGCGCGGCGGGTGCCGGTGGACTTGGGATGACGGCCGGCAGCCAGGCCGGGATGGCGGCCGGCGGGACGATGGGCGCGGCGGCCGGCGGCATCACCGGCTGGGCCGTCGGCATGAATGGTGGTGCCCTCCTCGGACTCGTCGTCGGGATCTTCCTGGGGCTGGCGATCGCACGCAGCGCGGACGACGACTAGATCAACGATTTGACGTTGTGACGCAACGAAGAGGGAGGGGGTGCTGCCCCCTCCCTCTTCGTTCGTGTCCGCACGGAGGTGTGAGGTCTCGTCCGGCGGCTCCCGTCGTCCAGACCTCCTTCCTGACGATCATCCACGACCTGCAAGAGATGAGCCAGTCGTACCTGAGCGACCACCCGGTCGTGACGTCCTTCTGGTCAAAACCCCTGATCGAGCGGCATGAGCTTTTCCACTGCCGCGATTACATCGGTCAGGCGGTCAACTACCTCCCGACCGGCCAGGCCTGGCTCGAATCGCAGGAGGTCAATCAGGGCCCCGGCGGAGACCCGGCAATCGAGACCCAGGTCAACGAGCTCCTCAGCCAGTTGCGCAAGAAGATCGAAGAGGACGGCATGGCCTACTTCAAGAACGGCGGCGAAGCCCGTGCCTACGGCGACGGCACGGGCTCCTACGACGCGCTGATCAACCAGATCAAGGCACGAGCCAAGGCCGAAAAGTGGAAGGGAGCGAATTAGCAAAACGATCCGAACCAGGGGCGGGTCCGAGGGTGGCATTGGATGGGGACTGCTCCCTTTTCACGCCCCACACGGTCAAGCGTTCCTCGGCATGCGAGGAATAGGGTCAGGACTTGCTCCGTCGGTTGATCGTCGAGGAAACTCGGCAGGAGCGTGTGAGACGGTCGCCATCCGGACCTGCTTGCAGTCCTGATTGGCGCGACACGGCCCGCTCCGCTCCGGCGTTCGCGCCGAAGCGGAGCGGGCCATGCTTACGCGATCGGTGTTAGAACGACGTGCAGACCGGCGCGCCGTCGTCCGCCCGCAGGACCGAGCTCTGGTTGAACTGATCCTCATAGGCGTCGCGGATCTCTTCCAGCTTAGTGCTGGCATCCTGCGCCGCCGAAAGCGGATAGAGGATGATTAGGACGTTGCTGCGCTCCTGCAGCACTTCCGAGCTCTCGCTGTCCCGCCACTGGCCGAGACCGGTCAGGACCGTCAGACCGTCGGGGAAGCGCGGCGTCACTTCGTTCTCGAGGAAGGCCAGCCACTCGTCGTTGCTGTAGGCCGTCCCGTCATCCTTAGTCGTGCCGAAGAAGAGCTCGGAGCGCATCCACGGTTCCGCCTGGACGCCGTCCGAATCGACGAAGCAGGTGTTTTGAGGTTGCGGCTCGACCGCGACCGGAGTCGCGGCGTCCTGCGCCGCAACGGAGGCCAGTCCCATCTCGCGCATCAGCATCGGACCGAAGGTGCTGGCGCTGATCCCGCCTGCAAACAGCGTCAGAGCGAGCGCGATCACCCGGAGCTGCCGTACTCCCCGCGGCGAATCGGATCGGCCGACCGTGGAATTCATTTGCATCGATTTCCCCCTCGTACACCCTTCGCCCACAATCTCGCCGTGCCCTGTCCAATCGAACCTTGCACGGCCGCCGCCCTGGGCAAGAACAGCAGTTTCGCCGGGGCCGGAGGCCAGAGTTCGCCGACGGCCCCCTGTGCGCAGCTTACCGCCGACCGGCCGGTCATGCATCTACCCCATCGGCAGGATGACTTGCGACGGCACCAATTGCCGCTGGGCGCTGTTGCAGAGCTCTGGGACCACGGCGCAGTCTCTCATGAATCCGATCGAATCATCTGCCCCAAGGTCGCAGTCGGGCTATAGACGACGAAACGCGATCAGCGCTCGCCACTGCTATGATCCGGTCCATTGAGCACCAATCGGGACCTTCCGCCATGGCGCGGCCTCCTTCCACTGGGCCAGGACAGGCTGCTGAGCCAGCCAAAGTATCCCGCCCGCCACCGCAGGGGGGCTTGATGATCGTGAAAGGCGACCAATCCGATGAGTGCCCCGACCGACGCCCATTCGTCCGCCCGCAAACGACCGCTGAAGGTTGGCCTGATCCTGCCCGACACCGAGCGGGAGATGGGCGGCGCCACGGCGCGCTGGAGCGACCTCGCGGCGATGGCGCAGCGGGCGGAGCACCTCGACAGCCGGTAGCCAACAGCCGATAGCCGGTAGGAGCACGGCCCTCGCCCGACATCGTCTCTCAACCGGGGAGCGTGGGAGCTCCAGCTTGGGCTGGTGACCAGATGCAGGGGGCGGTTCGCCCGTTTGTACCGGCGACCAAGAAGTCGGCGAAGATGAATCCGCACGCAAAATGTGTACGTACGGAACTTGGGCGTTATCCGAACGGATAGAGCAACTGCCAACGTTCACCCCTACGATACATGTGGTGGAGTCGGGTTTACTTTGGACGGCTGCCGAGACCGCTTCCACCACCCCATTGGACACCGCGGTCGTTGCTGGACTCGCCTCGCGCGACAGCCGCGGTGCTGCGTCGGCCCCGTATCGCCCCGGAGGGACACATGGGCGAGCACTACGACATGCTGCTCGTTGCGTGGCTCTTCATCCTCCTGATTGGTGGATGGCTGCTCGTCAATGCCCTGGTCGATCTCGGGGCGCGACGGTTCCGGGAGTGGCTCGCCCGACGTGGAGTCGTTCTGCGAGCACGCTGGACCTCCCGTGCAGAGCCGCCGACCGCATCGAACGGTACGACCGAGCGACGGGATTCTTCGCCAAGGCTGCCGATCGTCTAGCGGCGACGGCGCACTACCGGGCGTCTCGTCGGGCGTGGGGCCGGGGGACGCCAGCGTCGGCCGAGAACAAACGGTCCGGCGAAGGCGAAGCCGCCGCCGAGGATAACGGCGACGATCGTATAGAACCACCACCCGGCGATGAGCGTCACCACCGCCATCATCCCCAGCAGCCCCAGGATTCCCCAGAAGAAGAGATTGCCGCAGGTCGTCATCGTCTCCTCGTCGGTCCCCTACCGGCGAACAAAGGCTCGCTCATTCGGTGCTCCGAATCCCATCTCAGACTCGAGCCCATCATCAGGAATCGAGTTTAGACGGGCCACCAGCTTCGGAAGAGGGGCGTGAGTGGGCCATAAGTCGGTTTCCGCCGAATCGTCAGGCGTGCGCAACGGGACGCGGTGTTGGACCTCGGGAACCGCGCTCCCGCCAATCCGGTCGACGTGATCCGGGAACGCTTTGCCCACTGTCCTTGGTAGAAACGGCGCGCGCACGTGTTGTCGGCGACCTCCCAGAAGGGGCGGATACGCGGCGCACCCACACGTCCCACGGCGGCGCTCCTCGACGTCAGATCGTCCACCCGCCGACACGGCCGAAAGCGCTCTCGGTGATCGCTCTTCGCCGCGTCATCGCGGATATCGTTCAGAGCACGGTTCTGTTCTGCCTCATGACGGCGTTACCCGATTGACGACTATTTCGGCCTATGCTAGGGTACTAGTACTTTCGTTACCTTGAGTCGCCGAAAACACTGGAGGCGTGCGCGTGGACGGCCACCGCTTTGACGATCTCGCCCGCGCTCTTGCCTCTCAAACATCACGCAGACGTTTTCTCGGCGGCATCGTCGCCACCGTTCTCGGCATCTCCACGATCGAGCGGGCGGACGCGGCGGCCGGTCGCGGCCCAGGGCGGTCGTGCCGCAACGATGGCAACTGCGTGGCGGGCGCCCATTGCCTGACCGACTCGCGCCGGCGCAAGGTCTGCCTCTGCGAGGAGGGGTTGCAGGCGTGCGGCAACGTCTGCATTCCTATCTCGTCATGCTGCCGCGATGCCAATTGCCGGGCGTTCGAATCGGCCTGCGCGCGCGGCGTCTGCGTCGGCGGAGAGTGCCAGACACGCTCCCGCAGGAATGGTACGCGCTGTGCCGGCGGCATCTGTTGCAACGGCGGCTGCGTTCCCTGCTGCAACGGTGTTGGCAACTGTCTCGAATGCCAGACATCGAGCGAGTGCCCAGGCCAGGACAGCGATTGCAGGACGCGCACCTGCGTGCGAGGTGTCTGCGGATTCGCCGTCGCGCCGGCCGGGACGCTCACTGCCTCACAGACGCCCGGCGATTGCAAGAAGAGCGTCTGCAACGGTTCCGGGATCGCCGTACAGGTAACCGACGACAGCGATCTGCCTGCGGACGACGGCAACCAATGCACAGCGGCCGTCTGCAGCAACGGCGTTCCGGCGCACGTGCCGGTCGCCGCCGGAACGCCCTGCAACCAGCATGGCGGCGCCGTTTGCAACAGCAGCGGGACCTGCGTCGCCTGCTTGGTCGCGTCCGACTGCCAAGGACAAGACACGGAATGCCAGGTGCGGGTCTGCGTCAGCGGGGCGTGCGGCTTCTCCCGTACCTCGGCGGGGACACCGCTCTCCATCCAAACAGTGGGCGATTGCAAGCGGGTGGAGTGCGACGGACTGGGCGGAACGATCGAGGTTAACGACGACAGCGACGTGCCCGACGACGGCGATCCCTGCACCCTAAACCTCTGCGCGGCCGGCGTTCCCTCGTATTCGCGGGCTGACGCGGGGACCCCATGCGGCGACGGTCTGATCTGCGACGCCGACGGCGCATGTGTCGGTTGTCTGACAGCAAGCGATTGCCCCGGTGAGGATACGGAATGTCAAGCGCGCAGGTGCACCGGCGGTGTTTGCGACTTCTCGTTCCCTCCGAGCCTGACACCCGTCGCGCACCAGACGGTCGGTGACTGCAAGAAGAACGTCTGCGACGGCAGCGGCCACATCGTCCTGATCAACGACGACACGGACGTGCCCGCCGACGACGGCAACCAATGCACAGCGGTCATCTGCAACCAGGGTACGCCGGCGCGCGTTTCGTCGGCCGTTGGGACCCCGTGCAACCAGAACGGCGGGGCCGTCTGCGACGGCAGCGGCAACTGCGTCGCCTGCGTCGTTGCGGCGGAGTGTCCGGGACAGGACACCGAGTGCCAAACTCGGACCTGCATCGGCGGCGCGTGCGACTTCAACTATGCCATTGCAGGAACCCCACTGGTCACCCAAACAGTGGGCGATTGCAAGCAGAACGTTTGCGACGGTGCCGGCGGCACGACCTATGTCGTCGACGATTCCGACATTCCCGGCGACGACGGCAACCAGTGTACCGAGAACACCTGCAGCGGTGGCGTTCCCTATCCGCCTAAGCCCCTGGGTACCGAATGCAACCAATACGGCGGCATCATCTGCAACGGTGCCGGCGCGTGCGTGCGACAGGCACTCAATGGCACCGAATGCATTGCAGATGTCCAGTGCTTAAGTTGGAGCTGTGTCGACGGCTACTGTTGCAACGCCCTGTGCACCGCGACCTGCTTCGCCTGCAACCTGCCCGACAATCTCGGTCGCTGTTTGCCCGTCACGGGTGCCTCGTGCAACGAGAACGGCGGAACCATCTGCAACAGCGACGGCCGCTGTGTCCCCGCGTGAGTGGCGGAGTCATGAGGGTGTGCGAACTGGACTGATCGCCGACATCCACGGCAACCTGCAGGCACTTGAGGCAGTCCTCCACCGCCTGAACGGTGACCGCGTCGATCAGCTCGTCTGCCTCGGCGACGTGGCAGCGCTCGGCCCTCAACCGGCCGCCGTCATCTCCCGGCTACGCAATCTTCGGTGCGCATGCGTCCTCGGCAATGCGGACGCCTGGCTGCTTCCCGACCCACCGCTCGCCGCGGTCTCCGCCACCACAATCCCGGTGGCCGAGCTGACCCGATGGTGCGCCGAGAAACTCTCTGCGGCCGATGCAGACTTTCTCGAAGACATGCCAGCGACGATCGAGATTCCCCTCGGCAGCGGCCTCACCCTCCTCGCCTTTCATGCCTCGCCGATCTCGCTGGACGACGTGATCGCGGCCACCACCCCGGCGGCGGAACTTGACGCGATGCTGTCCGGTCGGAGCACCGATGTGTTCGCCGGCGGTCACACCCACGTCCAGCTGCTCCGTCGCTTCAATCAGGCGCACATCGTCAACCCTGGCAGCGTTGGTCTTCCAGGTGTCGGACCGGGCGACCCAGACCTCTCCGTCAACGAGCGAGTCGACTGGGCGGAGTATGCGGTGATCGACGTATCGGAAAGCGGCGTCACCGTGGAACTTCACCGCCTGCGACTCGACGTGCCGAGGATGGTCGCGACCGCTGCCGCGAGCGGCATGCCGCACGTCGATTGGTGGGCGAGCAAGTGGCACGCCGGGTGAGCGAACGCCTGCCACGTCAGGCGGCAGTGTCGAGGAGCTGCGGTGCGGGCAAGGGCTGACCGTGCTTCTGGGTCAGGGCTATCAGAACTTCGAGCACTATGAGGCCGTTGCGCACCGCTTCCTCGAAGGTATTCCCATGGGTAACCGGGTTCAAGACTCGCCCCTCCCACTCAGGAAGCTTGACCAGAAAGGCATCATCCTCGTCCGATCACTGGAAGAGCATGGAGTAGCGGAGTGGACTGGCAACCTTGCTCGTTCGCCGTGCTCCCTCTTCAGTGCCTGGATGGCTCGGAGAACGTCACGTTCCTGATTTGGCTAGCATCATCACCGTCGCCACCGGACAGTCTAGTGCTGATACCCGGCAGGATCCGATGCTGCCAAGTCTGGTGGCTCCCCGTCTGGCGTACCAACATCCACCCGGCGCGCCGCAGATCAGCCCGCAGTTCCCGAAGCTTTCTGGGCAACGTTGCCGCCTCGAAACAACCGCGTCATCTCAAGGACGGCCATCTCGAGGAGCCGTCGCAAACGCCACAAGCAAGTCCACGCACGCTCGCAGGTCGCCCTCGTGCACCGTTTCGATCGGCGAGTGGGTGTAGCGCGTCGGATAGGTCACCAGTGCCGCCTCGACGCCGCGCCGGAGGAGAGCCGCGCCGTCGCTACCGTAGTTCTGGAAGATCGCCTGCTGGACCGGGATGCCCCGCTCGCGTGCGATGGCGA
>JAXDKI010000608.1:0-3481 GCA_034667245.1 Thermomicrobiales bacterium | reverse complement strand
AACTGCGCCAGGTATTTCAGTTGCTCCGCCGGTTGCTTGCCCACCGTCAAATCATGGAGGACCGTCTCTAACGGGATGCCCTCCTCCAAGCCGATGACACCGGAGATGGCAATCCGTTCTACCGCGTAGATGACCGCGCCGGCGATCGCGACCGCGATCACGGGCATTGGCAGGTCGAAGCGTGGACGGTCTACGTCCCAGCCGATGAGTGCGAGGGAGAGCCCGGCAGCGCCCGTTTGGAGCGTCAAGGACGACGCGTTGAAAATCGTCTCCGGCCAAGTCGAGTACCGCACGCGCCATTCGAGCCAGGGCAGATGGCGCCTGACGCGGTGGGCGACGAAGGCCCCCACACCGGCGGCGAGCATCGCCACGCCGGGATCGAACAGAAGGACCAAGGGGAGGAGAGGAATGTACTCCAGCGTCAGCGAGACTCGGTGACCAGCGTTAATGGGAGACAAGAACGCGAGAGCAACACCCGCGGACAGCGCGATGACGAGTGCCAGGGAAGCACCGGCCGGAAAATCGGCGTAGGACGCGAGGCGCAGGGTCGAACTGGCTGCAGCCGCGGCCAGCACGGCGAGGTAAAGCTTGGTGATTGAGCGAAGTGGTGGAATTGGCGCCGGAGACAGGTCATCCATCAGGGTTTCCGGCTCGATTTTCGGCGCCTCCGAACGCGGTCAGGGTCTGAACGTATCAAGCGATCCGAGCGCCGATATGCTCCGTCTTCGCACCGGAACCTTCAGCGCGATTCCCGTGGAAGCGGGTACATCATACCCGGGACTGTTGGGGGGTGTCGATGGTCACAACCATTGATCGCTGACCAGAAGCCTGCGGGCGCACCTAAACAGGACGGGGCGGTGAATTCGCCGCCCCGTACGAGTCTTGTCCTTCGTCAAGCATGCGCGTCAACCTGCTTGCGCACGATGACACCGCACACTGGCGGGCTAGCAGGCCCGGCACCAGCCATCCGCCGCGACGGACCCCGCATTCATCAAGAACAGAGCTGCCATCACAACCAGACACGCCACGGTCAGAACTGCCAGTCGCATCGTCGTTCTCCTTTGCCACGCCCTTGCTGTGATCCCGTTGGGCCGGCGGTGGTCCCTTCGTACCGGGCGCTCCGACCCAGCCCGATGCTAGGCTTTTCGGTATCGCATTCCTATGACCTATGGGTCGTAGGGGTCATCGGGACCATTGACCTGACTTGTCCCCCAAACGGACTATCCAAAAGGGGTGCAAAACGCCGACGGAGGCGTGGGGCGGGAAGCGGAATGGGTGGGGAGGCGGGGTGAAGCGGGCGTGCTATGCTTGCGCGCGTTCCTTAAAGAGAGTTCGCCACGCACAACCGGGAGGAGATCGCGTTCATGGTCCATGCCGCGCCCGGCGCTCGCCGCACGAATGGCTCGACACTGCATCCGCCCGTCACCGCCGCCGAGGTAGCGGAGGTTCGCCGGCCGACTGAGGCTGCCTCGCTGCTGCCGCCGCGCGTTTACCACGACCCGGCGGTCTTCGCGTACGAGCAGGAGGCGTGGTTCGCGGGGGGCTGGATCTGCGTCGGGCGGGAGGAAGACATTCCGCTCCCGGGGCAGTATTTCCTGACAAAGCTCTGCGCCGAGAACGTGATCGTGGTCCGGGACAACGACGGGACGGTCCGCGCCTTCTTCAACTTCTGCCGGCACCGCGGTTCGACGCTGGTGACGGAGGAGCGGGACCGGGTGCCGCGCTTCCAGTGCCCCTACCACGCCTGGGTCTACGACCTCGACGGGCGACTCCACAAACCCCGCCATACCGACATGCTCGAGGCTTTCGACCTCTCAGAGTGGGGGCTGGTACCGGTCGGGCTGGGGTTGTGGCAGGGGTTCGTCTTCCTCAACATCTCGGGCGAGGCGCCGCCGCTGCTGGAGTACCTGGCGGATATGCCGGATTGGTTCAATCGGTTCGATCTGGCCGGATTGCGGCGGGCGAGGCAGATCGACTACAACGTGAAGGCGAACTGGAAGGCGATCGTCGAGAACTATTCGGAGTGCTACCACTGCCCGGGGGTGCATCCGCAGCTGAACCGGATCACGCCCTACAACCTGGGGGAGTGGATCCCGACGACGGGGCCGTGGAACGCGAGCTGGATGCCGGTGGTCGGCAACTACGACACGCTGACGACCGACGGGCAGATGGGCGAGCACGGGCGGGACATGCTGCCCGGGATGACGGAAGAGGACCATAAGAAGATCTACTACTTCGTGGTCTGGCCGAACCTGCTCATCAGTCTCCACCCCGACTACCTGATGACGCACCGGGTGGTGCCGCTGGCGGCGGACCGGACGTTCATCGCCTGCGAGTGGTTCTTCGACCCGGCGGATATGGCGAAACCGGGGTTCGACCCGAGCGACGCGGTCGACTTCTGGGACCTGACGAACCGGCAGGACTGGGAGGTCTGCGAGCTGCAGCAGGCGGGGACCCGCTCGCGCGCGTACCGTGCTGGCCGGTTCACGGGCATGGAAGCCGGAGTGCACTCCTTCGACCTCCACGTGGCAGACCGTTACGCGAACGACGGCGACGTGACGCCGCTGAATAAGATCAGCAAGGCGGAGGCGAGCACGCGGCCGGACGCCCTGGCGGGGAAGAAGAAGCCGGTTGCGGGGAGCCGCTAGTCGATAGCCGGTAGGAGAGTTCTTTTCCGGTTCGCGGTTACCGGTGGGAACCAGCGAAGCCGTCGTCAGTGCGTTTGCGGGGGCGGCCGGAGCGGCACCGAGGGCGGTGCTGTGCCGAGGGGCATCGCGTCGCCTGGTTGAGAGCGGCGACGGCCGGCACGGCGGTCTGGGTGGGCGACCGCTGCTCCTGGGGCAACGCGCCCCCGCGCCGACGAGTGCAACGGAGTGGCAGGTGGCACGTGACAAGTGGCACATGCTGAGCATGCGCTCGTCGGGGTCGGGGTAACCGGGCGACCGGGCCGGGGCAGATTCCGTGCCTGCCCAGAGCCGCCACCCGCCGCAGGACTCTCTTGAGAACATATGTACTTTTAGTTTGAATGACGTCAATAGTGTACGTACGACGCATTTTGGACGGGTCTGGGAAGTCATCGTCCAGGCATCGACATGAGCGGACTCGACCGCTCGGCGTGCCTTCACCAGAGACGCTATTCGGAGGGCTTACGGGAAACCGTCGACCAGTCGAAGAGGATTGGGGTGACGGCCTGGTAGTTGGCGTCGAGGGCGGGTCCGATAAGGAGGATGGCGGCGATGCGACGGGCGATGTCGCGGAACTCGCGGACCTCCTCTGGCGTGAGGGGCCGGTCGAGGATAGATTGCTCGTGGTAGGAGAGCCGCTTCTTGAGGACGGGGTAACCGCCCAGTGAACAGCTCCAGACCCGTGAAGGAATACTGCTCCAGTAAGCCCGATCGTTCAGATGGATGTCCAACGTGGCTGCGCCGAGCCGCGAGATCGCGCAGGGTCATGATGGCGCGGTGGGCGAAAGCCGGGGCAG
>JAXDKI010000607.1:0-13917 GCA_034667245.1 Thermomicrobiales bacterium | reverse complement strand
TTATACGACGCGACGGCGCGGCCGTCTACGGACGACGAGAGGCACAGGGAGGGAATTCGCCAATACTGACTCGAACACCGGCGGACGAGAAGGGTTACACCATCGGGAGCAGTGCCCCGCTACAATGCATCGGCGGACGTGGTGCCGATCGGCGAAACCGGAGGCGGAGCCGGCATCATCGGGTCGAGGAGCGATCATCATGACGGCCACGACGACACGCACGACCATCGAGCGGACGGAGCATCCGCACGTGATCAAGGGTGGCGGCCTCGGCGGGCAACCGCGGATCGACGACCAGCGGATCTCGGTGCTTATGATCTACGAGATGTATCGGCACGGGATGCCTATCGATGAGATCCTTGACGGGTATCCGACCCTGACGCCCGCACAAGTCCATGACGCCATCAGCTATGCCTACGACCACCCGGATGAGATGGCCGAATTGCTGGAACGCCGGAAGCTCCGAAGCGTCCTGAAGCGGCACGACATGGTCTACGTCGAGGGCCGTCTGATTCCGCGTCGAGCCCTCAAGGAAAGTGACATTCCCGCTGGTGCGACAGCTTATACCTGGGAGACGCTCCCGGAGGAGATGAACGAGTAGTGGCGATCGAGGGATTGTCGATCCGCTCGTACCTCGATCACCACGTCCACGAGCGCTTCGCCGTCGATCTGCGCCGGCGCCAGTTCGATGTCGTCCTTGCCAAGGAGGTCGGCAACGAAAGGGCTTCGGACGAGACCCACCTTCACTGGGCGAGGGAACATGGCCGCGTCCTCCTCACCTCCGACTTCGACGACTATCCGAACCTTGCGGAGAAATGGTTCTTCGAAGGACGAGACCACGCGGGTATTATCCTGCTGGAGCAGCCGGGCCGAATCTCGTACGGACGGCTCCTGCGCCGCCTCCTTCGTCTCCTTGATACGCTGGCCGCGGACGATTTGATCAACCTCGTCGAATGGCTTGACCAGCGATGGGACGACGATGAGCGGAGCGCCCGACCTGGCTAGTGGGTGACCGATGCGCAACCTGCTCGGACGGCTCAATGCACGGACGACGGAGGAGCTGACGCGGATCGCGGCCGCTTGGCAGGTGCCGTTGCCGTCGGGCGACCGGCCTGGGATGGTCAGCCGTCTTTATCGGGCCCTCGCCGATCCCCGGACCGTGCGCGATTGCTGGGACCGGCTGCCGGAGGATGAGCAGGCGATGGTGCGTCTCCTCGCGGTGAGCGAGGGGACGGCCTTGACCCTCCCGGATTTGGCGGGGCACCTCGACGTGCCGGAGGAACTGGCACGGCAGACCGCCGCCCGGCTCTACCACAAGGCCATCGTCGCCCGCGAGGGGGACGACGAGCCCCTCCCGGTCGGCGTCCTGCCTCGGCTCTTCCTCCCGCGCGAGCTGACCCTCCTCTTTCGGCGCGTCCAAGACGAGATCGACGCCGGCGACATCGCCCAGACGCCCCTGCGCGCACTGCTCGCGCTCCTCGACGACCGCGAACTGGAGGAGGCGGCCGAGACCTGGGGTGTGCGGGTGATCGCCGGACTGCGCGGACGCGACGACCTCACGCGGCAGATCCTCCAGCAGGTTGGCGATGCGGCTCGCGTCGCCGCCGTCGCCGCCAAGCGACGACGCGACGCCGCACTCATCTGGCAGCGGCTCCAAGACGCCCCGGACGGCGCTCCGGTCGCCCTGGCCGAGGCCGCGGAGGCCGCAGGGCTGGCGACCGGCGATCCTCGTCAGGCGCAGCGCTTGCGCGCCGCATTGGCAGAGTTGGAGCGTTCCCTCCTCGTCTGGCACACCTATCGACCCGACGGGAGCCGCTGGCTCTTCATCCCGGCCGAGATCCGGGCTCCCCGTCCGCAGGTGCTCGGCGATCTGCCGGCACTGACCCCCGCACTCCTGCCGCCGACCGATGAACTACCCTGGCGGCCCACATACGCCCTTGCCTGGGATCTGTTGACGCTGCTCCGCGAGTTGACCATCCCCGGTGCACCCCGGGTCCACGACGCGGTGGACCTGCCCCGTTCCTGGCGTCGCCGACTCAACCGTGATCTCTGGCACCGTGGCGCGGAGGTGCCGCCCGTGGGCTACGTCGAGTTCCTGGCGGCACTGGCACAAGCAGAGGGGTTACTGCTCGGCGGCGACGAGGCCGGTCAGGAACCGCTCACCGTCGGACCCGCCATCCGCCTCTGGCGCGATCGCTCGTTCGGCGACCAGATGGCGCGGCTCCAGTGGTGGTGGCTGGCGCGGCAAACCTGGATCGAGGGAAGTGCCAGGGAGGACGTGGACGTCTGGGGGGCGGAATGGGTTCCGTTTCGCCGCAAGCTCCTCGTTCACCTCGCCTCGCTTGCCGACGACACGTGGTATGGGCGGGAAGAGTTGGCGGGGTGGTTGGCAGCACGCGATCCCGAAATGCTCGGCGCCACCTTTACCGTCGCCACGGCTCGCCACGTCGGACCGGCAGGAGACGGTGACACCGGGCGGCGCCGGGCGGCGATCGCCGAGGTGGCAACCGTCACGTTGGAGACGGCTTTCCGCTGGTTCGGCTTCGTCGAGGTCGCCGAGAGCGGCCGGAAGGGGCCCCTGGTCAGATTGACCCCCGCTGGCCGCGCAGCCGCGAGCGCGCAACCTCTGCCGTCTGTCGAAGCCCCGATTGATGGACCGCCACTGACAGTCGCGTCATCGGGCCTCATCGAGTTGCGCGATCCATCACCGCTACGGGTCTGGTCGCTTTCCGCCTTTGCGGACATCGAGCGCCTCGACCGTGTCTCGACCTATCGGCTGAGGGAGGACTCGGTTGCGCGGGCGCTGTCAGCCGGATTCGAGGCACGCCAGGTTCTGGCCTTCCTGACTGCGCAATCGAGCGCGCCGGTGCCATCCGAGTTGGAACTACGTCTTCATGAGTGGGCACGCGGCTTCCGCCGAGTCCGCTTGCGACGGGCGGTGATGGTCACGCCGGACGATCTGGCATTGTTGGGGGAGCTTCGCGAGGCGGTGGAGAAGCAGGGGCTGCAGGCGCGACCGGTCGGCGACGCCCTCCTGGTCATGCTCCCGTCATCAGGCGATGAGGAGCGAGACACAACACTGTCGGCATCACTTCGGGACGCCGGCTATACCCCTCAATGGGATACCCGCACCTTCACCGCTGAGAAGCGAGAGGAAGCGCCGAAGAAGGCCGAAGCCACCCCTTCCGCCGAACGCCGCAACAAAGACCAGCCATCTCGATGAGACGGTCGAGCGCGAGCTGGTAGGCGTTTGGCAGGAACGACACGGGCGGAGCGTCGCGTGTCGCCTAATCCAGCGCGCGGGGGGACGCCGATTCGAGATCGGCGGCAAGCCGTGCCAGGACTTCCAAACCGCGTTCGAGGTTGCGGATTTCCTCGGGACCGTAGCTCGCCATGCGCTGGGCGATCTCACGAACGAGATGGTCCTCGACGAAGCCGCTTGCGGCCCGTCCCTCATCGGTTAATGCCAGGTGAACGCGACGTCGGTCGCTCCCTCCACTGACACGCCGGACGTAGCCGCGTCGTTCGAGTCGGTCGATCAGTCCGGTGACGACCGCGGGTGTCACCATCAGCCGTCGAGCGACGTCACCGAGGGTGGTGGTTTCATCCTCGATCACCGACAGGGCGGAAAGTTGCCGCAGGCTCAGGTCGCCGCCCCGATCAGACTGCAGTGCACGCGCCTCGGCCCATCGGTTCAACCGGGGGACGATCTGCAGCATGGCTTGAGCCGTATCGGCCGCGGTCCCTTTCGCTTGGTCGTGCATGATGCCGTTTCTCCGCTTCAGTTCTTCAACCGCGACCATCAGGCGCCTCCGTTCGCTGCGATGGATGGCCACACGCCGAGCGACCGAAACGACGATATAAGCGACGGGGCATCCAAGCCAACCGAGATGCTACACAGGGCTGACAATCCGTGCAACGGAAATTTCCTCCTCTTCCCGATTCGGTGCATCGATGCAAGTTCGCGGCTCAGTCGTCACCCGCCCGGTGACGGTGTTCCCGCATTACCGGGAAGTCGGAAAGCAATGACCTCGTTCACAATCTCCGGTCGAACTTCGTCAGGGTCACTCGTTTCCGTGAAGATGCGCGGTCCGGCCGCGGGGACAAAGACCATGCCGCCGGCAACGGCCGGTGGAGCGTTGATCCCGGCACTCGTCTGGTGATGCCACAACTCCCGCCCCGTCGCCGCGTCGAAGGCGCGGAAAACTCCGTCGAGACCGGCGGAGAAGACAACGTTGTTGACGACCGTTGCGCCCGCGAAGGGAGACGTCGGCAAGCTCGTCGTCCAACCGACCCGACCGGTGGCGGCGTCGATCGCGAGGAGTTCACCCTGAGCCTTGGTGAAGTCGAACATGCTTGCCTGATCGTAGCCGGTGCTCGTGTACCGGGTTGGGAAATCGACTACTGGGACGAAGATCAGGCCATCCGCAGACGCGATCGGGGAGATCACCCCTCCCCAAGCCCCGGGCGCGACCTCGATCTCCTCGCCTGGCGGCAACTCCGCAAGATCGTCGTTCCGATGGAGTCCGACGACTGTCTGCCAGACGATGTCGCCTGTCTTCGTGCTAATGGCAAGAAGCGTGCCAGTTTTGCCGGAGCCGATCGCGAGCGCAGTCGGCACTCCGTCGATGCGAAGGGTGACCAGGACCGGCGTATTCTGGAAGTCGTGATCGAAGAGACCGTGTGGATCGGCGTTGTGGGCCCAACGAACGGCCCCGGTCGCAGGATCGAGGGAGACGATCGAGCTGGCGTAGTCGTTGGCACCTGGCCGGCTGCTCCCGTTCGGGAATTCCGGTGTGCCGGCCCACGGCGCGGCGTTGGCAACGCCGAAGTAGAGATTGCCGAACTCGTCGAAGGAGGGCGGATACCAGAGCCCGCCACCGCTATTCAGGCGCGGGTTTCCCCAGAGATTGTCCGTCGTCGTGTCGAAGGTCCAGAGCGTCGCACCCGACGCGGCGTCGAGGGCGAAGAGCACGCCCCGGGTGCCACCCCGGTTGAACCCCTGAGTATTGCCGCCGACCGTGCTGACGTAGACGGTGCTGTCGTAGACGGCCGGCGCCATGTCGATCCCCTCGAAGGGATGGTTGGAGAGGCGAACACGCCAGCGCTCGGCGCCGGTGGCGGCATCGAGGGCGAACACCTCCGCTGTGTCGCCGGTCGCCCCGAAGACCATCCCGTACCCGAGCGCTAGACCGTTCGGTCCGATCGAGGGGATGTCGTAGCTGCGCTGCCAGCGGACCTTGCCGGTCTCCCGGTCGAGAGCAAATACGTTGCTCCGCATGTCCTGGAGGTAGACGGTGCCACCGGCTACGATCGGCGTCGCCGTCATCCCACCGTAGCCCCCGCTCGCTTCGATCTTGAAGGTCCAGGCCACCTCAAGTGCCGCGACGTTCGTCGCGTCTATCGGCGAATCCAACGTGGCGCGCGTGGCCGCGAGATCGTGTTGCGCCATCGGCCAGTCGCTGGCGTAACGGACCGCTTCGGGCGGGATCGACGGACCAAGGGGAGTCGGCGTGACGGCGGTGTGCGATCGATTGCTGTCCTGAGCCTGCGCTGTCCCGCCGGCGATGGTGAGGAGGAGGATCAGGGTCAGGAGAGAGAGACGACTCACCAAGCGTGAGCATTGCCAGGGTCCACTCACGCGACGCCCTCTTCATTGCCTTTCAGCGTCAGTGCTTCGACGACTGGGGTGCTCTCGACGCGCTGGGCTCGGGTGCTTCCGGCGATCGCGTAGATCGTGTTGCCGACGGCCGCGCTGGCGAGACCATGCCGCGCGGTCGGCATCGGCGGAAGTGCGGTCCAGTTGTTGGTGGCCGGGTCGAACGCGTTGGCATCGGCGAAGGTGGTGTCGCCACGCTCGCCGCCCAGCACGACCACCCGACCCTCCACGGCAACGCCGCTGAGACCGCCGCGGGGCACTGGCAGGGGAGCGAGCGTTGTCCAGCCGTCGGCGACGGGATCGTAGACCTCATTGGCGGAGGCGAAGGTATCCCCCTCGTCGTGGTTGGCACGACCGCCGATGGCGTAGATCCGCCCGGTGAGGGCGACGACCGCGAGATGCTCGCGCGGTGTGATCATGTCGGCGCGTACCTGCCACCTATTCGTTGCCGGGTCGTAGACCTCGACCGCACCGGAAACCGGCCCGCCGAGCTGCAATCGAGCACCGCCGACGGCATAGAGGAGCCCGTCAAGTGCGGCCAGACCAAGTGCGCCTCGCGCCGTCGGCAGATCCGCACGTCGTTCCCACGCGTCGCTCTCGGGGTCGTACGCCCAGACCGTACCTACTTCCGTGTGGTCTTCGAGTTTGTAGCCGCCGGCGACGTACACGTGTCCATCGAGCGCCGCGACGCCGGAGTGATGAACCCCTTCGGGCAGATCGGCGAGCTCGTGCCATTCGCCCGTTTCGGTGTCGAATCGGTCGAACCGCCCTTCGCTCTCGAACCCGCCGGCAACGTAGATCCGCGTCCCGATCACGGCGGCGGCGAACTCCGATCGCGCCTGCGGGATCGCCGCCAGCTCCATCCACGACGCCGGCACGGGCGATGCCTCTTGAGCCTGGGCAGAGACAACCGGTGTCACCAGGGACACGAGCGCCGCGAGGAACAACGTGGCTCTCCGGATCGAGTCAGTCGCTAGCGATGTCATCATGGCCTCCGGAAGCCGGTAGCCGATAGCAGTGACGATTGTAGGCCCTTCGTGACCCGGAGGCCGTCCACCCCTGACCGTGAAGCCAAGTCCTACCGGCTACTGGCTCGTTACCCGCCGATGCCAATCGCGATGACCCCGATGGCCACCACGGCGCAGGCGGCGACGCGAGTACGGCCGAATGGCTCGCCGAGGAGGCGAACGCCAAGGAGGGCGCCGAAGACGATGCCGACCTCGCGCATTGGGACGACGTATGACACCGGTGCCAGGCGAAAAGCGGCTAGGATGACGCAATAGGTACCGAAGACAGCGACACCGCCGCCCAGCACTGGCCACCGCTGCCGGAGCTCCGTGGCGAGGGCGGCGCGGCGTTGGATCAACACGTAGGGTGCCAACCAGAGCGCCATCAGCCCAAACGTCAGATAGAGATAGACGAACGGATGGATGCGGCGGACACCGGCGGAGTCGATCAACGAGTAGGTGGCGATCGCGACACCGGTCAGCAGCGGTGGGAGGGAGACGATGCCGCCGAATCCCCGACGTGCGATGGCGCGCTGGATCCCCGGCAGGTGCAGCCAGACGACACCCAAGACGATGAGGGCGATGCCGAGCCAGGCGATCACGGTCGGGCGATCGCCGAAGAGCGGCAAGGCAGCAAGGGGCACCAGCAATACGCCGGTCCCACGCGCGACCGGGTAGGCGAGGGAAAGGTCCGTGTGTGCGTACGCGCGCGCAAGGAAGATGCCGTACGCCACTTCGGCAATGGACGAGGCGACCATAAATGGCACCCCCTCCCACGTGGGGGGATGGCGTCGAACGAGGATTGCGAACGGTACCGCGTAAAGGATCAGTGCCGCAACGGTCAATGCCCAAAAGAACGTGAGGATATCCGGGCGGCGCTTGGCGAGGGCGTTCCAGCCGGCGTGGACGATCGCGGCCAACAGGACCAAGGCGATGGCGACAAGACTCATGGGCGGTCCATAGACCGCACGTGGTCATTCGCGTCAAGACCAGTCACCGATCCCGCCCCGTGTCCGTGCCGCGCCTGCTCCATACCCCTCGGTCCGTCTTTGCAGCGAGGGAATCATCGCACCCTTCGAACATCGAGCGTGGCGGCGGCTCGGCATGACTTGTCCCGACAACGTGAGGACCCCAAGTTGCTCGGGCGATCCGGCAGGGCTGCGGGGCAAGACGTTGGTCCCTGAGTCTTTGGTCCGCGTGGGCTATACCGGACCCCGGCAGGGATTAGTACTCTCAGGCTAGGCCAGACGGGTCGGCAGCAATTGGCGCTGATGAAACGGTGCCAACGGCGACGCCGGCCAGGTGTTGATCCTATTCGCGACCGGCGATGTCGCATCATGGCGACCCGGTGGTGGTCCCTCTCATCTGGTAGCCCCTCCCCCCGGGGTGAAGCGCGAAGCGGCGGTCTGACGACCGCCGCTTCGTGTTTGCGTCGACTGCGATCTGGTCGCCGTCCCCGACATGGACCGAGACCTGGACAAAGAACGGGCACGCGATCAGTGGTCCTTTTCGCTGGACGGCAGACGACGTACCATCCGTGCGGTTGGTCCGAGCGCTTTGCGGCGGACGGTGGAGCGATGAGCGGAGGGATGAGGGCGACGTGAGTACGCGCGGCAGAAAGGGGCTGGCGAGTAGGACCGCGAACCGGTTATCGCTGGCGCTCTTCGCGCTCGCCGCGATTCTGTTCGTCGCCGTCGCGGTGCTCTACGTCCGTGACAGGCAAGACAAGGATCAGACGCCGCCACCCCCGCCGAGTCAGCCTGGCCACGCGCAACTTAAGAACGTCGTCGATGCGCTGAGAGCACAGGGGATCGAGACTGAGGTTTCGCGCGAGCCTAGCCCGCAGTTCGCTGCCCTGACACCCCCCGCTCAGGGATTGACCGCCGACGGGAACCCGCTCTACGTCTTCATCTACGACGATCCGACCATCCGCGAGGATGAATCCGGCCCCCTTGAGGCCGCCGATCTCCTTCCCGAAAGCGCGACCGGCACTATCCCATCCGGCGAACCGCACCCGGTCGGCGGGAGCAATATCTACGTCGTCCTATTCGGAGGCGATGCCGAGCTCGCCGCGAAGGTCGACCGCGCCATCCAGGGGTTACCCTAAGCAGTGTCCGTGACCAACGATTCCGCGTCGCCACCAGACCTAGAGGAGTCCACGCCCGAGACGGCCGACGCTCCGCTGCACGAACACGGCCGGATCGGCTACGGCAGGTACGCTCGGTATACACCCCTCGGTCTCGCCGCCTTGATGGTGATTGTCCTCCTCGCCATCGGCGTCGCCCAACGGCGGCCCAGCGGCGGGAACGATCAGGTCGGGCGGCTGGTCGGTCAACCGGCACCAGACGTGACACTGGAGCTCCTGGGTGGCGACACGCTCCGCCTGGCGGACCTCCGCGGTTCGGTCGTCGCGGTCAACTTCTGGGCCGCCTGGTGCGCGCCGTGCAAGAGTGAGCTGCCCCGGTTCCAGGCGATTGCCGAGGAGGCGACCCGGAACGGCGAGTTCGTCAAAGTTGTCGGCGTCGGCATCAAGAATGACTACGTAGAGAACGCCCGAACCCTCGTCGCCGACCTGGGACTGACTTTCCCGACCGGTCGCGACACCGCCGGCGACGACCCGATGCGGGGTCAAATCGAGAAGGCGTTCGGCATCTCGAATTACCCGACAACCGTCTTTATCCGCCCCGACGGGACGATCGCCGCAGTGCACATTGGCGAGTTGGATGAGGGGCAGATCAGGGAATACATCAATCAGAGTGCTGAGTAGGAGACCCTGGGGCACTCGTCGAGGCGCGACCACGGTGGCCGTCAATGGAATCGCTGCTAATCCAGTTCGGCATCAGCGTCCATTCGGACGTGCAGTATGCGCTCCACTCGAATAATCCCGGGCTCGATTCGGTAGTAGATGACATGCTGTTTGGCAAGGAATGAGTGAAGGCCCGGTCGCAGATGCTCTTTCGACTGGCCAATACCCGGAAACAGCGTGATTTCTGTTAGGGCATGGTGGATGATCGCCTTGTAGGTGGCCCGCTGCTGGCGACCCCACTGACGCTGAGTGTGAAGCAAAATATCGCCGAGGTCCTCTTTTGCGCGTGGGGAAACGACCAACCGGAACTTATGGGCAGACATCGGGGTGCGGTAACTCACCTCGGAGGAATCGCTCTTCCACCTCTCGGTCAATCTCCTCGAGAAGCTCCGGTGTGTAGGGGATACCCTCGCCCTCTTCGCCTTCGACTAGCGCTGCTCGCAGTCGTTCGCGCCGGTCTCGCCGATCTAGCAGGCGCAGCGCTTCCTGCACGACACTATCGACATCGGCGTAGAGTCCCTCGTCCACCTTTTGACGGACCATCGCCTCGAGCTCGGGAGGAAGGGTTACGCTCATACCGGCGAACTCCTAATGGTCGAAAGTCCTCTATGCGCTCGAAACGAGGAACAGGCTCTCACGGCCCCGATGGTCAATGCCTCGTTTCGAGCGCATGCCAGATGGAGTCTCGGACCGCCCTAATCGGCCGCGGTGGCAACCCGAGCGCGGATCTGCGTCAGCCAGTTGGCGTAGCGGGGCGAGCGGCCGCGGACGGTGTCGAAGAAGAGGGTCCGCAGACGCTCGGTGATCGGGCCGATCTGTTTGTTCCCGACCGGGCGGCCATCGATCGACTCGATCCAGGCAACCTGGACGCCGGTGCCGCAGAAGAACGCCTCGTCGGCGATGTAGAGCTCCGTGCGGTCGATCTCCCGCGTCTCGGTGGGGATCCCTTCGTCCTGCGCGAACTGGAGGATGGAGCGGCGGGTGATCCCCTCCAGGATGTCGCCGGTGATCGGCGGGGTGATCAGCGTCCCGTTGCGGACGATGAAGAGGTTGCAGCCGCTGCCCTCGGCGACGTGGCCCGAGGTGTCGAGCATGATCGCCTCGTCGGCGCCCTTCTCCTCGGCCTCGTCCTTGGCGAAGGCCGAGTTGATGTACGCACCCGACACCTTGCCCCGACTCGGGATCGCGTTGTCGGGGATGCGGAACCAGGAGGAGACGATCGCCTTTTGGCCCCGGTCGAGCTTGAGATAGTCGCCCATCGACATCATGTAGACCGCCAGTTCGTCGCCGATCCCGCGCAGTCGCGGCGTCAGCTGGACGGCCGGTTTGTAGATGAAGGGACGGATGTAGACATCGCCCGCCGGCGCGTTACGCTCGACCAGACCGGCGATCGTTGCCGCCAGCGAGTCCCGGTCGAAGGGAAGTTCCATCCGCAGCAGCCGAGCCGAGTTGAGGAGGCGTGCGGCGTGGTCGGGGAGACGGAAGATGTTGATCGTCTCACCGTCGGCGTCGAGGTAGCCGCGGATGCCGGCGAAGGCCCCGGTGCCGTACTGAACGCAGTGGGTGCCGATGCTGATGTTGGCCTCGGCGAAGGGAACGATCCGGCCCTCGAAAAACGCGTACTCCAACATCGGCGACTGCATCTTGGCGACTCCTTCGCTGCGTTGATGACGGGATGGGCGAGGGCCCGACGCGGCGAAGACTGACGCCCGGACGGCTCGCGCGATTGATACCGGATTATGGCACACGGAGTAGGGTCAACCAATAGCCAAACCAAGGGGTGGACTGGCGACACCGGTCCACCCCTTGTACACGGCTCACGGCTCACTCGCAGGATCGCAGCGGCGCTCGTTGCCCACAAGGATGCTGGCACGAACGTCGACTCGCTGTGATCGGATGCGCTCGCTGGTACCTCCGATATGCCAATGCGAGGAGAATTACCGGTCGCTCTCCGTCTCCGGCTTCGCGCCGACAAAGGCATTGACCCCCAGCACGTTCGTGCTAAACCCGCCGACGAGATTGAAGGCAACCAGGAAGTTTCCGCTCGTCACCGTCGGTCCGCCCGCGAGCACTGTTGCCAAGCCGGCGCTCTTGTAGAGGTGGGCGGTGGCGAATGGGCCGATACCCGCGGCGGGAGTCGTGTAGACCTCGCGAAGCCGAGCATCCACTGGAAGAAAGGGGGCGATGCGTTCGACCGCTTCGTCGAATGACACACCTTCCTGCGTCGACGCGCTCCAGTGGATCGATGTCACCAGGTCGATCCCCGGTGTTCCCCTAACCGCGTAGGATTCGCCGTCGATCTCGTAGATGATCGCGCCTTGCCCGACCGTGCTGGGACCGTAGAGCGCTTCAAACGCGTCGGACGACAGCCCGAGACCGCCCGACTCGAATTCGTCGTCGGTTTGTACCATCGGTGCTGCCGAGCTGCGCTCCCCGGTCAACCCGAGTAGTCCTACCGTCAGTCCAGCGCCGCCGAGGACCGCCGCTCGACGAGAGCTCCGACCGGTCAACGACCCTGCGAGCCGACCAAGCGCGGAACGTGTCATTCCCACTTCGTCCTTCTTTGTATTGCCAACGGCCGATCGCGCACGGCCGGCAACAACGTCTGTCGGTCGCGGCACAGTGGCCGTTGATGCACCCCGTCGTTGCGCTGAACCAGGGCAACCACCTTCGGGAACCAAGCCGAATTCTATCCCGGCACGTGACCGCGTCAACGACCGCTCCGGTACGCGTGTCGTCGCCGACCGAACCTGTCGGCAATCCTACCGGCGCCCGATCCACGCCCGTGTCGGAACGTCGAAACGCGCGGGAATCGCATTAGGCATTCCTACCGATGCCGGCCGCTGCCCGGTCACGCATCCTGAAGCTCAGATCGGAACCGAGTCGCAGCGGTCAAAAGCGGCCTGCGACGGACGGGTTGGATGGCAAGCGGACGAGGGAGGACGACATGGACGGAACTCAATTCGACTCGATCGCGAGGACTTGGGCAACTGGTATGTCACGGCGACGGGCTTTACGCGGACTTGCTGCGGCGGTCGTCGGACTGGTTGTGGCTCCGGTCGCACGGAGCGAGGCAGCGGTCTGCTATGCCTCCGGAGAGTCGTGCAACGCCGACTCCGAGTGCTGCCAGGGGACCTGTACCCTCGGCTATTGCCGCTGCCCTGCCGGCAAGGTCAACTGCAACGGTCTCTGTCGCGACAACTGCGACGGCTGCCCGACCGGCTTCCGCAAGTGCAACGGCATCTGCCGCGACCTCAAGACCGACAGCACCAATTGCGGCATTTGTGGCAACACCTGTCGAAAGGGCTCCCATTGCTCCAACGGCAAGTGCTGCGGGCAGGGCCAGGTCAACTGCGGCGGTGCCTGCGTTCCTCAGATACAGTGCAGCTAGCGCCAATAACCTCTCGCAGGGATTCGGAATGGAGTTCCTACGGTTGATCGACTCCCTCAGGAACCGGTGAGGTCGCCGGCGCGACCGCCGACGAGGCGGACCGCGAGGAGGACCAGCATCGAGGCGACGAGGAGCACGGCGGAGAGAAGAAGGGCCGTCGACAGGTCGCCCGCCTCGTAGCGGCCGTAAATCGCGAGAGGCATGGTCTGGGTCTCCCCCGCGAAATTGCCGGCGAACATGATCGTCGCCCCAAACTCGCCGACCGCCCGCGCCCAGGCAAGCACGGCGCCGGCTGCCAGACTTGGCCGCGCCAGCGGCAGGGTGACCGAGCGGAAGACGGTCGGCGGCGACGCGCCGAGGTCGGCGGCGGCTTCCTCCAGATCGCGGGCGACGCGGGAGAACCCGGCGCGGGCGGCGCGGACATAAAAAGGCACCGCGACGAAGATCTGGGCGATGACGACGGCCGCGGTCGTGAACCCCAGGGTGATTCCGACGTCGTCGAGGTGCTTCCCGACGATGCCGCGGCGGCCGAATGCCATCAGGAGCGCGATTCCGGCGACGGCCGGCGGCAGCACCATCGGTAAATCGACCAGCGTGTTGACCAGATGAACTCCAGGAAAGCGACGACGGGCCAGCAGATAGGCGAGCGGCGTGCCGAAGAGGAGAATGATCGCCAGACTGACCCCGGTCGTGACGAGCGTCAGCTCCAACGCCTGCCGCAGGGTGCGGCGAGTAGTTGCGGAGAATCCGGGAGACTCGGTCGCTCGGAGGACGAGCGCGGCGAGCGGCAGGGCGAGGAAGAGAACGAGCGCTGCCGCGGCGAGCCAGACACCGGCGGCTAGACGGAATGGGACGGTGCGGGATCGTACGACCCGGTCGATGCCGGTGGCCGCCACGGCAACGTCATCGTCCCCGTGCGCGTGTACGGATGGCGTTCCCTGCCGCCCTGCCTCCTGGCCGATCAAGATCGTTCCTCGGTAGGGGCGGACCGGCGGGTCGCCCTTCTCAACGTCGCGACGGATGAGTCGCACGGACATGGCCCAGCGGACCGAGT
>JAXDKI010000606.1:0-2768 GCA_034667245.1 Thermomicrobiales bacterium | reverse complement strand
TGCGTCGTCACTTCCCACATGGGCCGCGCCCCCGGTCATGTTGCAACCGCTGTCGGCCACCAGCCGCGCGATGAAGATCGGAATCAGCTCCAAGTCGCTCAATCTGATGCAGCAGTCGATGATCTCCTACTGGACGATCAGGCAGCGCCTGCTCCAAGTCCCGGGCGTCGCCAACGTTCCAATGTGGGGCGAGAAGATCCAGATGTTGAGCGTGCAGGCCGACCGGCCGCGGATGGTGGCGCAGGGCGTGACCTTGGACGAGGTCATGACCACTACCGCCGATGCGCTCGACTCGGGGCTGCTCCGCTACTCCGCTACTGGCGCCCTCATCGGCACCGGCGGTTTCATCGACGGGAAGTCGGCGCGCGTAAGCGTTCGCCACAAGCTGTCGATCGAGACGGCTGACGACCTCGGGCAGGTGTCGTTCGCGCGCGCGGCGGGTCAGGCGCCGTTGCGCTTGGCCGACGTCGCCAATGTCGTCGAAACGTTTCCGCCCCAGATTGGCGACGCAGTGATCCGAAACGCGGGGTCAGGCGAGGCCGGTCCCGGGCTGATGCTCATCGTCGAAAAGCTGCCGTGGGCCAACACGCTCGATGTCACCCGAGGTGTCGAGGACGCGATCGAAGCACTCAAGCCTGGGCTGCCGGGAATGGACATCGACACGACCATTTTCCGCCCCGCGACCTTCATCGAGTCGTCGTTGAAGAATCTGAGCAACTCGCTGGTCATCGGCGGTCTGCTCATGATCCTGATGCTGTTCCTATTCCTCTACGAGTGGCGCGTCGCGCTCATCAGTCTCGTCAGCATTCCCATGTCGCTGATCGCCGGCGCAATGGTGCTCAACTGGCGCGGCACGACCATCAACACGATGATCCTCGCGGGTTTCGCGATCGCGCTTGGCGACGTCGTCGACGACGCGATCATCGACATCGAAAACGTCGTACGGCGGCTACGACAACACCGCCGCGAGGGCGGCACGCAGTCCACGGCCGGGGTGATCCTTCATGCGTCGCTCGAGGTCCGCGGCGCGATCATCTACGCGACGCTCATCGAGGTCGTTGCCGTCATACCGATCTTCTTCCTCGGCGGACTCTCGGGGGCGTTCTTCCGCCCCTTGGTCACCTCGTACGCCATCGCGCTGCTGGTGTCGATGGCGGTAGCGCTCACCGTCACCCCCGCGCTCGCCCTCACCCTGTTGCACAAGGCGCCGCTCGAGCGTCGCGAGTCGCCGATCGCACGCCTGATGCAGCGTGGGTACGAGCGCATCCTCGATCCGGTTATTCGCCGGCCGCAGTACGCCTTCGGCTCGGTAGGTGTCGTCGCACTGGTTGCGGTGTTGGTAGTACCGAACCTCGGCCAGTCGCTCTTGCCGGATTTCAAAGAGCGCGATCTGTTGATGCACTTCCTCACGCGGCCGGGTACCTCGCTCGGCGAGGAAGTCCGCATTACGACCGCATCGGCGAAAGAACTCACGGCGATTCCTGGCGTGCGCAACTTCGGCGCCCACATCGGTCAGGCGTATCAGTCCGACGAACCCGTCGGCCCCGAGTTCGGAGAGAACTGGATCAGCATCGATCCGAACGTCGACTACGACACGACGATCGACTCCGTCCAAGCGGTGATGGACAGCTATCCCGGCATGATCCGTGACGTACAGACGTACCTGAAGGAACGGGTGCGCGAAGTCTTGGCCGGTTCGAGCAAGCCGATCGTCATCCGGCTCCAGGGACCTGACCTCGAGGTCTTGCGGGCCAAGGCGAAGGAGATATCCGCGGCGATCCAGCCGATACCCGGGATCTTCGACGCGCACGTGGAGAACCAAGCCGAGATGGCGCAGATCCAAGTACAAGTTGACCTCAATACGGCACAGCGGTACGGCCTCACCCCCGGCGATGTTCGGCGGGCCGCTTCAACGCTGGTCAGCGGTGAAGAAGTCGGTGACATTTTCCGCGACGGCAAGGCGTATGACATTCCGGTCTGGAGCCCGCCGGGCGAGCGCGACAGCGTCGAAGACATCCGCAACCTCATGCTCGACACGCCGATTGGTGGCCAGGTCCGCCTCGCCGATGTTGCCAGCGTGGCCGTCAAACCGACACCGAACGTGCTGAAGCACGAGAACCTCTTCCGCAAGATCGACGTCGACGCCGGCGTCACCGGCCGCGATCTCGGGTCGGTGGTCGGCGACGTCGAAGCGGCGTTGGACAAGGTCGACCTGCCGCGCGAGTACCACATCAGCATGCTGGGCGACTACCAGGAGCGACGCGCCGCGAACCGAACCCTCCAGAACTTCGCCATCTTCGCCGCGATAGGCATCTTCGTCCTGCTCCAAGCGTCGTTTCTGAGTTCACGCTTGGCGCTGCTGGCGTTCCTGACCCTGCCGATGGCCGTCGTTGGCGGCATGCTCGCGGCCTACCTCGGTGACGGGATCATTTCGCTTGGTTCAATGGTGGGCTTCCTCGCGGTGATCGGCATCGTCGCTCGCAACGGAATCATGTTGATCGACCACTACCAACACCTTGAAGACGAGGAAGGTGTGCCGTTCGGCCCCGGTCTCGTGCTGCAAGGGGCCAAGGAACGCGTCGTGCCGATCATGATGACGGTGCTCACGACCGGCCTCGTGCTGGTGCCGCTGATTCTCAAGGGGTCAATCCCCGGTCACGAGATCGAGCACCCAATGGCCGTGGTCATCTTTGGCGGACTCGTCACCTCGACGCTGCTCAATCTGTTCGTCGTGCCGTCGCTGTATCTGCGCTTCGCGAAGTCCCGAC
>JAXDKI010000605.1:0-15279 GCA_034667245.1 Thermomicrobiales bacterium | reverse complement strand
AGATAGGCTGTGAACTGGTCGAGGTTGTCGCGGCGGAAGCGGCCGGAGAAGAAGCCGCCGGCGAGGCTGGACCAGGTGAAGAGTGGCATTTTCGCGATGGTGTACCAGTCCCGCTCGGGCTTGGCGGCGGGGCCGCTGATGCTGACGCAGTTGTCCCAGGGCGAGCGGGACTGGACGGCGAGGCTGAAGTTGGGGCTGCTGGCGACGAAGGGTTTGAGGTCGTTGGCCTTGGCGTAAGCGTTCGCCTCCTGGATGCGGGCGACGGACCAGTTCGAGCCGCCAAAGGCGCCGATCTTGCCGGCGCGGTGGTGGGCGTTCAGGGTCTCGACGAGGTCGCCGACCGGGACGGAGGGGTCGTCGCGGTGGAGGAGATAGAGGTCGACGAAGTCGGTTTTGAGGCGGGCGAGCGAGTCGTGGAGATCGGAGGTGATGTCGAAGGGCGTGACGCGCTGGCGGTCCTTGTTGTGGTGGGCGCCTTTGCTGAGGATGACGACATCGTCCCGGACGCCGCGGCTGGCGATCCAGTCCCCTAAGGCGCGCTCGGACTCGCCGTTGCCGTAGCCGTGGGCGGTGTCGAAGGTGGTGCAGCCCTGGGCGAAGACCGCGTCGAGGAGGGCGAAGCTGCGCTCGCGCTCCTGGGGGGTGATCATTACGGTGCCCTGGACAAGGCGCGAGATTCGCTTTTCGACGCCCGGGACGGTGCCGTATCGCATTGGCATGGGGTTGGTCCTCGATTTGTGAGTCGTCAGTCGTTAGTCGTCGGTCGTCAGCAATCAGTGGCAGTTGCCTTCCATCGGGTAGCGGAGGCCCCATTGGGCGCGGATTTGGTCGAGGGTGTTCATGATGGAGCGGGTTTCGGCGAGGGGGAGGATGGGGCTTTCCTTGAGTCCGGCGCGGAGGCAGCGATTGACTTCGGCGGCTTCGTAGTTGTAGCCGTTGGCTGCCGGGGGGAGGTCGAAGCGCTCAGGGGCTTTGCCGGTGACCATAAGGGTGAAGGCGGTTGGTTTGTGCCAGTCGTGGTGGATCTCGATCATGCCGTCGGTGCCCATGATGGTGGCGACGTGGGGCGTGGTCGTGCGGATGGCGGTCGAGAGGATCGAGAGGGCGCCGTTCGCGTGGCCGAGGATGATCGCGGCTTGCTCGTCGACGCCGGTCTCGCCCATGGTCGGCATGGAGACGATCCGGGTCGGGGCGCCGAGGACCATCGAGGCAAAGGAGACAACGTAGACGCCGACGTCCATCAGGGCGCCGCCGCCGTGGGCGAGGTCGAAGAGGCGGGGCGGGCGACCGGGCGCGGCGCGGAACCCGAGGTCGGCGCTGAGCATCCGGACCTCGCCGATCGCGCCGTCGGCGAGGAGGGCGCGGACTTTGGCCATCAGCGGCGTGAAGCGGGTCCACATCGCTTCCATCAGGAAGAGGTCGTACCGGCGTGCCGCCGCGATCATCTCGTCGGTTTCGGCGGCGTTGATGGCGAACGGTTTCTCGCAGAGGACCGGTTTGCCGGATTCGAGGCAGAGGAGGGTGACGCTCTTGTGGGCCTGGTGCGGGGTCGAGACGTAGATGACGTCGACCTCGGGATCGTTGGCCAGCGCCTCGTGGCTGCCGTGCCGCCGGGGGACGCCCAGCTTGTCGGCGAACTCCTCGGCGGTCTCCTGCCGGCGTGAGCCGACCGCGACGAGCTCGGCGTCCGGCAATGCGCGCAGCCCAGCGGCGAAGAACTCGGCGATCCAGCCGCGGCCGATGATGCCCCAGCGTACGGTCTCTCCCATTGACGGCACTCATTCCTCCTGTCGTTTGCTTCCGATTCGCCCGATGATCGTCTGTCGCGCGGCGGGTAGGGCCGTGGGGGGGGGCGCCCTACGGATTACCCGCGGAACGCAACCGACGGTAGCGGCGGATGAGGGCGTTGGTTGAGCTGTCGTGGATTAGGCCGGTATCGGCGGGCGCCGAGAGTTCGGGGACGATGCGTTGGGCGAGGACTTTGCCGAGCTCGACGCCCCACTGGTCGAAGGAGTCGATGTTCCAGATGACGCCCTGGGTAAAGACGCTGTGCTCGTAGAGGGCGACGAGTTTGCCGAGGACTTCGGGGGTCAGTCGATCCAGCAGGAGCGTGTTCGAGGGGCGGTTGCCTTCGAAGACGCGGTGCGGGACGAGCCAACTCGGCGTCCCCTCCGCCGCGACTTCCTCGGGGGTCTTGCCGAATGCCAGGGCCTCGGTCTGGGCGAAGACGTTTGCCATGAGGAGGTCGTGATGGTTGCCGACGGGGTTGAGGGTCTGGGCGAAGGCGACGAAGTCGGCGGGGACGAGGCGCGTTCCCTGGTGGATGAGCTGGTAGAAGGAGTGCTGCCCGTTCGTGCCGGGCTCGCCCCAGTAGATGGCGCCGGTCTCGTAGTCGACAGGGATGCCGTCGAGGGTGACGTGTTTGCCGTTGCTCTCCATCGCCAGCTGCTGGAGGTAGGCGGGGAAGCGCTTCAGGTATTGGTCGTAAGGGAGAACGGCGACGGTCTCGGCGCCGAAGAAGTCGGCGTACCAGAGGCCGAGCAGCGCCATCAGGACCGGTAGATTGCGCTCGAATGGCGTGGTCCGGAAGTGCTCGTCCATCGCGTGGAAGCCGGCGAGCATCGCGCGGAAGTTGTCGGAGCCGATCGCGATCATCGTCGAGAGACCGATCGCCGACTCCATCGAGTAGCGGCCGCCGACCCAGTCCCAGAACTCGAACATGTTCGCGATGTCGATGCCGAACGCGGCGACCTCCTTCGCGTTCGTCGAGACGGCGACGAAGTGTTTCGCGACGGCCGCCTCGTCGCCGAGCGCCTGCAGCAGCCAGGCGCGGGCGGAGCGGGCATTGGTCATCGTCTCGAGGGTGGTGAAGGTTTTCGAGGCGACGATGAAGAGGGTCTCGGCGGGGTCAAGATCGCGGGTGGCCTCTACGAAGTCGGTACCGTCGACGTTGGAGACGAAGCGGAAGGTGAGCGCCCGGTCGGTGTAGTGGCGGAGCGCCTCGTAGGCCATGACGGGACCGAGGTCGGACCCGCCGATACCGATGTTGACGACGTTGCGGATGCGCTTGCCGGTGTGCCCGGACCAGGCGCCGCTGCTGACCCGGTTCGAAAAGTCGGTCATCTTGTCGAGGACGGCGTGGACGGCCGGGACGACGTTCTCGCCGTCGACCTCGATCACGGCGTCGCGGGGCGCCCGTAGCGCGACGTGGAGGACGGCGCGATTCTCGGTGACGTTGATCTTCTCGCCGGAGAACATCGCCTCGATGCGCTCCCGCAACCCGGCGGCCTCGGCGAGCGCGATGAGGAGTCGGACGGTCTCGTCGGTAATCCGGTTCTTGGAGTAGTCGAGGTAGATCCCGACGGCCTCGGTCGTGAGACGTTCGCCGCGGGTGGGATCGTCGGCGAAGAGTTGGCGAAGGTGGAGCGGCTCGATCTGAGCGTAGTGGGCGCCGAGCGCGTGCCATTCGGGGCGTTTGGTCAGGGAGACTGTGTTAGCTCGCGTGGTCCTCATCGATCCTCCAGGCATGGCCTCGATCTCGCGCCAACGAAAAGTGAGTCTTCCCAAGACTGCTCGATTCGGTGTACACGGTGTGCGCGTCACAGCGGCCAGTCGTCGAGCCTGACCGTCTCGAATGGATGCTCGTGAAGAGCGTTGCGGAGGCCGAGATCGGCGTGGATCAGCGGACACCCGAGTCCTTCGGCGAGTGCCAGATACATCCCGTCGTAGAGCGAACAACCGATGCGAAGGGTGAATTGATACGCCGCCAACATCAACTCATCCTCATCGATGGTTGGGAGGCGGAGATCCAGAAAAGCTTGGATGGACGCGCGCGCTTCATCTGTAGTGAGACGCCGCGTGCGCAGCGTCTTCCGAATCGCGCTTGGCACCTCATACCGAACGCAACCCGGTGCAACGAGGTCGATGTGCCCTTGCTGGAAGTCGATCAGGATCGCTTCGGCCTGTCGAGTTGACGGCTCGCCCAACACATGCCACTTCGTCGCAACCGAAGCATCGACGACGAACAGAGGGCGGTTACTCGTCGATTCCATCTGCCTCGTCGCGGACTTCTCGGATCACGTTGGAGGTCGAGATTCCGATCGGACCAATCTTGTCACGGAGTGCCAAGATGCGGTCCACGACTTCGCGTCGGCGCTCGAGTTCCTCGGGTGTGGGTGCCGGAATCGGAGGGAGCTTTATCTTCGGCAACGTCGTGGCAATGGAGTCTGCACCCTGGTATCGCATCGCATGACACCTCCACGGAGAGTATAGCGATCCGGCTTGTGAGTGGTTCAACCCGCAGGTTCCGGCAACCCGTCGATCGGCGCCATTGCCGCTAGAAGCTCCGCGGTAAATGGGTCCCCACTCGCCGCCAGCGCCCGCGTTAAGGCTCCTTCCACCGCTCGGTCTGCTTCTGCCAGCGCTCGCTCGACTGCATCGCTCATCAGCTTCCGGCGCGCTGCTGTGTAGTGCGCCGCGTCGTCCGGTTCGTCGTCGATGGCCAGCCAGGCGACGCCGTTCGGCCAGCCTTCGAGGTGGAGTGTCCAGTCGTCTGTCGAGACGTCGAGCTCGCCGCTGGCACCAGGGGTGATGTCGAACTCCTCGGTGTCGAGGACGGACCCGAGAGCGGCGTTGAGTGCTGCGGCGAGACGGTCGATCGAGGTGTCGGATTCCACGGGTAGCTCCTTTCGTTCGAGCAATTCTATGGCGTCTGCTCGGTCGATCCCGTAGGATCATCTGCGGAGGAGATGCACGCAATGACGCAGATCCGCGAGGAGACGCCTGCCGACTACGATGCGATCCGCGAGGTCAATCGCCGCGCGTTCGGCGAGGAGAATGTGGCGGAGCTCGTCGATCACCTTCGCGACGATGGGGTGGTGATCGCCTCTCTTGTCGCGTCCGAGGCAGGGCAGGTGCTGGGACACATTCTCTTCAGCGAGACGCCGATCGAGACGGAGCAGGGTGTCCTCGCCGGTGCCATCCTTTCGCCGCTGGCCGTTGTGCCGGAGCGCCAGGGTGTCGGTATCGGTTCGGCCCTCGTGCGGCGGGGGATCGAGGTCTGTCGGGAGCGGGGCCGGACGGTGCTCATGGTTCTTGGGCACCCGACGTACTATCCGCGCTTCGGGTTCTCCGCCGAGTTGGCGCGAAACGTTCGGTCGAAATACTCCGGGGCTGGCGATGCCTTTATGGCGATGGAATTGGAGCCCGGGGCGCTGGCCGGTGGCGGCACGGCGCGCGTGCCGGCAGCGTTTGATCTGGTGGATTGACCGATAATCGACACAACGGAGGCAGGAAGCGTTGGCAGTCCATACCGTCGACCCGACGCGGGCAAATCTGCACGGCCATTTCTCGCGCGATCTGCCGCCGGTCCTGACGATCGATCCCGGCGACACGGTCCGGTTCCGCACGCTCGATGCGGGCTGGGGATTGGAGCAGGTCCGCGCCGATGGGTCGGAGCGGGCGAAAATCGAGCCGCGTCAGGCGGGGCTCGACGACGGCCACGCACTGTGCGGGCCGATCGCCATTCGGGGAGCTGAGCCAGGGATGACGCTCGTCGTTCGGATCGGCGACCTGCGGCCCGGATCGTACGGCTGGACCCTGGCCGGCGGTTGGGATACGCCGGTGAACAGTCGCCTGGGTCTCGGCGCCAGCGCTCCGGGACTCGCGATGCGCTGGGATCTCGATCGGGATCGGATGGTGGGACGGAACCAATACGGCCACGAAGTCGGGCTCAGCCCGTTCATGGGGGTGATCGGGATGCCACCGGCCGAGCCAGGCCGCCATCCGACGTCGCCGCCACGCCCGACCGGCGGCAACATCGACTGCAAGGAACTCGTAACAGGGAGCACGCTCTACCTGCCGATCGCCGTCTCCGGTGGCCTCGTCTCCGCCGGCGACGGTCATGCCCTTCAGGCCGACGGCGAGGTGAGCGGGCTGGCGATCGAGTGCCCGATGGATTTTGCCGAGCTCACCTTCGATCTGCGCGACGACCTCTTGCTCACCACTCCCCGCGCCGAGACTCCCGCCGGGTGGCTCACCTTTGGTTTCGACGAGTCGCTCGACGAAGCGATGCTGATCGCGCTCGAGGCGATGCTCGACCTGATGGCGGAGCACCACCAGCTTCCGCGCGCCGAAGCGCTTGCCCTTGCCAGCCTCCTGGTCGATCTCCGGATCACGCAGGTGGTCAACGGCGTGCGCGGTGTCCACGCGGTGCTGCCGCATGGGGCGGTAGTCGTCAGTCGTTAGTCGTCAGTCGTCAGGGGAGACGTGTCGCGAGTGAGCGGAGCAACTCGTCGGATGACTCTTGACAACTTGTTCGTCCGGACTCACCCTCTCGCGACTGACGACTAACGACTGACGACCCAGAAGGAGAATCTCGTGCTTCGGATCTCGCGGGACCAACTGACGTACGCATTTGACGCGGCGATTCCGCCGGTGGCGACGATCCGGCCGGGAGAGACCCTGACGGTCGAGACGTACGACACCTCGACCGGGCGCGTCAACAAGCCGGAGGATGTCCCGGAATTCGTGCGCGTCCGCGATCCGAAGAAGGTGAACCCGGCGTGCGGACCGTTCCTGGTGGAAGGAGCGGAGCCGGGAGATGCCCTAGCCGTTGAGATTCTCGAGATTCGGCTCGCGCCGCTCGGGTGGGTGCGGGCCTTGGGCGGCGCGGGTGTGGTCCAGGATGGCATTGCCGAGAATGGGATCGTCATGGTTCGTGTCGAGGGTGACGATCTGATTTTCGGTGAGAAGCTCCGCTTCCGTGCCCGGCCGATGGTCGGGGTGCTTGGGACGGCGCCGGCAGAGGGGACGGTCTATACGGCGCACCCGGGTCCGCAGGGGAGCAACATGGACTACACGCCGATCGCGGCGGGTGCCAAGGTCTACCTGCCGGTCCACGTGCCCGGTGCGCTCCTGGCCATCGGGGACGTTCACGCCTCGATGGGTGACGGCGAGGTCAGTGGCACCGGCGTCGAGATCAACGGGGAGGTCACGGTCCGCGTCGAGCTCCTCAAGGGCGCGGCGCCCGCCAGGCCGTGGATCGAGACGCCGGACGCATGGATCGCCACCGGCCAGGGGCCGACACTCGACGACGCCGTCGGCGAGGCGGTCGAGGGGCTGACCCGGATGCTGATGGACCGCTTCGATCTCGACCGCACGGAGGCGTTCCTCCTCGTCAGCGCTCGTGGCGACGTCCGCATCGGTCAGTGCGCCCGGATCAAGGGTTGCGACGCGACGGCGTTCGCGATGTTCCCGAAGGATATTGAGCGGTTAGAGAGGGAGCGCAAATAGGAGATCTGCTGCCGATCGGCGCGATTGAGAGCGATGCAAAAGGGTAGATCGCCCTATCTGCTTTCCTGTTCAACGCGGTATGCGCCCAGGGCAGACACGGCGATCTGCCCCTACGACCCTCGTCCAGACCGGTCCAGAGCGTCTCGCTGTCGTGATGGATATCAATCGCGACGAATTCCTTGACCCTCACGCGACGTGAGGGTCTATCGTTTCCTCCTGGTCACCGGCGGTGGCCGTCCGCATCAGATGGGTCGTCGCGAAGGGGGGATGATGGGATGTCGCGACGGGGCATGACGGTGGGCGAGCTGGCGAGGCGGAGCGGTGTCTCGGTGCGGACGCTGCACCACTACGAGACGGTGGGGCTTCTGATGCCGGCCGGCCGCACGGAGGCGGGGTACCGTCTTTATGACGACGCGGATGTCGTCCGGCTGCACCAGATACGGTCACTCCGGCAGCTCGGGTTTGGCCTGGAGCAGGTCCGCGAGCTCCTGGACGGGAAGGGGTTCTCGCCGCTGCAGGTGATCGAGTTGCACATTGCCCAACTGCGCCAACAGATCGAAGGCCAGCAGCGGCTCTCGGTGCGGCTGGAGGGCATCGCGGCGACGTTGAGGGCGGCGGCCGAGGTCTCAGTGGACGAACTGCTGACGACGATCGAGGAGATGACGAGGGTGGAAACGTACTACACGCCCGAGCAATTGGCGGAGCTTCAGGAACGCGGGAGACAGCTCGGCGAGGACGGCCTGCGCCGGGCGGAAGCCGACTGGCAACAGCTGATCGACGAGGTGCGCGCCGAGATGGAGCGGGGCACCGACCCGGCGAGTGAGCGGGTAAAGGCGCTCGCCTCGCGGTGGCAGGCGCTGGTGGAGGCGTTCACCGGGGGCAATCCCGAGATCGGCAGCAGCCTTCAGCGGATGTGGCAACAGGACGAGACGATCCACGGTTTCGATACGGCCGAGATGCGCAAGCTCGGCGAATACATCGCGCAGACATCGGCAAGGGCGACGCCGGAGGCGTGACTGCCGCGGTGACGCCGGCTGTGAAGGTAGCCGTGACTCCTCATCAACGCACCGGAATGTTCCGACGTCGGACGGCGAAGGGTACGATTCCCGCGGATCAGCATGCCGATGCCGGTAGCAGGGGACGATGATGAGGAGTCATGACACATTAGCGACACTGGATCCACCCGTCTCGGACCGTGACCACATCCTGGGACCACCGGATGCTCCGCTCACCCTGGTCGAGTACGCGGACTTCGAGTGTCCCTTTTGCGGGGACGCCTTCGGGATCGTCAAGGCGGTGCGGAGCCGTCTCGGCGATCAACTCCGCTTCGTGTTCCGTCATTTCCCTGTGCCGCAAGTGCATCCTCATGCGCAGCGTGCGGCTGAGGCCGCCGAGGCCGCCGCTGCTCAGGGCAAGTTCTGGGAGATGCACGACTATCTCTTCACCCACCAACCATCCCTGGAAGGTCCCGATCTGATCCGCTACGCCGGTAGCCTCGGCCTCGACGCCGAGCGGTTCGCGGGGGAGCTGCGGGACCGAGCCTATGCGGCGCGGGTGCGCGAAGACGTGACGAGCGGTGCGTCGTCCGGTGTCGAGGGAACGCCCACGTTTTTCGTCAATGGTCGACGGCACCAGGGGCGATGGGATGTGAGGACGCTGGTGGCGGCACTCGCCGAAGTCGAATCCTGACGGGTGATGACTGCCCGCCTCCGGCCATCGGCGCTGGCTCCGACTTCATGCCGAGGGTATTCCCGGGTGCTTTCGTAAAGCGCAAGAATTGGTTAACATACCCGCATGCCCCCGCGTGAGGTCAGGCGAGCGACGAAGCTACAGGCACGGCGAGTGGGCGCTGTTATTCCGAGGAGACGCCGCCGTGCCCCGATCGGCGTATGCCGCCGTGTTCGCGGATGCTGAGCTACCTGCGGATTCAGATGAGATCCCCACTTCCCCACGGGTGCGAAGGCGGCGAGCCGCGCAGCTCGGGTCGAGCAACGGCCACGTGCCGAACGGCCTGAGACCGCGCGTCGTGCCAAACCCGGCGGCGTCGACAGCCTCTCCGGCGGTGGCGCAACGCCGCGTCCGCGTCGCACTGCTCGTCGAGGAAGAGGGGCTGGAGCGCGGTGCCATCGCGCGGATCGCAGGCTGGCTCGACGTCTCACCTTCCACGATCGGCCGGGACATTCGCGCGTTGATCGCGGCCGGCGATCCCGTTGTGACGGGTGCAGCCGTACGCGCCCAGCGTCGCCGGTCGGGAAACGGCCGGTAGCAACCCTGGCAATCGAACACGGGTCCACCGATCCGAGCGTTCCATTGTGGCTGTGGCGCGACGTGCACGCTCGGGTTGCTAGGTCGCCCGCAGCCTGAGGGAGCCGAGTGCCACGCTCGCATCGATGGTCAACACCGGGGTCCCGCCGGCCACCGCGCCCTCGGTCCAGTAGGCGCCTTCACGTGTCATGAACCCGTCCCCCGCTTCGACACTCCCGAGGATGGCGTGCGGAGTGATTTTGGCCGCGGTGGTCGCCGGGACGCGCACCTCGACGGAGGCGGCTCCGGCGTTGATCTTGACCCGCGCGTCGCGCTGCGGCGTGCCGCCGAAGTCGAGGGTGAACGATGCCGCGCCGCCTTCGATCGTGACCTCCGCGGCATTGGCGTTGGCGAGGTTGGTCACCTCCGTCTCCGCTGCCCCCGCTTGCAGGTGGAACCGGTCCATTGGCAACGGGTTCGGAGCGGAGAAGTCGAGGTCGAGCTTGCCGGCGCCATGCCTGACGTCGAGCGAGGTCAGAGGCAGCCCGCCCAGGTCGCAGGCACTGTCGTCGGTCGCCCCGGATTCGAGCGTCAGCCCGTACGGCTGCGCCTTGCCGAGCTGGAGGTCGAAGACCGGCGCGTTCCGCAGCAAACCCCGCCAGCGGTGATCCTGCGAGATGCGCGCCTTCGCGCCCTCCGTCGTCACCCGGCACGGTGTGCGCCCAGTGGGATCGCGATAGGTTCCGCTCACCCACAACTCGCCGTCACCAGGTGCGATCCGAAGCTTCGCCGGCCCGACCGTGATCCGCAGCTGCCGGTTGTCCGCTTCCGGAAAGACGACCTGGATGCTCGTGACGTTGCTCTCGTCCTCCATCGGAGTCTCCTTTCGTGCGAGAAGTGGCCAGCACCCCGGCGCGACCACGAGGCGCACCGGCGCCGTGGTGCGATCAAGCGCATCGTACCAGGCACAACGCGTCATAGACCCTCCGGCTGCCACGCCTGAGTCAAGACGGCATATTGACCGACACTAGTCGGGCTGATACTGTGCGTCGGATGTTCGATATCAGGGGAGTTGGATCGTGAAACTGAGCGTTTGGCGAGCCGTGCTCGTTGGGTTGATTTGCCTCCTCTCCACGGGTGGCGTGGACGGTGTGAGGGCACAGGACGAGGAAACGGGCTACACGAGTCCGAGTTACGGGTACGGGCTGACCTGGGACGACAGTTGGGAAGTGGCGGAAGAGTCGTCCGAAGGTGGCTACGACATGATCCACCTCTCGAACGGCGTCAGCGACGTCTGGGTGGAGGGATACATCGGTGCCAGGGGCGATCCTGCCACCTGCCTCGAGGAGAACCGGGGCTACCTCGCGGACGACGGGGACCCAGAGTCTGTCCCCTATGCCACCGACGACGAGGGAACGCCGATCGCGGGCGTCGAGAACGGCGTCGGCTTTGCCGTTTTTGATCTCACCGCGCTCGGAGCGGAAGACGACGTGCCGAGCGTGGCGATCGTATGGTGTCAGGCGCTCCGTCCGGGCGTGTCGGTGCTGGTCGTCACCCAGATCGTCGCGATGGATGACTACGAGGGGCAGATCGAGCCAGTGAACGATCTGCTAGCCGGTCTAACCGTCCCCGAGGAAACAGGGGCGGCATTGACCGACACGGCGGAACTGGAGGAGTGGGAAACCGCGGTCGAGGAAGATCTGACCGCATTCTGGACCGAAGTATTTGCCGCCGAGGGCGAGACGTACGTGGCGCCGGAGTTCGTCATCTTCGACGCGCCGATCGAGACCGCCTGCGGGGACGTGGCACCGGAGGAGGTCGGCCCGATGTACTGCCCTGCCGACCAGACGGTCTATCTCGATCAGACGATGATCGTGAATGAGATCCTGCCGTTTGGTGCCTTCATCGTCGGCACCGTGATCGCCCACGAGATTGGTCACCACATCCAGGACCTGCTCGAGTTGGAGGGCTGCACCGACGAGGGGTGCGGCGGGCGCGGTGGCAGTCTCGCCGTCGAGCTCCAGGCCGATTGCCTCTCCGGGGTCTGGGCGCAGCACGCGGGCGAAACCGGCAACGTCGAAGCGGGCGACATCGAGAACACGATCATCGGGATCTCCGCCTTCTTCGGCGATCCACCCGACACCTTACCGACCGATCCCAGCGCCCACGGTCCGGGCGCCCTCCGGACGTGGTGGTTCCTCAAGGGGTATTACGAACAATTTGACGCGTGTCTGACGTAGCGCCGTTCGAACTGTGAGTAGTACCGCAAGGGGTATTACGAGGGAACACAGGCGTGCCTGGAGGATGCGGCGGCGTGACGGCTTGGCGTGGAGCCGCTGGAGGCGTCCGGCTTCCTCGGCGACGACGTCGCGCCTGGTTTCCCGCAGCAGAGCTTTGACGAGCGGGCCGCCGCTCATCTCAATCCGGCGGCGGATGCGACAGGCCGCCAGTTCGATGCGAACGCCGGCCAATGCTTCGCGCCTGGCAAGTACGTGGCGTGTCCTACCGCTATCGGTTCCGGCTTTAGCCGTAGGTACACTCACACGTCGGCTTCGTTGCGATCGGTGGCGAGCGATATCCTGCTAACCGTGATTTTCGGCACGTATCGGCCATCCGCTTGCGGTGCTTGCGCCGCGCCTCCGCGAGGGCATCTCCTTGGGTTGATGCTAACGTCATGGCACTCTTGCCACGCCGAACTCGCGCAACCGTCTGTCAATAATCCGCAAAGAATGTGTACCCCGTTCCATAGCGCGTCGTGTGTCCAAACTCAAGGCTTCATAGATTGCACAGCGACGGTATTGCTTCGGCGACGGAGTGCATCAGCCCTTGTTCGAGCGACACATGTGTCACGAGCCCGAGCGCCGTCTGGGCGGCACGCACATCGGCTGCCGAGTGCCGGATGTCCCCCGCCCGCGCCGGTTCGTAGACCGCGCGCGCCTCAGCCCCGAGCAGTGCTGCGAGCTTCCCGAGGACCTCGTTGATGCTGACCGGACGCCCGGACGCCACGTTGAAGACTCGGCCGGCGACGCCTGCCGCCTCGGCCGCCCGCATGTTTGCCTCGACGACGGTGGCGACGTAGACGAAGTCCCGCGTCTGCTCCCCGTCGCCGTAGACGACCGGGGATTCGCCCCGCCGCAAAGCATCGAGGAAGCGCGGGATGACTGCCGCATACGGAGAATCGGGATTCTGGCGCGGGCCAAAGACGTTGAAGTACCGCAGGGCGACCGTCTCCAGCCCGTAGGTGCGGGTGAAGACGGCGCAGAGGACCTCCCCGACCAGCTTTGAGGCGGCGTACGGCGAGACGGGCACCGGCACCATTCCCTCGTGCTTGGGCAATGCCGGGTCGTCGCCATAGACGGCGCAGGAAGAGGCGAAGACGACCCGGCGGCAACCGGAATCGCGGGCGGCCAGCAAAACATTGAGCGTGCCGGTCACGTTGATGTCGTATGTCGTGCGTGGGTCGACGACGGACCGCGGGACGGAGGCGTCGGCAGCCTGATGGAAGACGATCGTGACACCGTCGGTCGCCCGCCGGACGGCGGCCTCGTCGCGTAGGTCGCCCTCGACCACGTCGATGTCAGCGGCGATCGCGGCCAGGTTGTCCCAGCTGCCGGTCGAGAAGTTGTCGAAGACGCGAACGCGGGCGCCGCCCGCGACCAGACGTGCCGCCAGCTGTGAGCCGATGAAGCCGGCGCCGCCGGTTACGAGGTACACGATTCATGCTCCTTTCGTCCGTGCGCGGGATCCGACCGGGGGAGCAGTTCGAACGCTCTGCCTACCGACAGCGCAACAAGGTGAAGCGGCTGATCAACCGACTCAAGCAGCACCCAGCGATCGCGACGCGTTACGAAAAGCTGGCCGCCACAGCGACGCGCTCCTGACCTTCGATTGCATCCTACTCTGGTCGTGACTTTGCCGCCGGGCCCTAGCTGCAACGTCCGATCGGCCATCGCCATCCGAACCTCCGTCTCCATCGCATTACCACCGTCCGGCCCGGATCGGAGCGGAGCAGAGCAGGGGTGGCTGCTACTGATCATAACCAGCGTCTCCACTAGGCTTTCGGCTTATGCCACCGGCTAAAGAATGACCAGCGTTGTATTCTCCGGCTTGTTCCGGTCTCGGTTGGATCGACCTTCGCGGGGAGGCTTCCGCCGCATCCAAGCGCAAGCTGGAGTAGGCGGCAGATTGCCGCCTCCGAGCCGAGGATCTCCGAATCCGGGTCGACGAGGCGGGGCGAAAACTGTCCTTCGGCGGCGAGCTGCCGTGCGATAGGGGTGAGCAGCGCGCTCAAGAGACTGCATCCCAGCGCATACTGAAGTAGGCGGCAGATTCCCAGCTCCGAGCCGAGGATCTCCGACGAGGACATGCGTTTCAGCCAATCGGGAAGCATCGCGTGGTTGAGGATCAGCAGCTCGGTGTCCGGTGGCCGCGGCGAGCAGGCGCGGAACAGATCGTCGTGTGCCGGGCCACCGGCGGCGAAATGTGCCCAGGCCGGCTCGAGGAGTCGGGCTGACAGCCGTCCCGCGCCGACGAGCCGCTGCGCGATGGGATTGACCACATCGCGCAGTAGTTCGCTCCAGCCCAGGCAATCCCCACAGGGGTTTGGATCGCTCCGGCGGTTCGCTGCCAGTTCGTCATGACGATCGTCAAGGAGGCTTTCCACCGCCTCGCTCCAAGCCTGGGTCAGCGCCGACCCGCGCCTGGTGGGGCCGAAGACGCTTATACCGAACACCTCACCCCAGGGCGCGCCGTCGTAGGTCACGAGGTCGCACTCGGAGAGGTCGGCATAGATCTCCGTCATCGGGCGCAGGGCGATGGTGTCCATATCGAGGTAGATCCCACCGTAACGATGGAGGAGATAGAGGCGTAGGTAATCGGCACGGTGAGTGAGCGAAAGATAGTCATAGGCAGGATGGGGTTCCAGGTACCGCCGTAGGTTCCCGGGCGTCACCACGATGACCTCGAAGTCCGCTCCATTGTGGCGGCGAATCGAGGCGAGGCAGAGCGCGAGGAGGTCCGGGAGGGGATTGATGCCGGTCCAGGCCATCCAGATCGCGGGCTTGCCGCCCCAGGTTACGGGCATGGATCCGGTGGGTGGACAATCAAAGCCTTGACCGTCCAATTGCATTCCTCCGATTGGGAGCAGCGCCGCGAAAGTCCCTGCCGCTCCTAGCAGCTCAGCACTGGGTTACGACGCGTCGGTGGCGACGATGACAGGGCCGCGGTGCCAATTGCGCCGTCGAAATAGGCGGGGAGCAACGGGGCAGCCCGGCACCATGTCTATCCTTGGCCCGGCCTACGCGCGGCCGCAGGCGCGTTATGCTTCCTCCAGCATCCGGCGCGCTTCTGCTTCGTAATCCCTCCGCCAATGCGGGAACAGGCGAAACCGCCCTTCCTTGACTGGCAGCGTGCCGATTTCCTGGTAATACCCCTCGTCTGGCCGACCCGACACATGTACCGGGCTAACCCCCCAGCGATAGATGTAGAACCACTCACTTGTCGTCAGCTCCGGGTATCCTCGGAGCGGGTCGACCACGTGCTCCATACTGGAGAGAAGCGCACTGTCCATCGCAGCATCCTCTCCCAGGCTGATCGAGGGATAGCCCCCGACCGCCTGGAACGAGGTTCGCGTGAAGAGGCTTGCGTTGTGCGCGTAGCCCATGGAATGATCGAAGTGGAGGCGATTATCGTCCCACAACCAGTAGCGCCTGGGATTGAAATAGTCGGCGTCACCAAGCCGTT
>JAXDKI010000604.1:0-8935 GCA_034667245.1 Thermomicrobiales bacterium | reverse complement strand
CCAGGAGCGAGCCGATTCGGACCGAGTCGCCGGTGGCGACTGCGAGCGAGGAGACGGTTCCATCGCGGTGAGCGGTGATCTCATTCTCCATTTTCATGGCTTCGACGACGCAGACGAGATCGCCGCGGTTTACCGGTGCCCCCGGAGTAACCACGACGCGGAGCACCGTGCCCTGCAAAGGGCTGGTGAGTTCGGCGCCATCATTCCCGTGACGGTGGCTACCGGGTGTCTTCGACTCCAATCGCGGGGCACGTCGGGGTGTCGCCGGCGCGCTCGGCGAATCGCCGGCCGGCAGTCCGAACAGGCGCACGATCAGCCGTCGTCCGTTGACCTCGGCGGTTACCTCTCGGGCAGGTGACTCGGCTTCCTGCTGAGCCGGTCGCACCGGCTCGGAAGAGGATGGCAAGACCTCCGGGTGCTCTGCCAGGAATGCCGTGGTCGCTTCGCCGGCGACGAAGGCTGGATGGTCGATGAGCCGCTGGTGGAAGGGGATCGTGGTCGGCACGCCCTCGATCTGGAATTCGCCGAGAGCGCGTTTGGTTCTCGCCAATGCCTCGGCGCGGTCACGTCCCCAGACGACGAGCTTGGCGATCAGCGAATCGTAGTTGGGTAGGACGGCCGCGCCGTCATCAAAGGCGGTGTCGACGCGGACGCCGTGACCGGCCGGAGCGCGGAAGCGCGTGACGATGCCCGGTGTGGGGGCGAAGTCGCGCGAGGCATCTTCGGCGTTGATCCGACATTCGATCGAGTGGCCGGTTGTGGCGATGTCGGACTGGCGGAAGCTGAGGGGTTGACCGCACGCGACCAGGAGTTGCTCTTTGACGAGGTCGATCCCGGTCACGAACTCGGTCACGGTGTGTTCAACTTGGATCCGGGTATTCATCTCGAGGAAGTAGAAACGGCCGTCGGCGGCGAGCATGAATTCGACGGTACCGGCGCCGATGTAATCGACTGCACGCGCCAGCGCCGTCGCGGCTTCGCCGATCTCTTGGCGGAGGTCGGGGCCAACCGCAGGCGACGGCGTCTCCTCGATCAGTTTCTGGTGCCGTCGCTGCACCGAGCAGTCACGCTCGCCGAGAAAGACGACGTTACCGTGGCCGTCGGCGAAGATCTGGGCCTCGATGTGGCGTGGGCGTTCGAGGTAACGCTCGAGGTAGACGGTCGGGTTGGCGAAGTAGCGTTGCGCCTCACCCGAGCTGCCGGTAAACGCGTCGGCGAACTCCGCGGCCGAGTGGGCGACACGGAAGCCACGCCCGCCCCCGCCGGCTGATGCTTTGACGGCAACCGGATAACCGTGGACGTCTGCCCAGGAACGGCCCACCTCGACTGTATCGACCGGGCCCTCGGTCCCCGGTACGACCGGCACACCGGCGGCGATGGCGATCCCGCGCGCCGCCACCTTGTCGCCCATTGCCCGGATGGCGGCCGCTGTCGGTCCGACGAAGATCAGTCCGGCGTCGGCGCAGGCTTCGTTGAACCCGGCATTCTCGGCCAGGAACCCGTACCCTGGATGGACCGCATCAGCCCCGGCCTGGAGCGCGAGGGCAATGATTGCGTGAATATCGAGATACGGCAGCGTCGGACCGGGAGGAATGCGGTAGGCATCGTCTGCCAGGCGGACGTGGAGCGCGTCCTGCTCGCCCTCGCCGTAGACGGCGACTGGACTGATGCCGAGTTCACGGCAAGACCGGATTACACGCACCGCGATCTCGCCACGATTGGCGATAAGCACTCGTCGAATCACACTTGAGCCCTCAGAGGAATCGGCAAGACATCGGCCAGCTATCATACCCGAGACCTAGCCAACGTTGGTCGATGATCCTGTGGCATCACCCGAGGAGGGCGGCGCCCGATGACCATGATCCCGCTTCGTGTCGGGATGCTGACGATGCAGCATCCACCCTGGCCCCGCCTCGTCGAGCGCTGGCGCACGTATGAAGAACTCGGCTTCGACAGCATCTGGGTCTGCGACCACTTCACCGCCGCCCGCGACGACTCCCCTCTCTTCGAAGCCTGGACCGCCATCGCCGGGCTGGCGACAGAAACGACGCGCGTCCGTTTAGGCACGGTCGTCAGCTGCGCCGCCTTTCGCCATCCTGCGCTCCTGGCGAAGCAGGCGGCGACCCTCGACCACGTCTCGAACGGTCGGCTGGAGATCGGCCTCGGTGCCGGCTGGTGGGGCGAAGAGCACCGGCGGTGGGGATTTCCGTTTCCGGAGCCGGCAGAGCGGGTCGCACGCTTCCGCGAGACGGTCGAGATCGTGGATCGTCTGCTCCGCGGTAGCGTCACGTCCTACTGTGGAAGGTCATTCGTCTTGCGGGATGCACCGCACCGCCCGCCTCCGGTCCAGCGACCGCGCCCACCGCTTGTGCTGGCGGCGCAGGGCCGACGGATGCTGGAGATCATCGCCGAGTACGGGGATACCTGGGTGGCATCCTTCGGCCTGAGCCCGACCGAGATCGCGGAACGAGCGACGATCCTCGGCGACGTCGCGGCAGCCCGCGGTCGGTCGCCGCAGGGGATTCGGCGCGCCTTCGTCTGGGCGCCCTGGGTCGACGAGTTCGATCCCTGGTCCTCGGTCGCGGCGTTCGAGGATTTCGTCGGACGGTACAGCGCCGCCGGCGTCACGGATTTCATCTTCGACGAACCAGAACCAGAGCAGTGGTCCACGCTCGAGCGCGTCGCCTCAGAGGTGTTGCCGCAGCTGCGTAGCGGCGCGACTTGATGCCCGCGATCCTGCAGCGGCCATCTCGGCCGACTCGTCGGTCGGATGTCAGGTACCCGCAGTCGGCGTGGCGTCCGTCGTTGCTGACAGCGTCGAGACCAAGTAGGTATCGAGGAGCAGCGGATCCTTGAGGTCCCAGATGAACGGCGGGTTTCGGATGCTCAGGTTGTCCTCGAGACCGAGACAGGCGGTGCGAAGGTACTCGAGACCGGGATCACTGAGGCAGGTGGTTTTCAGGTCATCGTAGGCGCGGATGCGCCGTGCCATTGCCCAGCCAACGTAGTCGGCAAACTCCTGACGATCGGGCGCCATCAAATAGGCCTGCGTGAGGCGCGTGTAGCGATTGCGCGCCGTGCGGATGCTGGGTCCCTCGCGGAGGTGACCGACGACGGAGCGCGCGAACGGGTCGTAGAGTTGATTGAGCCAGGCTCGGAGGGTGCTCGGGAACGTCGCTTCGAGATCTTCGATCTGAGATAGGAGTTCGGTCCGAAGGTCGGCAGTCGCCGTCTTCTGGTCCTGCGTCAACACCGGCGCCCGGGGAAGACGGGGATCATCGACACCGGAGGGGACGAACCAAGCTCCGTCCGCCGAGCGTCGGCAGTTGCTGATTGCCTCGATCGTGGCGGCACTGGCGTCGACGCCCGATTCGTCCATCCAGAACCGGGCAAAGTTGTCGCAACCGGCGGCAGTCGAGACGACCGGCGTCGGTATGCCAACCACGACGGAGCGCCCAGACGATGGGGCATCCCTGGCGACGAGACGAACGCCGAGGACGAGGGCGAGACAAACGGCAATCGCTCCAAGTGCGATCCAAGCATCGGTCCCAAGAAGCTTCGACGGTCTGCGGGGGGGATTCTCGGCTGTCGTCGTCACTACCGTCCGCATCTTCGCCGCACCGTTCCCGTCGGCAGTTCTCGGGCTTAGACCACTGCCACCTCATCGCCGACTTCGGCGGAGGCTGTCGCTGTGGCCGTGGCTGTGGTTGAGGAGAACGTCCCGCGGAGACCTGCTGGAGAGCCGAGGCCGTTCCGTTGGGGCGAGACCGGCGCGGCGGCCCATCTGGATGTGTCCATCTTCGGTGTCACCGATGCAACGGGTTCCGCGACCACCGGGCGACGGGCGACGGCTAGGATCGAGACGCCAAACGGCAGGTCGACGTGGCGCATCAGGCGGGCCTCGCCACGCATCAGCCAGTAGAGAGCGGCGTTAATCGGCGCCGGATATTCGTCGAGATCCGATTGAAGCGAGTCATCGGCGGCACGGCGCGCCCGCCTGGCCCACCGGAGGAGGTTCTTCGCCTTCCGCATCGCCAGCACGGGAAGAAAGAGGGCGGTATTGCAGTAGGAGACACGCTCAACATCGAAGCCCGCCTCTTGGATGAGGTGTCGCAGCTGCCCGGCACGGTAGCGGCGCTTGTGCTGATTGATCTCGTCGTGCTCGGACCAGAGAGTTTGGAAGGCGGGCACCGTGACGATCAGATGTCCGCCCGGCTTGACGACCTCACGGAGCTTCGTGAGGATGTCGACGTCGTCGTCAACGTGCTCAATCACATCGAGGGAGACAACACAGTCGAAGCTCCCGTTGCGGAAGGGCGGATCGGTGATAGAACCCCGGACCAGCCGCTTGACACCGCGCTCACGGGCATAGCCGATCGCTTGTGGTGAGCTGTCGATGCCGATCGCTTCGCCGTGCGATTCCAGGCATTTGAGCATCTGACCGGTGCCGCAGCCGGCATCGAGGATACGGAGTTGTCCGTCCCGTTGCAGCGAGCCGAGGACGTCGGAGATCAAATCGAAGCGCCAGCGGAACCACCAGTGGGTGGTCTCGTGGCGAAAATAGCTCGCGTAAAAGGTCGGATCCATCCGCGCCCTACCCTTAGCTCTGCCGGCACGCCCGCCGTGTTCATGGTCGGCACGTGCGCCGCCGACGCCTCCCCCAGTGGCTCGGTTCCCCTTCCGGCCGTGCGAGATGATACCCTGGATGGCACAATCGGTGACATCAACAACGCGTCTCACGCGCAGTCACAGGCAGAATGTCGCATAATCGTGACCTAGCGGAGTTCGGCGCGGCGCGTTTGGCGTGGCAGCATTCTCGGTCGGCAAAGCAGATGAACGGGCACAGCACGGATCGTGCGACCTCTCTCGACTCCGCGACGGCGGTCGTAACGGCACCGCGTCCTACCCCGGTCGCCGGGTCGATGCTTGCCTCTCGATCCCTGGTCCTACCTCGATCGCTCTGGCCGCTGGCCGGCGTCGTCGCAACCTACGTCCTGGCGGCATTCCTGATCCCGACGCTGGCGCCGGTCGCGATCAGCGACGACTGGACCTACGCTCGCTCGGTCGAGTACCTGGTCAACGACGGCCGGTTCCACATCCTTTCTGTTGCCGCCGCGACACAGGTGTTTCAGCTCTTCTGGGGTGCGCTCTTCGCGGAGGTCTTCGGGATGACCTTCGGCGCGCTCCGGCTCTCGACGGTCGTGCTCGTCTTTCTCAGCGGGCTGGCATTCTATGGCCTGTGCCGGGAGCTGCGCGTCTCGCGGGAGCGAAGCGCGCTTGGCACCGCGGTCTATCTGTTCAACCCGATCCTCTTCGCCATCTCCTACAGCTTCATGAGCGATCCGCACTTCCTGGCGCTCCTCGTGATCGCCGGCTACGGGTACGTCCGCGGCCTCCGTCCAGGTCTCGACGGCGAACGGGCGACACTGCTCGGCTCAATGATTGCCGCACTTGCCTGTCTGCAGCGCCCGCACGGTGCCCTGATTCCGCTCGGTGTCATGACCTACCTCGTGCTGACCCGACGACTGCGGTTTGACCGCGCATCCGTTATCCCCTTCCTTCGGGTCGTCGCGATTCCGGCGCTGACGTTCATCGGCTACTACGCATTCATCAGCGGCGGCTTACCGCACCAGCAGGGGTACTTTCTCGACGAGGCAAAGGCAGCCGGCTTCGACGAAACCTGGCTCCTCGTCAAGCGGCTGACCGTGATCGAACTGGTCTACGTCGGCTTGTTCGTCTTCCCGATCATCGCCGCCGCCGTCCCGGCGCTTGGCGGATTGTTGCGACTCGATCGCATGCGGCAGTGGCTCGTCGTCCTGACCTGGGAAGCCGTCCTCGTCGGGGGTCTGGTCTGGTTCGGGGGTGAGGACCGATGGATGCCGTACATCGGGCACTTCCTCGGTCCGGCCGGACCGGGTTCCGGCGACCTCCGCGGCGCTCGCCCCCCGCTGGCTCCCCACGACGTGTTCGTGGTTGCGACGATCGTTTTGGCCGCCGCGTCGTTCCTGTTCGCGCTGGCACTTGCGCGGTCGATGGGGCGTCGGGCCGGGCGGGACAGGTCGGCGGCGGGGATGGCACTCGCGCTCCTTGCCTGGCAGGTGATCGGCGCGGTGCCGCCATCGTTGCTCTTCCGCAACTGGATCATCTCCCTGGACCGCTACATCCTGCCAGTGATGCCCTTTGCCATCCTGCTCGCACTTTGGGCCGTGAACGATGTCCGATTGTCGCCACCGGCCGCTTGGGCGATCGTCGCACTCACCGCGCTCTTTTCTGTCGCGGGAACGCGTGACGCCCTGGTCTTCCAGGACAGCGTCTGGACCCTAGCACACCAACTGAACCGGCAGGGCGTCCCCAACACGTCGCTGGATGCCGGGTACTCGTGGGATGCCTATCATCTCTGGGAATATGGCGTCGCAAACGGCATCCCGGAGAAACAGTTCACCGGGAGCTGGTGGACGGACGTCTATGCGCCCGCCACAGACTCGACGTTCACGATTGCCGGCGCGCCGCTGCCCGGCTACGTTGTCCTCTCCGAGCATCCGTACTCGGCATGGCTCCAGCAACAGCCGGTCTCGCTCTTCGTGCTGCAGCGGGAACCGCCGCCCCCGGATGGCACAGTGCAGTAGCGCCAATGCGACCGTGGCGGCGATTGGCCTCGCGCGAACACAGGCAGGCTATCCGCGTGCGGCCGGAAGATAGAGATTGTTTACGTAGTCGACGAGCATCCGGCGCGAGCTAAAGGCCGGAGCCACGGTGCGGATCGCCTCTTTGGCGACCGCGATCCAGCCATGTGGGAGACCATCGTCGCCGAGTTCGTAGTAGAGCGGTACGACGAGGCGCTCGAGGCAGTCGTAGATCGCCTCGGCCTCGGCCGCATCCTGTGCCCAACCATCAAGTGCCGACGGGTCGATGCCCCAGCCGTTGCTGTTGTCGCGTCGCCACGCTTCTCTCCACCAACCGTCGAGGATGCTCAGGTTCGGCGCGCCGTTGGCGGAGGCCTTCATCCCGCTGGTGCCGCTCGCCTCGAGGGGTGCGCGCGGGTTGTTGAGCCAGACGTCGACCCCTGCGACGAGTTGGGCGGCGACACCCATGTCGTAGTCTTCGGCGAATGCGATCCGGCCGCCGAAGCGGGGATCGCGGGCGCGCCAACCGATCTCTTGGATCAGCCGCTTGCCACCCTCATCGGCGGGATGTGCCTTGCCGGCGAAGACGATCTGGACCGGGCGCTCGGGGTGGTTGAGGATGGCTGCCAGCCGGTCGGCGTCGTGGAAGATGAGGGTTGCCCGCTTATAGGTCGCGAAGCGGCGGGCGAAACCGATCGTCAGCACGTCCTCTTCCAGGTACGGGCCTGCGGTGACGACCTGGGCCGGCTCGAATTCGCCTTCAAGCCAGCGACGGCGCGACCGCCCACGGAGATAGGCGAGCATTTCCCGCTTTGCCGCGAGATGGGTCGCCCAGAACTCCTCGTCGGAGATGGCGCGGACGCCGTCCCAGGTGCCTTCCTCGTGCGCGTGATCGCGCCACTCGGGACCGAGGTGCTCGTCGAGCAAGCGGGTTACGGGTGGTGAGATCCACGTCGGCAGATGGACGCCGTTGGTGACGGAGGTGATCGGCACCCGATCGGCCGTCACGTCCGGCCAGAGGTCGTGCCACATTCCGCGGGTAATCTCGCCGTGGCGTTCGCTGACGCCGTTGCGGTGCCCAGCCAGGCGAAGGGAGAGGGCGGTCAAATTGAAGCCGTCGCCGGTAGCAATGTGCCGACCGAGCGCGAGGAACTCGTCCCGATCGAGAGCGAGTTGCGGCCAGAAGTGCGAGAAGTATCGGTCGACCAGATAGGGTGGGAAGACATCGTGACCGGCCGGAACGGGAGTGTGGCTGGTGAATACGGTTGACCTACGGACGCGCTCCGCCGCCTCGTCGAACGAAAGCCCCTTGGCGACATACTCACGGAGGCGCTCGAGGAGATGAAAGGCCGCGTGGCCTTCGTTGGCGTGCCAATACGCCGGCTCGACACCGACGGCGCGCAGAGCGCGGACGCCACCGATACCGAGGACGATCTCCTGACGGAGTCGGTGCTCAAGGTCTCCGCCGTATAGCCGTGAGGAGATTGTCCGCGTCCACTCCGGGTTTCCCTCGACGTCGGAATCGAGGAGATAGAGCATGACACGACCGACTTGCACCCGCCAGACCGCAATCCGAAGGGGTTCGGCGGGATCGTCGAACGGGACTTCGACGATTACCTGAGAGCCGTCGGGCCGCAGGACCGGCGTCGTCGGCTCGGCGTCCGGTGCGAGGTCGGCCGGCACGTCTTGCTGCCAGCCATCGGCTGTTAGGCGCTGTCTGAGGTAGCCCTGGCGATAGAGGAGCGAGACGGCGACGAGCGGCAGCCCGATGTCGCTCGCCTCTTTGATGTGGTCGCCGGCGAGGACGCCGAGACCACCGGAATAGATGGGCAAGGCGCGATGCAAACCGAACTCGGCTGAGAAGTAGGCCAGCGTCTTGTCCGCGAGCTCCGGCGCGTTCCGACCGACCCAGGTCGTCGTGGGATCGGCCGTTAGCATCGCGTCGAAGCGATCGATCACCGCCTCGTAGCGGCTGAGGTAGCTCGGGTCGGCGGCAGCTTCCTCGAAGATCTCGCGGGGAAGGCGCTTCAGGAAGAGGAGGGCGTTCTGGTTCGTCGCCTCCCAGAGGCGGGGATCGAGATCGCGAAAAAGCGCCTCGGCATCATCGTTCCAGGTCCACCAGAGGTTACAGGCAAGATCGGGCAGGCGACGCAACCGGATCGGAACGGCGGCCGCGCTGGATGTCGTCGTCGACAACCAACTACTCCTTGGTTGGGAGAATCGCGTCGGGCGCCCGGACCCGAGTCAATTCTCGGCGGCTCAACCGGCGCATCGTCTCCTTCGAATAAGAGGCGCGCCCCACCCGTGGGTGG
>JAXDKI010000603.1:0-5013 GCA_034667245.1 Thermomicrobiales bacterium | reverse complement strand
ATCAACTCGCCCACCCGCACCGGCGGCATCGATCGCGCCGCCCAGAGGGTGCCCGCTACAGGCGTCCGCACCTCCGCAACCGCGTCTCCGAACACATCTATGACCGTCCCGAGCAACTCCCCAGCTGCAACCTCGTCGTCTCTGCCACACGCCATCCGCAAGAAGCCGGTCGCTGGAGCGACGACGTCGACAGACGAGCGGAGAGGGGCGTCCAGAGGCGGTGGCACCGGCAGATCGGGGCAGATGCCGAGGTAAGCGAGGAGGTTGCGCAGACCCCGGACGTAGTCGGCCACATCGGCGGGGTCACAGCCGGCGCGCCCCGTCGTTTCGGTGCCGAGGGTTGGGATGCCGCGGCGAGCGGTTTCGGCATTGAAGGGTCCAAGACTGTCGGGGATGCGCCAGAGACGATGGACGCCGAAGTGGCGTGCCGCCGCCTCGGCGCGAGCGGTCGCCGGACCGGGGACGTCCCGGACGCCGATCAGCGTGGCGTAGGGGACATCGGCGCTGCCACTGTGGAAGTCGAGGAAGAGGTCGTCGGGACCGACCGTGCGCTCGACAAGGTCGAGGAGGGCACTCGCAAGGCGGCGGCTCGGCGTCCCGTCTGGATCGCCGGGGAAGACCCGGGCGAGATTGAGGCCGTCGACGTGGAGCGGGGCGATCCGGGCGCGGGCCTCGTAGGCGAAGGGGTTGGCGACCGGAATGGCGACAAAAGCGCCGCACATCCGCTCCGGATCGAGCTCGGCGAAGACGTGACGGATCGCCTCCATCCCCTCGTACTCGTCACCGTGCACGCCGGCAACGACGAGAAGCGTGCGCCCCGGCTTCCGCCCCTTTGCGACGAGCGTCGGCAAGGTGACCGGCCGGATGAGCTCGTCGAAGACGTGGAGAAGGAGCCGGTTGTTCGTGCCCGCGGCGAACGCGTCGAGCGAGAAGGTCGAGATCGGGAAGGTGTCCATGTCGGTGTGATGCCTCTGAATTCATTACCGTCGTCTCCGCGCAAGAGCGGCGACGAATCTTACCGGCCTGGAGCGACGTATGTGACTTAAGATCAATGTCTTGGCTTCACCCATTGCACCTCTGGGGTGTGGGTGCTACCTTGCGGGGGAATCGCTCCGCGTTTGGATAGAAGGAGGAGGCGAGGATGTCCCGTCTCTCGAACAGTTGGCGGCTCGTCAAGGCAAGCTGGGCGGTGCTGCGGTCGGACAAAGAGCTCATCATCTTCCCGATCGTCTCGGGGATTGCGACGCTGATCGTCTTTGCGCTGTTCGCCGTACCCCTCTGGATCTCGGGCTACTTCGACCGGCTTGAAGAGGACGCGAACGGGGCGAAGGTGTCCGGCTTCATCGTCCTCTTTGCCATGTACGTCGTGCTCTACACGATCATCAACTACTGCAACGCGGCGCTGGTCGGGGCGGCATTGATCCGGCTGGGCGGCGGTGATCCCACCGCGCGGGACGGGTTCAAGATCGCCAGCCAGCACATGGGACCGATCGTCGGCTACGCCCTGATCGGCGCGACGGTTGGGGTGGCGTTGCAGGCGTTGCGCGAGCGGGCCGGGTTCCTGGGGCAACTCGTTGCCTGGCTTGGTCAGACGGCCTGGAACATCACGACCTTCCTCGTCATCCCCGTCCTGGTCGTCGAGGGCATCGGACCGATCGAGGCGGTGAAGCGGAGCGCCTCGCTGTTGAAACGGACCTGGGGCGAGCAGATCGTCGGCAACGCCGGGATTGGACTCGTCTTCGGCTTGATCGCGGTTGGAGCCTTGCTCGCCGGCGGCGCGCTCGTCGTCGCGGCGGCGGCGACCGGCGTCCTCGCCCTGATCGTGCTGGCGGTGCTGATCGCGGCCGCAGCCTTCGCGGCGATCATCGCGGTCGGCGCGGCGTTGAAAGGCATCTTCACCGCGGCGCTCTACCGCTACGCCGCCGAGGGCCAGACCGACAGCTACTTCGCAAGCGACCTCGTGAAGTCGGCCTTCTCGCCGAAGCGGTAGATCGACCGACGGCCACGACAATCCCTCTGCTGAGGAAAAACAGAGCCGGCTGCGAGTTCGCAGCCGGCTCTGTTCGTGATGGCCTGGAACGAAGACCCGACTTTGCCGAGATCAGCCTCGAATCAACGCGTCTCCAGATCGAGGGCACAGCTGTTCATGCACCAGCGCTGGCCGCCGGCAGCCCGCGGGCCATCGTTGAAGAGGTGTCCGAGGTGCGAGTGGCAGCGGGCACAGCGGACCTCGGTCCGGACCATGCCGTGAGCGCGATCCTCGATCAACTCGATCGAATCGGGCGCGATCGCCTCGGTGAAGCTCGGCCAGCCGGAGCCGGAGTGGAACTTCGTCGAACTGTCGAAGAGCGGGTTGCCGCAGGCGGCGCAGCGGTAGAGCCCATCGTCGTCGGTGTCGACGAATTCGCCGGTGAACGGTCGTTCCGTCCCGGCGCGGCGGAGCACGTCGTACTGCTCCGGGGCCAGCCGCTGCCGCCACTCCGCGTCGCTGGTCGCGATCGGCTTCAACCCGCCATCGGCCTCGGGGTTGATCGTCCTCGTTTCGTCACGATTGAGTACCACCTGTCTTCCTCCTCGCCGGGATAACGTCGACACTCGTGTGGTGTGCCGATGACCCGCAAACGTTACACCCAAACAGGCAGCGACAGCATCCGCGCGGAACGGTTTTGACCGCGACGCTCCGTGGTCCGGAGTCTGCGGCTGATGTCGTGCGCCGCTGACTAACGGTGCGAAGGGCGTGCGTCTCAGCCCCCGTCCAGGTACTGCACGTCGGTAAGGCTCGGAGGTCCACTCGTGAAGATCTCATACAAGTACGCGGCATCGCTGTCGGTCGCCGTCGCCCTCTTCATGGCGATTCTCGACGTCACGATCGTCAACGTCTCCCTGGTCGCGATGATGAAAGACTTTGGGACGACGCTGAGCAGTATCCAGTGGGTCATCACCGCCTACACACTGGCCCAGGCGGCGGTCATCCCGATCTCGGGGTACCTCGCGAATCGGTTCGGCATCAAGCGCCTCTTTCTCGCCGCGCTGGCGGTCTTCACGGTCGGCAGTCTGCTCTGCGGTTTGTCACGCGACGTCGCCAGCGGCGGCAACGCGGAGAATCTCCTCATCTTCTTCCGCGTGCTCCAGGCAACCGGCGGCGGCATGCTGATCCCGCTGGGGACCGCGATCGCCTTCAGTGCATTCCCACCGGCCGAGCGAGCGGCGAGCTCGGCCGTGATCTCGATCCCCGTCCTCTTCGCACCCGCCCTCGGCCCGACGATCGGCGGACTGATCGTCGATAGTCGCTTCGAGTGGCCGGCCATCTTCTACATCAATGTGCCGATCGGCATCGTCGCCCTGGCGCTGGTTTGGCGCATCGTCCACCCCGACGAGCGCGCCCCGGCAACAGGGGCGGCACGGGTCGGATTCGACTTTCCAGGGCTTATCCTCTCGATGGTCGGCGTCGTGCTCGTTATCTACGCCTTCGTCCTCGTCGGCGCGACCAGAGGCGGCTCGATCACCCCGGAGAACCCGACCGGCGAGATCAACGGCTGGGGCTATTGGCTGGTTTGGGTGCTGCTCGCCGCCGGTCTCGCCTGCCTGGCGCTCTTCACCTACTTCGAATTGAAGATCGCCAGGGACCCCGTGCTCGATCTCCGCCTCTTCCACAACCGCGACTTCGCCGTCTCTGCGATCGTCACCTGGGGCACGCGCGCCTTCATCTTTGGCGGGTTCCTCCTCGTGCCCCTCTTCCTCCAGCAATACCGCGGTCAGAGCGCGGTCCACACCGGGCTGATCCTCTCGGCGCAGGGGATCGGCGCCATCGTCGGCATCCAGATCGCCAGCCGGATCTACGACCTAATCGGGCCACGGGCATTGGTGATCGCCGGCATGATCGTCCTGGTCGCCTCGACCGTCTGGCTGACCTTCGTGCAGACTGATAGCGACGCAAGCTTCTTTATGCCGGCGCTGTTCCTGCGCGGGATCGGTTTCGGCTGGGTCGGTCTGCCCCTCCAAACGATCGCACTCGCCGCGATCACCGGACCGGCACTGCCGAAGGCGAGTTCCCTCTACAACGCCACAGCGCAGATCTTCACCTCGATCGGCGTCGCAATGGTGACCACATTGCTCGTTCAGCGAACGGACGTGCATGCCAGGGAGCTCGCCGCGGCGGCCCGGGCCGCTGGTGGCGCCCTCCCGACCGATCTCTTCCTCCGGGCCGGTACGGCGGCAATGAGCGACGTCTTCTGGATGCTGGCCGCGGGGACGTTCATCGTCGGGCTGGCCGCCTTCCTCCTGCCACGATTGAGCCTCAAGCAACAGCAGATCTTAGCCGCACGGCACGAGCAACAGCCGGAGCAACCCGAAGCCCGCCTGGCAGTTAGTGGACGATCCCGCTGATGCTTGACCGGACCTGGTGGTTTGGCCGATCCTCCACCGCACGACCCGAAGGTATCGACGGAGGAGTCTTGCCATGCCACCCCGCGCCCGGACCGCCCACCAGCGGAACGCGCTGAGCGCACGGTCGTGCTGCTCACCGCCGCCGGGATCGTCCGCGCGCGCCACCGCAGCGACGAGTTCCTGGAGTTGCTCGGCTGTCTGGATCGGCAAGTGCCCAAGCAGCACCTGATCCAGCTCATCCTCGACCCCGTCCGCGTGCACGCCTCGGCGGCGATGCCGCGCTATCTCTACTGGCGCCCCGATCGCTTCGCCTTCCACTGGCTGCCGCTCCACGCCTCCTGGCTCTCCTTCGCCGAGGCCTGGTTCGCCATCCTGACCAAGAAGCGCCCCAAGCGGGAGGAGCGGGCCGATTTCGCCGACGCCGAGCGGACGATCACCGCCTTCCTCGATACCTACAACACCCACCGCGCCCAGCCGTTCACCTGGAAGACGGGCGTCAGGTTCTACCAGCGCCTCAAGGACAAGCTCGCCCGGCACCGCCGGCGCCACCGACTCCCGCACTGGCCCGCACGGGCCGCCACCGCGCAGGCAGTCGGCCAGCTGCGCCGTCGGGTCGCGGGCCTCGTC
>JAXDKI010000602.1:0-4515 GCA_034667245.1 Thermomicrobiales bacterium | reverse complement strand
TCGCAGTGCTAGAATCGGCGACCTGATCGAGAGAGGGGGTATGAGTCCATGCTGACGGATTTCGCGCGGAGTGTCCCGCGGGATTTGCTGCTCGATATTCCGCCGATGCCGCGAGCGCTAATCGGCGCGGGGTTGTACGAGCGGGTGGGGATCGAAGCGCGGGAGATGGGATTCCGGAGGGCGCTGGTCGTCTCGACGGGGTTGCAGGGGACGGGGATTCTCGACGAGATCGTGGGGCTGCTGGCACAGGCGGGCGTCGAGCCGATTGTCTACGACAAAGTGGAATCGAACCCCAAAGATACGCAGGTCATGGAACTGTACGCGCTTTACGCAGCCGAGAGGTGCGACGGCTACATCTCGGTCGGCGGAGGAAGCGCGCACGACGCAACGAAGGGGGCGCGCTACGTCGGGGCGCACGACGGTCGGGCGGTAAACGAATTCCGGCAGACGCCGCAGCCGCAGCGGGCACCGACGCCACCCCAGATCGCAATCAATACGACGGCAGGAACCGGATCGGAGACGACCAGGGTCGCCGTTCTGACCGACACGACATCCGACGACGCGCCCGTGAAGTGGATGCTGCGCTCGGACGCGATCGTCACGACGCTGGCGATCAACGACCCGCTGCTCCACATGACGGTGCCGCCCGATCTCACGGCGTTCTGCGGCTACGACGCGATCTCGCACGCGAGCGAGACCTGCTTCTCACCGCGGGCAAATCCGCACTCACGGTCACTGGGATATGCGGCACTTCGACTATGCGCGGAGAATTTGCGGGAGGCGGTCGCCAACCCAAGCAACTACGAGGCACGGGTGGCGGTGATGTGGGCGCAGTACCTCTCGGCCATGGCGTTCATGAGCGGGTCGCTCGGGATCGTCCACGGGATCTCGCACGCGATCAGCGCGTTCTACGACACACATCACGGCTTGAACTGCGGCATCATCATGCCTCGGGCGTGGGCCGACGCCGCGGCGGCAGCTCCGGCCGTACTGGCGGAAATCGCCCGGTGCATGGGGGAGAACACCGCCGGTCTGTCGAATGCGAAGGCGGCCGATCGGGCGGTGGAGGCGATGGTGCGAATGCTGAGGGATTTGGAAACGCCCGAAAATTTCAGGGCAGTCGGGCAGTATACGAAGAGCCGAATGGGTGTTGGTCCCTACGAAGCATGGGGCGGGGTGAAGGTCAAAGGGGATGAAGACGACGTGGACCGGATCGTCAAACATGTGGTCGAAGTGGGGCCGCATCTGAACAGCGCACGGCCAATGACCCAGGCGCGGGTGCGCCGGTTGGTTGAGGAGGCGATCAGTGGGGCGCTCTAACGAATCTGTGATCGTTGGACGCTTCGAGAATTGTCGTAACGAGTCCCCGCGCGGCAGCAAACACAGGAATGATATCGTCCAAGCAAGAACAAGATCCGCCTAACGTTCGGCGGTCCGGACGGGCCTTCTCCGGGTGAACCGGATCGTATCTTGACGATTGGAGTTTGCCTGCTCATGGAGCCCGCACTCGCATCACCTGACGATGTTCGGAGCGCCTTACACGCCGCCGGCTACGTCGCGGACGCGGCTACCTCGACGGTGGTGCTCTTGGGGATGAAGTTGGACAAGCCGCTGCTGATCGAGGGACCGGCAGGAGTTGGGAAGACAGCGTTGGGGGTGGCGCTGGCGAGGGCATTGGGACGGGATTTGATTCGGTTGCAGTGTTACGACGGGCTGGACGAGCCACGGGCACTCTATGAATGGTCGTACGGGAAGCAGATGCTTGCGACGCAGCTGGTGCGTGACGTGCTCGGGAAGGAACTGGCGGGGCTCTCGGACCTGGCCGCCGCAATGGGACGACTCGAAGAGCTCGGGGCAATCGACGCGTTCTTCTCGGAGCGGTTTCTGATTGCGAGGCCGTTGTTGCGGGCGATCCGATCCGAGCGTCCGGTATTGTTACTTATCGACGAAGTCGATCGGGCAGATGAGGCGTTCGAGGCGCTGCTACTGGAACTGCTGAGCGAGTACCAGGTATCAGTGCCGGAGATTGGAACGTTGGAGGCGGTGCAGATTCCGATCGTCGTCCTCACAAGCAACGCGACGCGAGATCTGAGCGATGCCTTGAAGCGCCGATGTCTGCACATCGCGCTCGACTATCCGGTCCCGGATCTCGAACGGGAGATTGTCCGGCTAGCCGTCCCCGGGATAGAGGAGGTGTTGGCAGAGGCGGTGGCAGCGGCGATCGAACGGATCCGGACGCTCGACCTGCGCAAGCGACCGAGTGTGGGTGAAACGATCGACTGGGCGCGGGCACTGCGGGCGCTGGGGGCAAGGGGGATCGATCGCGAGGTGGTGACGGCGACGGTGGGAGTCGTGGCGAAGTACGGGGCGGACGCGGAGATGGTGCGACGGGCATGGACGTAGTCGTTGGTCAGCCCCGATCGCGGGAGACGGCGATGTCGCTTTGGGCCCGGTTGCCCGAGACGATTCTCACTTTTGTGTCGCTCCTCAGAGAGCGTGGACTGGCGATCTCGCCGCCTGAGGTGGTGGATGCCTTACGGGCGATCGCGAGCACACCCGTGGTACTCGACGAGTGGGTGCTCTTCGAGGCAACGCTCGCCGGTACGTTGGTGAAGCGAACGGCAGATTTGGCGGTGTTTGGGGAGGTTTTTCTGCTCTATTTTCTTGAAGCGAGCCCTGACGAAAATTTGCACGAGCATGGACACGACCACGATCGTTCCGGAGAGCGCGGATTGGTCGGGGTGGATGTGGTGCCACGACCGGAGGGCGCCCTGGATGCCGGCGAGGAGCGCCATGAACATGGGCGAAGGATCGATCTGAGGCGGTTCTTCGGGGAGGGAGCGGAGAGATCGGGGCACGATCATCATGTCGAGGACCGTTGGCGGTTGACGTGGCTGGGGAGCGAGCAGATTTTCGATCGGACCGGTGGGTTGTCCCGTGCCAATCGGAGCATCGACGGCGGCTTTGGGTTGCGGAGGGTAGCGACGGCAAGGCGACCAGGAGCACTGCGGTCCGGGAACGGAATCGAGTTGCCCCGGGACGTCGTGTTGCGTGCCGAGGGCGCGCGTGGGCAAGAACAGGATAGCGAACGCCTTGACGAGGAAGCGGTCGCGCGGATCGGACGGAGGATGGCCGAGGTTCGCCCTCTGGGGTCATCCGTCACAGGCGACGGCCGAAGAATCGCACGCGAACTGGACCCGGCAGAACTCCGGTGGGACGATCTGTCGAGCGACGATCTGCGGCGCTTGGAGAGGGCAGTCGAGCGGATGGGACGCCGACTCGGTGGAGCGCCAGGACATCGCAGGGTCGCTAAAGGCGGACGCTTGGACGGGCGGCGGACGGCACGGCGCGCAATGGCGTCCGGCGGGGTGCCGTTCGTGCCGGTCTATCTGGCGCGGCGCGACGACCGCCCGCGCTTGGTCGTCCTGTGCGACGTGAGTCTGTCGGTGCGCGGTGCCGGGCGCTTCCTGTTGCAGGTGACACGGGCGGCGCAACGGCAGAGCGGTCGGGTGCGGTCGTTCGTCTTCGTGCGCCAGTTGGCCGAAGTGACCCGGTTGTTGGAGACCGACGATCTGGAACCGGTCCTCCAAGCAATCTTCGGCGGTCACCTGCTGGACGCGGCGGAGGCGAGCGATTGCGGCGCAGCCCTCCGAGCGTTTCAACAGGTTCATGGACCGTTGTTGTCGCGCAAGACGACGCTCTTGATTCTGGGCGACGGTCGAAATAACGGACGTGACCCGGGCTTGGACGCGCTGTATGGTTTGCGGCGTCAGTGCCGTCGGATCGTCTGGCTCAGCCCGGAGGGACGGGGAACGTGGCGGCTGGCAGGGTGCGATCTGCCACGGTACGCGACGCATTGCAACGCGATCGAATCGGTGCGGACGCCGGCGGACCTTGAGCGTTTCGTCGCGACACTTGCGTCGTAAGCAGCAAGCGCTCTCAGGCGAACTCGGAAGAGGGTCGAGGTCAGTCGACGTGGACGGGGCCTCGGCCGATGATCTCTTACGTTCCCTCCATGTCGGTGGGTGCGATCCATTCATGATACCACGCGATCAAGTCAAGGGCGTGAGAGAGAATTTGGCAGTGCACACGAGGATGCGGTGAGTCGTAGAATGCTGAGCGAAGGTGCGTCGGTGTGGGTCATGAGCAGAGGGAGGTCGGGGAGACGATGGCGTTGACGACGGAGCGAACGCGGTCGGGATACGGCGCGAGCGTACCAGGGGCCGACCAGCTCTCCTGGTATTTCTTTCGCGTCTCCGGCGTGCTCCTGGTTGTGTTGGCCCTCGGCCACCTCTTCATCACGCATTACTTGAATGTGCCGTCGGAGACGACGTTCGACTTCGTCGCGGAGCGGTGGGCCAATCCGCTCTGGCGAACATTCGACTGGCTCCTCCTGCTGATGGCGCTCTGGCACGGTCTGATGGGACTCCGGATTTCGGTGACGGACTACGTGCGGTCGGCGGGGTGGCGGGTCCTGGGGCACTCGGCGGTCTGGGTGTTTGGCCTGCTCTTCAC
>JAXDKI010000601.1:0-3298 GCA_034667245.1 Thermomicrobiales bacterium | reverse complement strand
GCGCGGAACCGCGGCCGCTGGAGCGGCGACGACCTGACGGGATGTTCGCCGGTCCTCTTGCCCACGTTCCGCTGCAGTCGCGCCTCGCGGTGACGCTCGGCGTGGTCGTCGGGCTGTTCGCGTCGATCGTGCTCTCCGAGGCGGGCGATGTGGTTTCGAAGGCCGCGCTGTGGATCGGGATCGGCGCCGGCTTCGTCGTGGCCGTGATCCTCTGGATTCGGGCGCGGCAGGGTGCCCCGTAGGTTTGCCCGATCATAGCGGGAAAGCAGACGAGCGCGTGTACTGCCAACAATGCGGGGCGCCAACCGAAGACCGTCTGGTGGAAGACCGGCTGAGGCCGGTCTGCACCGTCTGTAGCGCGGTGGTCTATCTCGATCCGAAGCTTGCGGTGGCAGTGGTAATCGAGCGGGACGGGCGGTTGCTGTTCGGGAGGCGAGGGCCGGGGGCGCGGGAGGCGGGGAAGTGGAGTTTCCCAGCAGGATTCGTCGAGCGCGGGGAGCGGGTCGAGGACGCCGCGGTGCGAGAGGTCAGGGAAGAGGTGGGCCTCCAGGTCGAGCTCGGTCCTTTGATTGGACTCTACTCGGCGACGGGCGAGACAGTGGTACTCGCGGTGTACCTCGCGGCAGCGGTTTCCGGTCAGCCCGTGGCGCGGGACGATCTTGTGGAGATCGGCTGGTTCCCACCGAACGGGTTGCCCGAGCTGGCGTTTCCCCATGACGAGCGGATTGTGGCCGCGTGGCAGATAGGCAGGTCACGGTAAGGCAAGGTTCTCGCCTGATCGGTTTCCCCTCGTCTGATACACTGCCGGGTGGCTTGAAGCGGGTATTCCGCGACGTGGGCGCGGGATCGGAGGGGTCAATGGAGTTGACGGGAGAGCACACCTTCTCGGCGCCGCGCGAGCGGGTCTGGGAGTTCCTGATGGACCCGGCGGTACTGCAGCAGTGCCTGCCGGGGTGCGAGAAACTGGATCTGATCGGTCCGGACGAGTACGCGGCGACGATGCGGATCGGCATCGCGATGATCAAGGGCACGTTCAACGGTCGCGTCAAGATCAGCGAGAAGCAGGAACCCGAGCGCTACAAGATGCTCGTCGAGGGCAGCGGACCGCAGGGTCAGGTGTCGGGCGAAGGCGAGCTCGAGCTGATCGAGCAGGACGGTAAGACGATCGTCCGCTACCGCGGCGACGCCAACGTGCGCGGAACCATCGCCCGCGTCGGTGCCCGGATGATCCAGCCGGCCGCCCGAACGATCGTCGGTCAGTTCTTCGGCTGTTTGGAGAGCAAGGCGGCGGAATAGCCGATAGCCGACAGGAGTTACGAACGTCGTAACGCCCGACACTCCGTGTGGACGAAAAGCAGCTTTGGCTATCGGCTGTCGGCTATCGGCTCAAGGGAGAGACGCGTGAAGGTCGAGATCAAAGTCAACGGTGTGGCGCGGTCTGCCGAGGTTGAGGGGCGGACGTTGCTGGTGCAGTGGCTGCGCGATGGGCTCGGGCTGACGGGGACGCACGTCGGTTGCGAGACGAGTCAGTGCGGCGCCTGCACGGTGCTGCTCGACGGCGAGGTGGTCAAGAGCTGCACGGTGCTCGCGGCGCAGGCGGACGGCCACGAAGTAACGACGATCGAGGGGTTGGCGCCGCGCGGGATGCTCCACCCGGTGCAGCAGGCATTCTGGGAGGAGCACGGGGTGCAGTGCGGCTACTGCACCCCAGGCGTGCTGATGACGACGGTTGCCCTCTTGAAAGAGCAGCCGAATCCCGATGAGGCGACGATTCGCCACGCGCTCGAAGGCAATCTCTGCCGCTGCACCGGTTACCAGAACATCGTCAACTCGGTACGCTCGGCGGCCGAGAAACTGGCCTCCGGCGCGGAGCCGGTTGCGTACGAAGGCCGGTAGTCGGACGGTCGAAGAGGCGGACAGACGGACTAGCATCCGTTCGTGGGAGATGAAATGTGAACCCTGCGCCCTTTGAGTATCACCGCGCGAGGAGCCTGGCGGAGGCGCACGAGCTGCTCGGGCGGTTCGGAGACGAGGCAAAGCTGCTGGCGGGTGGGCACAGTCTGCTGCCGACGATGAAGTTGCGGCTCGCGCAGCCGGCGCACCTGATCGACATCAGCCACGTGGCGGATCTGCGCTACGTGCGGCCCGATGGAGGGGTGCTCCGGGTCGGCGCATTGTCGACACACCGTGACCTGGAGACGGATCCGACCGTTCGCGAGACCTGTCCGCTGCTGGCGGAGGTCGCGGCGGTGATTGGGGATCGCCAGGTTCGTAACCGCGGCACGATCGGCGGTGCGCTTGCCCACGCCGATCCGGCGGCGGACTATCCGGCCGCGATCCTCGCGCTCGAAGCGACGATCGTCGCCCAGGGCCCGTCCGGCTCACGAGAGATCGCCGCGGACAGGTTCTTCGTCGATCTGCTGACGACGAGTCTGGCCCCGGACGAGATCGTGACCGAGATCCGGATTCCAATCGATGCGGATCGGGTCGGTGTCGCCTACGAGAAGCTGGCCAATCAGGCGTCCGGTTACGCCACGGTCGGCGTGGCCGCGGTCATCGCGCTCGACGGCAACGGAACGTGCCGCAAGGCGCGGATCGGGATCACAGGAGCAGCGGCGGTCGCGACACGAGCCAGGGGCGTCGAAGCGGCGCTCGAAGGGTACGCGCTCGGGGACGAGGTCGTGACTGCCGCGGTGAGCCATGCGACGGACGGTCTCGATCTCCTGGACGACGTGCACGCGTCGGCCCCGTACCGGCGGCGGGTGACGATCGGTCTGACTCGGCGTGCGGTGCTCGACGCGCTGCGACGGCTGTCCTGACGCACGGCCCTCACCCCCATCCCCTCTCCCGACCGCGGGAGAGGGGTAATTGGCTCACATGAGCCACACCCCGACGTCGAGCATGAGCTCGTCACTCGGCACTGGTCGCTCCCCGATCGGTCTCCTCTCGGTCATCATTCCGGTTTACAACGAGCAGGCGACGATCGCCGAGTTGCTGCGTCGAGTGCGGGATGTCCCGGTCCCGACGCAGATTGTTGTGGTCGACGACGGCTCGACCGACGGGACGACGGAGGTCCTGCGGCGGGAGGCTGCCGCCGGGGACATCGAACTCGTCGTCCATGAGGTAAATCGGGGGAAGGGAGCGGCGGTCCGGTCCGGGCTGTCGCGGGTTCGTGGCGATGTCGTCATCATTCAGGATGCGGACCTCGAATACGATCCGGCGGAGTATCCGCAGCTGCTGGCGCCGATCGAGAAGGGGATCGCGCAGGTCGTCTACGGCTCCCGCTTCCTCGGTCCGC
>JAXDKI010000600.1:0-8617 GCA_034667245.1 Thermomicrobiales bacterium | reverse complement strand
GCGTATGACCGAGCCCGAACGACCCGATCCCGACGGCCTGCTCCGGCGCTACGGCTTCGCGATGCGGCAGGAAGAGCACGTCCGCGGGCGGCTGCGTGTCTACCTCGGCGCGGCACCGGGTGTCGGCAAGACGTACACGATGCTCCAAGAGGGGCGGCGCCTCAAGGGCGGCGGGCACGACGTCGTCGTCGGCATCGTCGAGACGCACGGCCGTGCCGAAACCGAGGCTCAACTCGGCGACCTCGATGTGATCCCCCGGCGTCCGATCGACTATCGCGGCGTCGCCGTCGAAGAGATGGATACCGACGCCATCCTGCGTCGCAAGCCGGAGATCGTGCTCGTCGACGAGTTGGCGCACACGAACCCGCCCGGCTCGCCGCGCGAGAAGCGCTGGCAGGACGTCGAGGTCTTGCGCGACGCGAGCATCGACCTCATCGCCACGCTCAACATCCAGCACCTGGAGAGTCTGAACGACGTCGTCGCCAGCATCACCGGCGTCCAGGTGCGGGAGACGATTCCCGACCGCATCCTTGACGACGCAACCGAGGTGCAACTCGTCGACCTCCCGGTCGAGGGACTACTCGAGCGCCTGGAGCAGGGCAAGGTCTACCCGGCGGAGCGGGCAAGTCAGGCGCTGGAGCACTTCTTCCGGGCCGGCAATCGGACGGCACTCCGCGAGCTGGCACTACGCCGGACCGCTGCCGGCGTGGACGAGCGGCTCGAAGGCTACATGCGCGAGCACGCAATCGAGGCGGTCTGGCCGGCGGCGGAGCGGATCATCGTGCTCGTCACCGACCATCCGGCGATCGGTCAGGTCATCCGTCGCGCCTGGCGCCTCGCCGATGGTCTTCGCGCGGAGTTGGTCGCGGTCGCCGTGGTGCCGCCCGGCGGGATCGACACTCTCCCGGAGGCGCGCCGACACGCTCTCAAGCACGCACTCGAATTTGCCGAGGACCTTGGCGCCCTCCCCCGCATCGTCGAAGGCCAACGCGTCGCTCCGGCTCTTGCCGCGTTGGTCAACGAGGAAAACGTCTCCACGGTTGTCTTGGGGCACGCCCCGGCCTCCGGTTGGCGTCGGCGGATCGGCAAGCCGCTCGCCGACGAGTTGCTGGAGCTGGTCGACAACGTGGCGGTGCAGTTAGTGGAGGTCAAATCCGCGTAGGGCCCCGAAACTGTTCAAGCTGAACAAGAAATTGGACTCATATTTATGTAAGATGCACGAGTGCATGCCGTGCGGGCACCCGGTACCGCAGCGACGAACCCCGGCGGGTGCTATGTCGGAAATTGCCCCCACTGGTGTGTCGTCAAGCGATTTCACGGGTGATGGGCTGTGCTATGCTGCCGCCGCGTGCGACCCGCGCGCGGGTCGCTGCTGTCCGCACGGCCATGCGGGGCAGCGCGCCGCGAGTGCGCGGCGCGCGGAATGAGCGAGGACGCCCAGGGTTCGCCGGCACTGACCGGCGGGGCCGGTGTCCCGGAGAACAGGTAGGGCGACGATGAGCGACCTACGCGCCTTTTACGGTCCCAATGCCGGCTACGTGCTGGATCTCTACGATCGATACCTGGCAGATCCCGCCTCGGTCGACCCCGACCTGCGGGCCTTTTTTGCCGACTTTACTCCGACCTTGCCGCCGACGAATGGCGTCGCGAAGACTCGGGCTGGCGCCGCCACGGCGGTCGCCGAGCCAACCGTGCGCACCGTCGCGGTTGCCGAGCCGTCGAGTGCCGCCGACATCGCGAAGATCGTCGGCGCGGCCTCGCTCGCGATCGGGATTCGCGAGTACGGTCATCTGGCGGCTCAGATCGATCCGCTCGGTAGTTCCCCGCCCGGCGCCCCGGAGCTCGACCCCGCCACGCACGGCATCTCGGAGGGCGACTTGACGGCGTTGCCGGCAAGCGTCGTCGGGGGGCGGGCGGCGGAGGGTATGGCGAACGCGGCCGAGGCGACGGCGCGGCTGCGGGAGATCTACTCGGGCACTGCCGGGTTCGACTTCGATCACGTCCACTTCGCCGCCGAACGGGCTTGGCTGAGCGAGGCGGTCGAGTCGCAACGCTTCGCCCAACCGCTGAAGCACTCGGATAAGCGGGCGCTGCTGCGCCGGCTGACCGACGTCGAGGCATTCGAGAAGTTCCTCCACCAGACCTATCTCGGCGCCAAACGCTTCTCGATCGAGGGGAACGACATGCTCGTTCCGATACTCGACGAGGTCGTCCACGCCGCCGCGGCCGAGGGCACCCGCGAGATCGTGGTCGGGATGGCCCACCGCGGTCGTCTCAACGTGATGACCCACGTCCTCGGCAAACCGTACGCGGCGGTGATCGTGGCGTTCGAGGGGAACAAATTCCGCGCCGCCTCCCAACCCGCGACCGACGTCAGCGACGACTGGTCGGGCGACGTCAAGTACCACCTGGGGGCGCGTCTGCTGCGCGGCCAGCACGGGATGATGGTCGAGGTGCCGCTCGTCCTGGCACCGAATCCGAGCCACCTGGAAGCGGTCAACCCGGTCGTCGAAGGGATGGTTCGCGCCTCGCAGGACATCACCGACAAACCGGGCAAACCGGAGCGCGACAACCTCGCCAGCATGGCGATTCTGATCCACGGCGATGCTGCGTTCCCCGGTCAGGGGGTCGTCGCCGAGACGCTCAATCTGTCGGCGCTACCGGGTTACACGACCGGCGGCACGATCCACATCATCGTCAACAACCAGGTCGGGTTCACGACCGACCCCTCGGACGCCCGCTCGACCCTCTACGCAGGCGACCTCGCCAAGGGCTTCGAGATCCCGGTCGTCCACGTCAACGCCGACGACCCCGAGGCCTGCGTGATGGCGACGCGGCTTGCGATGGCGTATCGGGAGGAGTTCGGCAAGGACTTCTTGATCGACCTCGTCGGGTATCGCCGTTGGGGGCACAACGAGGGCGACGAGCCGGTCTTCACCCAGCCGGGGCTCTACGAGAAGATCGGCAAGCAACCGACGGTCCGCCAACTCTGGGCCGACCGCCTGGTCGCCGATGGGACGGTGACCGCCGACGAACCGGCGGCGATGCTGAAGTCCGCCCTGGACCACCTCGCGATGGTTCGCCGCGGTCTCGCCGATGGCACCTTGCCGACCGAGGAGGACGGGCAGGCACCGGCGACGCCTCGCCGCGAAGTCGACACGGCCGTTCCCGCCGAGCAGCTCCGGGAGTATCACCGCGCGATTCACGCGATGCCGGCCGGCTTCACACTCAGTCCGAAGCTGGCGCGGCAGTGGGAGCGCCGGGCGGCGATCGTCGAGCAGCCCGATGGCAAGGTCGACTGGGCGCACGCGGAGTCGCTCGCCTTCGCCGCGATTCTCACCGACGGCACTCCCATCCGGCTGACCGGGCAGGATGCCGAGCGGGGAACGTTCAGCCAGCGCCACCTTGTCCTTCACGACCCGAAGACCGGACAGCCCCATACCCCGCTCCAGACGCTACCGACTGCGCAGGCGTCATTTGCGGTCTACAACAGCCCGCTCTCGGAGCAGGCGGCGGTCGGATTCGAGTACGGCTACAGCGTTCACGCGCCGGGCCGGCTCGTCCTTTGGGAGGCGCAGTTCGGCGACTTCTCCAACGGCGCCCAGATCGTGATCGACCAGTTCATCGCCGCGGCGAGGAGCAAGTGGCGGGTCTACCCGGCACTGGTGATGCTGCTGCCGCACGGCTACGAGGGGCAGGGGCCGGAGCATTCCAGCGCCCGCCTCGAGCGCTACCTGCAACTGGCCGCGCAGGACAACATCCGCGTCGCCAACTGCACGACGGCCGCTCAGTACTTCCACCTGTTGCGGCGGCAGGCGGCACTGCTGACGATCGATCCGCGCCCGCTGATCCTCATGACGCCGAAGAGTCTGCTGCGCAACCCACTCGCGGCGTCGCCGTTGGAGGATCTGGCGAGCGGGACCTTCCGACCCGTCCTCGACGACGCGACGGCGGAGGGGCGTGAGGCCGAAGTGACACGGGTCGTCCTCTGCAGCGGCAAGGTCGCGGTCGATTTGGAGTCGAGTCCGCACCGGGCGGAGGCGACGCGCGTCGCGGTGGTGCGGGTCGAGCAGTTGGCGCCGTTCCAGCAGACCGCACTCCGGCAGACTCTCACTCGCTATCCGAATCTGGCCGAGGTCGTCTGGCTCCAGGAGGAGCCACAGAACATGGGCTCCTGGGGTTACATGGAACCACGCCTGCGCAAGCTGGTACGCGAGTTGCTCGGCACCGAAGACGCGCTCCGCTACATCGGGCGTCCGGAACGGGCCAGTCCGGCCGAAGGCTCGGCCGATCTCCATGCCCTGCGGCAAGGCCAGATCGTCGCCGACGCGTTCGCCGACGCGCCCGAGCCCGCCGCCAAGAAGACGAACGGCCGGGCGACGACGCGGAATACGAATAACGGTGTGGCGGCGGTCGCCAATGGCCAAGGGGAGGCACCAACGGCCAAGAGAGCGGCTAAGGCCCGAAGTTAGGCGACGAGGTGTAGACACTATTCGCCAATCGCCTCGCGACCCAGGTCTACCATCATTACGTCGTGACGAGATCTACTCGAAGCTCGAAGCTTGCGTTCAGGAGTTGAAACGATGCCGGTCGAGATCCGGGTGCCACCGCTCGGGGAGTCGTTGGTCGACGCGGTCGTCGGCCAGTGGTTGAAGAGCGAGGGCGATAGCGTCAGTCGCGGCGAGACACTCGTCGAGTTGGAGACCGACAAGGTCAACCTGGACGTTGCGGCGACCGACGACGGCGTGCTGTCTCGCATCGAGAAACGGGAGGGCGACGTCGTTACCGTCGGCGAACTCCTCGGCGTCGTCGGCGAGGGTGCCGGCGTCGCGGCCAGCAATGGTGCGCAGACGAGCGCCGCCGCCCAGGCGGCCGCACCCGAAGCCGCCGCTGCCGCGACCGCGTCGCTGGCGAATCCCGCTGACACGGCCGCCGTGCCACCGGCCGAACCCGTGGCCGTCGCCGCAAGTGCCGCCCCGGCGGAGAGCGCCGTCGATGCCGGGGGCGGTCGTGCCGCACCCGCGGTTCGTCGCCTGGCCGAGGAGCACAACGTCGACGTCAACACCATCCCCGGCACCGGTCCCGGTGGCCGCGTCACCCGCGAGGACGTCCTCGCCTACGCCGCCCGCCAGCTCTCATCAGCACCCCCGACTCCGGCACCCGCACCCGCTGCCGTGCCGGCACCTCTGCCCACGCCCGTCGCCGCCTCTCCCACGACTGCTCCCACACCGGCAGCGGCACCACTCAGTCCTCAGTCCTCGGTCCTGAGTCCTCCGTCAGACGGTCGCCGCGAAGAGCGCATCCGGATGAACCGCCGGCGGCAGACGATCGCCGCCCGCCTCGTCGAGGCGCAGCACACGGCGGCGATGCTGACGACGTTCAACGAGATCGACATGACCGCGGTGATGGACCTGAGGAAGGCTCGCAAGGAGGCGTTCCAGGAGCGCCACGGAGTTGGGCTCGGCTTCATGTCGTTCTTCACGAAGGCGGTCGTCGGCGCGTTGAAGGCGTTCCCGAAGCTGAACGCCGAGATCCAGGGCGACGAGATCGTCCTCAAGCACTACTACGACATCGGGATCGCGGTCGGATTGGAAGAGGGTCTCGTCGTTCCGGTCGTGCGCGACGCCGACCGCAAGACCTTCGCCGAGATCGAGAAGGAGATCATCGACCTCGCCACCCGCGCCCGTGAGAACAAGCTCGCGCTGACCGAACTCCTGGGCGGCACCTTCTCGATCACGAACGGCGGTATCTTCGGCTCGCTGATGTCGACGCCGATCCTCAACGCACCCCAGGTCGGCATCCTCGGCATGCACGCGATTCAGCAGCGACCGGTCGCCCGCAACGGCGAAGTCGTAATCCGGCCGATGATGTACATCGCTCTCTCCTACGACCACCGCATCGTCGACGGCAGCGAGGCGGTTCGCTTCCTCGTCCGCGTCAAGGAGTTGGTCGAGGACCCGACGACGTTGCTGTTGGAGGGATAGGTCCTGCAAATTGACCTGAATCAACTCAGTGTCCCGGCGCCTGTCTGGGCGCCGGGATTTTATTTGCCCGAGTCGGAGCATTCCCGGATTGCGTTGGTCATGCGTTTCCGATAGCCTGCCCCCGGACGCGGATGATTCGAAAGGACCGGGTGACGAACCACACGCCTCGGGGTTTTGTGCCGACACCGGTCACCACCTGACCGCCTGGGTCCGTATCGGATGAGGGATCCTATCCAACCGCCCCGCAAACTCCTTTTTGTCTGTAGCCGCAACCATATTCGCAGCCTGACGGCGGAGCGGCTCTTTGCAGCCAACACGCACTTTCAGGTGCGCTCGGCGGGAACGGCGGCCGATGCCCGCATCCGCGTCACCGCCGGACACATTGGATGGGCGGATGTGGTCTTCGTAATGGAGAAGCGGCACCGCGATCTGCTGCGCTCACGGTTTCCGGAGGCGCTCTCCAACAAACGGGTCGTCTGTCTCTTCGTGCCCGACGACTACGCATTCATGGCCGACGACCTGATTGATCTCCTCGTCGCCCGCCTGGCACCCCACCTGGAGCTTCCCCACTCGTCGCCCGATCGCCGCCGCGAAGACGAATAGCACGTCTCTCCCCCATCCCCAGCGGACGATGGTGTCGTGAGCGCTACGACGAAGCGGCAGCGGGGTCAGGCGAGCCTTCGGCCGAGCGGACTGTGCCCAGCCTTCCTTCCTCCCGTCGCCACGTCGGCAAGCGTTGTGCGGATGTTTCACGGACAGGCCGAGGCGTCACCGCCACGGCGGATCGAGTCTTGGCCGCGATCGATCACCGCGGGAGTGTGAAGGAGACCGAGATGGCAGACATGGACGACATGAAGGCGCAGCTGTGCGGCGAAGAGCGGACCCGGCGAGCCGATCTCGGCCTGCTTGTCTTGCGCCTGACGGCCGGCGGACTCCTGGCCGGTCATGGGGCGCAGAAGCTTTTCGGCGCGTTCGGCGGGCACGGGCTAGAGGGAACAGCCGGCTGGCTCGAGTCAATCGGGCTGCGACCGGGCAAGACGTGGGCGGTCCTTGCCGGTGCGTCCGAGTTCGGCGGCGGAACGCTGACCGCACTGGGACTCGGCGGGCCACTCGGACCGATCGCCATGCAAGGAGCGATGGCGACGGCGGCCCGCAAAGCGCACTGGGGCAAACCCATTTGGGCCACCGCAGGCGGAGCCGAGGTTCCCGTGCTCTACTCGGCCATCGGGGCCGCGGTCGGCTTGGCCGGACCGGGGCGCTACTCGCTGGATCGCCTGTTCGGCGTTCGGGTGCCCAAGACCCTCGTTGCCCTGACCATGGCCGGCGTCGCGGCCGGGATCATGCTGGCCGATCGGCAGTCGGCACCGGCGACGCCCGAAGAGCCGGCACCGGAAGAAGCGGTCATGGAAGGTCCGAAGGGCGGCGAGGATCGCGTCGTCGAGGCACGGCCGGGCGCGGAGGCCCCCGTCGTGGGCGGTGCCCCCCAGACCGGCGCGACATCGCAGACAGGCGATGATGCCGGCACGGCGACGGACGCGACCGCCGCCTCAGCGCTGTCCTCAATCTAACGGTGCTCGCCTGACAGTTGGAGGCCGGGCCGCGTGGCGTGGCCCGGCCACATGGCCCCAGCGAAACCTGTACCTCAGGCGCGCTCGCTCGGAGACGACCGCTCCGGTGTCGCGGCCGGGGCCAGGAGGTCCTGGCTGAACCGGTAGAGCGCGTCCAGCACAGGCGCCACCGCCGCGACGTAGGCCTCGTCGTCGGTGTGGAGGGCGCGCAGACCGGAGCCGATCGCCCGTACTCCGACCGACCAGGGGGTGAGCTGCCGCTCGTTGGTCTCGGCGCCGCGGAGGATCAGCGCCATCACGGCGAGGGCCGGGTCGGTCAACCCGTAGTTGGTGACGAGCGCGTCGAAACCGGTCCGAAACCCGGTGTGCCTGAGCGCAGCCTGGGGATGGTGAAATGGGGTGGCACCGGTCGCCTCCGCGTCCGCCATGACCTGCGAATCGGGTAAGAAGGCGATCTCGGCGTCGGGATCGATCATCCGCCGAATCAGCCAGACCATCGAGGCGCGATCCATCCGTGCCCCTGCCCGCGTCACCCACCGCACGGATACTCCTCCTTGCGCCCTCGCGCCCGTGTGAACCGTCCATCGTCAGGGATCCACCTGGGGATCGCACCGCCCGGGTGCCGCCCAGTAACTGGTGGGCAGTGTGGTCACGGGACCGCCATCTGTCAAGAAATCGCGTGGATACCGAAGACCAGGGCTGACACCTGCCTACCGCTCGCGACCTGACCGGAATTTCCAGTTCGCCGTCCAACGGCGGACCCGCGCAAGGTAGCCGGGTGTCAGCCAGGGGATACCCGGTCGGCCGAGTCGCGGCGCGAGGTCGCGCTCCATCACCGCGCCGGCCCACCAGCAGAAGGGTGCCAAATCGGTGAGTGGGCCCGCGGCCTGCTCGTAGCCCTTTCGCCACCCTGCCTCAAAGACCCGCCGTATCACCCGTGCAGCGGTCGCGGTCGGTCCACCGGAGAGCGGTCCGAGGCGGAGGATCGAGAGGGTGCGGGCAACGTCGGCGCGCGGATCGCCTGCGCGCGCATTGGCCCAGTCGAGGACGGCCGTGACGCGCTCG
>JAXDKI010000599.1:0-8620 GCA_034667245.1 Thermomicrobiales bacterium | reverse complement strand
GATCGCGAGGGGCTGACCGACGTTGCGATTGAAGCGGTGCCTGGGGAGCTGACGGACCACTATGACCCGCGCAGCCGCGTTCTTCGCCTCTCGGAAGGGGTCTATGGCCGCCGATCGGTAGCCGCGGTTGCGATTGCCGCTCATGAGGCAGGACATGCCATCCAGCATGCGCGGGCCTATGCGCCGTTGAAGGCACGGACGGCGATCGTGCCGGTGGTCAACATCGGCTCCAACCTCGGGTTCATCGTGCTATTGCTCGGTGTGGTTATCGGCAACATGGGCCTGGGCTGGGTCGGCGTTGGGCTCTTTGCGCTGGCGACGGTCTTTGCGCTGATTACGCTGCCGGTCGAGTTCGACGCTTCGAAGCGTGCGAGGCAAGCACTGGTCAGCACCGGGATCATCGACGGCGGTGTCGGCTCGGGCGCGGAAGGACAGGGCGTCGCTCGCGTGCTCAATGCCGCGGCCTGGACGTACGTCGCCGGGTTCGCGAGCTCACTGCTGACGCTGCTGTACTACGTGAGCCTGGTGACGGGGATGAGCCGGGACGAGTAGCACGTTCGTCTGGTCGAGAAGCGCTGACGGAGAGGGGTCCTTCGCCGCGCTCACGATGTTCGGGGGAGAGGCTCTCCTCACGAGCATCGTGAGAGCAGCAAGGGGCCCCTTGTTTCGTGTGCGAGCGGAGCCCCGATCAGGCGCCCTCACGTTCGCGGCGGAGTTCCAGGAGTCGCTCGAACATCGAGGACTCGTCGAGGTAGACACCGAGGGAATTCTGCAGACCGCCGGAGACGAGGGCGTTGATGTGCCAGGCCTGGTTCTCAACGCCAGCGCGTTTGGGGTCAGGCGGTGTGCGGAGGCGGATGTCGGTGGCGAGGCCGATCACGCCGTAGTAGCGAGCGGGATCGACGTGCTTGGAGAGGCAGTCCATATAGCCGGCCTCCCAGTTCGTGCCGGAATCCTCGCTGACCTGGCAGATCATCACGTTGGACGCTTCCAGTTCCCGAATGTCGAAGTCGTAGATGACGCGCGGGGTGATGTCGTCGCGCGTCTTGTCGTTGATCGGCTCGCTCTCGTTCGGGCAGTAGACCTCGAAGCCGAGATCTCGTAGCGTTGCGGCGAGGCGAAGGTTGTATTCGACTTCCGCCTGCACGAACATCGGTCCACCAAGGTAGATCCGCATCTGCTCCCCTCTAACCGCTGAGCCCGTCCGATCGACGAGCTCGTGCCGGACGTCCGGTCGGCTCTCAGCCCATGTGCATTGGACATCAACACGGTCTGCTCCATCTTACATCCGTTGCGATCGGGGCCGGCACCCTGGGCGGCTCTGGTACACTCGCGCGGCACACGGCGGGCGGGCGACGCGCGCGCGTCGCCGGTACTGAAGGAGTGGAACCACGACGATGACCCTTTCAGCCACGACGGCCGCCCTGGATACCCCCATGGAAAACGGCAGAGGCACGTCTCCCCACACCACGGCACCGGAGTTCGTCGAAAAAGCCGACACGACGAAGAGTCCGGTCGGAGCTCGTGAGCTCCTGCGCAGCGACGCGGGCGACGTGAGCGCGACGACGGTCAGCATGGACCGATCGGGAGCGGAGTCGATCAGGGCGGAACGGGTGACGATGGATCACTCGGGGGCAAAGACCCTCGAGGCGAAGTCCGCGCAACTCGTCTACTCCGGTGTGATGCTCCTCAAAACCGAGCGGGCGGTGATGCAGGGCGGATCGGCCGTGGTCGTTTCCGCGTCGGAGGCTCGGCTCGTCAAGAGCCGGGTGCTCGCGGTCATCGCCGACCGGCAGACGGCCGAAGGCGAGTTGAAAACGCTCGTCCACGTCGGATCGAGCGATGGCTGCATCCGGCCCGTCTTCGACGGCAAGGGCGCGCTCGGATTCGGCGCAGGGGTTGGCCTGGTCGTGCTGGTATTCGGCCGCCTACTCGGGCGGCTGGTCGGTCGGCGATGACCGCGAGCAAAGGGTAAGAGGGACGCGAGGATGGGAGCGATGAAGCGAATAGTGAAGTTCACCGGCGGTGGGTTGATCGGTGCGGCAGTCGGAGCAGTGACGGCCAGTTTATTCGCGCCACAGAGCGGCGAGGAACTGCAGCACAAGGTTCATGGTCGGCTTCGACAGGCAAAGCTGGCGGGCGCCCAGGCGAAAGCCGAGAAGGAAGAAGAGCTGATCCAGCGCTTCCGCAACTCCGTCAATGACCCCAATGCACTGGAAGAGGAGCGCCAACGTGCCCGCGCCGAGGTGGCGGCGGCGGTCCAGGCGGTCGGTCTCGGTCTCAATGCCCCGGGTGCGATCTCCGCTCAAGAGGCGACCTTCCGACGATAATCGCGTCCACGGCAGAAAAGCGTCGCGGATCTCCGCAGTCGGTGCGGGCTACATCGTTTAACGTCCAAGCAAGGTGCCTCGAATACTTCGTTCACATGATGCAGTTGTCGCATCGTGGATTGATGATCATGACCCTGGGCCAACACTCCGGTGCTTCGCGCTGGCGGTATAAGTGCGCCTTTCATATCCTTGGGAATCCGTCACAGACGGTGTCGTTCGACAGGGAACCCCTTGGCGTACGCCACATGTGATTCGCTGCGGCCCGCGGAGCGACCAGCGGCTTCGGCAATGGGCGTGGCCGGTCTCCCAGGCATCCCATAGCGCCCGGACGGCGTCATCGGGGCGAGAGGTCATTTTCGCCGTGGCAGTCCGCAGCCCCTCTGTGATGAAGATCACTGAATGGAGGAGTCGACGTCGACATGATCGTCAAGATCAGTGACGACGTCGACTCCTCGCTGTCGTCCACGACGGACGATCTGACCACGATTTAGGGCGAAAACGAGGCCGATGCCGCCTCGATGTTTTATCTTGTCCTCAGCAATTACGATTTGGTCGGGGCCAACACCACCCGAGGCAGAGTCACGTTCGCGGCGGACGACGCCGCATGCGCTTAGAAAGCGAGTAAGCCGCCGGCATGAAATCAGCCAAGAGAGCACCTGGAACTCCGAGACGATGGTTTCGGCGGGTGGGTGGCCCACCCCGGCTGATCGCCTTACTGATCGTGGCGGCGACCTTAGCCGCTCCTCTCTCGCAGGTCACCGCGAGCAATGGTGGCGCGACGGCGGCTGAGGCGAATCCGCGCGAGATGTTCGCGCAGACGCTGATCGAGGCCCGGCTGCGAACCGGTGAGATCGACTATCCCACCAGTCTCCTCTACCGGGCCTACGCGCTCTTCGGCGATCCTCGGCTCCCCGCAGATCTGGCGGGATCGGGATCCGCAGGCGAAGATAGCAGGCTGTTCCGAGAGATTCCTCGTCAGTGGAATTACTTGCCGAAAGAGACCCAGGATCTGCTCACGCCCTTCGTGGCGCGGCCGACCGACCCTAGTAGTCGCTTCTTCCGCCCTGGGGGTACGTCGGCCGATGCCGGTGCGGTGGCCGAGTCAGCGGCGAATGCGGCACTGGCTGACGAGGAGTGTCAGGACGGGTGGATCTCCCGCAACGGCCCGCAGCACCCCTACAAGCTCTGGATGCACTGCACAGGGGACTACGACGGCGACTTCGAGACGGCCATCGAGATCATCGATTACTTCTGGGAGCGAGAAGTCGAACTGATGGGTGAGCCGATACCGGACCTCGGCACGCCCAACGAGGGAGGCGACGATCGTATCGACTTCTATTTCGTCGACGATGAGGCCGACCGGGCGCCCCGGCGTGGCGGCATCGGTATCCCCGAATCGGCGGCGGCCTTCGCCGCCGCGGAGGAGCCGGTTGTCGGCAAGGGATCAAGCGCCTTCGTGGTCGCCCGTCGACCGTCTATCGGCGATCCCCGACTTTCGCTCACACTTGCCCATGAGTTCTTCCACGTCCTCCAGTACGCGCACAACTGGGAGATCGGCTTCGGCTTCCAGGGAACGCCCTACTCCGCCGACTTCGACATCCTGTCGCTCGTCGAGCTCTGGTTTGTGGAAGCGACCGCCGACTGGATGAAGTCCTACATCTACCGCGACTCGATGTCGCCGGAAGTGATGGAAGCATACCTCCACTCTCGATTCACCCAAGCCTTTCAAGGAGTGGACCTCTCGCTCACCTTCTCCGCGAGTCAGGACGATCCTCGCATCTCGCACATCTACGCCGCCTACGTCTACTTCCTGTTCATGGAGCAAGAACTTGGCGCTCAGGCGGTCGCGGACTTTTGGAAGGCGCTGGCCGACGTCGAACCGGACGACTTCGACCGGACGACCGAAATCCTCGACGAGATGCTGCCATTCAACGAGCACTTCCGTGAGTTCGCCGTCCGCAATCTCAACCTCGATCTGCAGCCAGGGGACCCGATCAGTCCGAGCTACCAGGATGTCGACCCAACTTTCCCAACCATCGGACCAGATCTGAACTTCGCGCGGGGCCGTAATGGGCGATTGCCGCTTCAAAGCTTCGGCGAGGACCCGCAGGCTTTCGATGCCGCGATCCTCTCGTTGACCGCCCATTACTACTACTTCACACCCGCGGCGGACTCGACTCAGGTCACACTTGACTTTTCGGGGCTGGAGCCGAATGACGCGATCGACGTCGACATCATCGCCAAGATCGCGGACGGCGATTGGGAGCGGCGGCAATTGACGACCGACGGTCCGGTGACCTTTTGCCGAGAGGTACCGGAAGACAACGTCGAGAAGTTTTATCTGGTCATCAGCAATCACGATCTAAGCAGCGTTATGACGGTCGGCGGTTCCTTCACGGCTGGGGCTTACGACGGAGCGTGCGGGTGATCGCGAGCGTGCCCCGGTGATGGCTCCGCGGCGGATTGCAGCGGCAAGGCGAGCGCTCGCACTCCTCTTGATCGGGGTGTTGCTGGCGATTCCGGCTGCGCGTGCCACTGCTCGCGCGGAGGATGCGACGCCGTTTGCGGGGTCGGTCCCTTCAGCCGACGCGCAGCCGGCGCAGGTGTTGATCCGCCAGAGCCTCGACAACGGCCAGATCGACTATCCGACCAGTCTCCTCTACCGCGCCTACGCACTCTTTGCCGATCCCCGGTTACCGGCCGACTTTGCCGGCGGTGGTTCGGTCAGCGAGGACCACGCGCTCTTCGTCGAAGCTCGACGCTTCTGGTCGCTCCTGCCCAAGGAGACCCAGGATCTCCTGACGCCCTTCGTCGTGCGACCGACCGATCAGCGCAGTCTGTACTTTGACAGCCGCCCCGACGCGGATGTGCCGGCGATCGAAACGGAGTCGGTGGCGAGCCCCGCGTTCGCCGGCGGCGACTGCGGGGAAGGTTGGGCGGCCGCGGATTCGCCGCGGTTCGAGTTCAAGGTGTGGATCCACTGCACCGGCGACTACGAGAACGACATGATTGCGGCGATCTCGATGATCGAAGGATTCTGGGATCGGGAGGTCGCCCTGATGGGACCGCCGATCCCGGACACGGGATCGTTGGAGCAGGGTGGCGATAGCCGGATCGACTTCTATTTTGTCGAGGACGAGAGCGACGTCCTCGAACGCGGCGGTGGCGACCACATCGAGGAACAAGCTTTCGCCCACGCCGCACCGGACGCGCCGTTCGTAGGGCGTACGTCAAGTGGCTACATCATCGTACGTCGCGAGGCGATCTACCTTCCCGCCGGCGCACCCGTCCTCGCCCACGAGTTTTTCCACACATTGCAAGAGGCCCACAACTGGGAGATCCTTTTCGGATTCAAGGGCAGCCCCTTCTCCAGCGACTTCGACCTGCTTTCGTTCGCAGAGTACTGGTTCGTCGAGGCGACGGCGAACTGGGTGATGTCGTACCTGTATCGCGACACGATCGATCCCGAGGTGATGACCACCTATCTCCATGCCTGGTATCTGCAAGGTTTTCAGGGCGTCGATGTCCCGCTTTACCTATCGCCACGTCAATGGAGTCCCGAATACAGCCACATCTACGGCGCGTACGTCTACTTCCTGTTTCTCGAGCAAGAGGTTGGTCCGCAGGCGATCGCTGACCTCTGGAAGAAGTTAGAGGACGTCGAGGCGGACGATTTCGACCGCACCCTCAGGATTATCGACGAACTGCTTCCCTTCGAGGAGAACTTCCGGGAGTTCGCCGTCCGCAATCTCAATCTCGATCTCCAGCCAGGCGACCCAATCACGCCGAGCTACCGCGATCTCGACCCAACGTTTCCCGAGGGCGAGCCTCCGCCGTTGAACTTTGCCCCGGGTACGAGCGGCAAGCTCAGGGCTCAAGAAAGCGATGCGGCACCGCTGGAGTACCAGGAGTCGATCCCTTCCCTCGCCGCACATTACTATTCGTTCTCGCCGGGTCCGGACGTGAGCGAGTTGACACTCGACTTCTCGGGGTTGATACCGAGCGACGCGCTCGATGTCGAATTGCTTGTTAAAATCAGGGAAGGTGAGTGGGAGCGGCGGCAGCTCTCGCCGGGCGAGACGGCGACGATCTGTCGCGATCACCCTGCCGACGACGTCGGGTCGTTCTATCTGGTGCTGAGCAATCACGATCTGGTGGAATCGACGACGGTTCGCGGTACGTTCACCATCCGCGCCGTCGATACACCGTGCGCCTGACCGGCCACGGCAGGGATGGGCATCGCACGATGAGAAGGACCGAGATGCGGCGTTTGAGCTTCGTGGCGATCGTGGTGCTGTTGGCAGCCGGTCTGCTCCCGATCGTCTCGGCGACTGCCCAAGACGGGACGCGAGTGAGGGCGAGTCAGCTCGTCAAATCGGTCGTCCTGATCAACGGGTTTGCCTGCGACGTGCCGCCGGTTCCCGGCGAGGAGGTCCAACTGCCGTTCGAGGATCAGCGGTGCGACGCGGCCACCTGGAAAGGGTCCGGCTCGGTCATCGACCAACAGGGGCGCATCCTAACAAATGACCATGTGGTCCGGCCGGACCTGTTCGGTTTCAACGTCGATCCGAATCTGCTCGGCTGGTATCTCGTGTACCAGACGCTCGACGAGAAGGAATTGCCGATCCCGTTGTTCTATGCCCGCGTCATTGCGGACGATCCCAATCTCGATCTCGCCATCCTTGAACCGGCCTGGGGGCTCGATGGGCAACCGCTCGATCCTGCTAGCCTTGAGGGTCAACTGCCGGTACTCCCCATCTCGGCGAACCCGGGTACCGTGAGCACCGAGGATACGCTACGTCTCCTGGGCTACCCACGAGAGCATCCGTTGGTAACGGTCAGCACCGTGAGCGTCACCGGGTTCGAACCAGACAACAAGGTGTCAGCGCTCGGCACGACGGCCTGGATCCGTACTGAGGTTGCCGCGGCTGGACCGGGCAACAGCGGCGGCCCGGCCGTGAACGATGCCGGTGAGCAGGTCGGGGTCGTGTCGGCCGGATCACGCAACGATCTCCAATGTGGGGATTACAACGGCGACGGGAAGGTGGATCCCGCGTCCGAGTGCCAGGCGGCTTCGGGCGGTGTTGAGTACATCCGCCCGATCCCCGAGGCGTACGACCTGCTGGTCCAGCAGGCGCAGACGACCGAGGGGGAGCCGACGCCGACGAGTGAGGTGCCAGAGCCGCCAGAAGAGACGCCAACCGCAACCGAGGAAGCACCACAGCCACCGGATGAGCCCACCGAAGCGCCGACTCAAGTGAGCGAGCCAACCCCAACTCCCGAGCCGGCGGGTCCGGATGACAACACGGGAACCGCGATCATCATTGGGACACTGATTTCCGCGGACACGGGCGATCCAATCCCGAAGGCGCAGGTGGTGGTGTTGCAGCCGGGCGTGAGCGTCAAGGACTGGAAACGGGGCGAGGTCGGCAATGAGGCGATCTTCACCTTTGTCGTGACCGATGCCCGTGGCAACTTCCAATTGCCCGACCCCGTTCAGCGGGGGGTGGAGTACAGTATCTGGCTCCAGGCACGGGGCTACGAGGAACTCTTCAAAGACAACAAGATCCTCGCCACCGAAGAGGACCCAGCGATCGTCGATCTCGGTACGATCAAGATGCCGCTCCAGGTCTAATCTAAAGCCACTGACAAGCCAAGACCGACGCCGGGGCGCGCCGATTGGCGCGCCCCGCGCTGTCTCCGGTGAGCGTCAAATGCGATCCCGCACCGTTGGCCCAGTGATACCGCGTTGAAAATGGAACCGGAAGGACCGCGGCCTGACGATCAGCAGGCGTAGGCAGGTCGTATGAAGTCCCAAGTTGCCTTCCCAGCTATGCGTGCCGTGGTGCAAGCCTTAGACGGTATCGCGGATGGGTCCCGGTTGCCCGAAGAGCGGAGCCTATGTGCACCGAGAGATCCTCCACTTCGTTCAGGATGACAAGGGGGAGGGGCGCTCTCAACCTGAGCGTCCGAAGCGAAAGCAGCCGAGCTCCTCCGTGATCCGGCAAAGTGGATCTGTTGCGCCTGGAGGCGGGTGCCGCTGTCAAACAGATGTCAGTGGAGATCGGTGTAAAACGGGCGAAAGGGCAACGGGCGGTCGCCGTGATGGCGACCGCCCGTTGCCCTGGTCATACCGTCGCGCCGATCAAGCGGCGGTCCAGTTGGTCTAGCCCGGAATGTTGATGCTGTTTTCCAGGGCCTCGCGCGCCGGGGCCTGCTGGTCGTAGGCACGCTGCAGACCTTCGTTCAGGAAGATCAGCACTGCGCCCTGCCCCGGGATCTTGTAGCCG
>JAXDKI010000598.1:0-11946 GCA_034667245.1 Thermomicrobiales bacterium | reverse complement strand
CGTCTTCGCCTCGTGTTTCCCTATCTGTTGCGACCGACCGCTCCACGTGCATCGCCGTCAGGATGCCCGTCAGTCCCGCAGAAGCCGGACGAGTGGGCCGCTTAGCGGTTCTGTTCAAGCGGCGCCGTCCATCCGCGCGCCGGTAAAGCACGACGCGAGCGCCGTGAAGGAAGCGAGCGACGCCGCCGGGGCGATCGAGGGGGCGCCACGCCGGCACGGCGGATACGGGCCTCGCAGACGAAGCGATGCCCCCGGTACCAGGTGGTGGCGTCTCCTGGTTCGGAGACCCCCGTCCCAGCCCGGCGAGGGTGCCGCAATGCCTGGGAACTTGCGAAGCACCAACCCGGAGCCGACCAGGGCGTCAGCGGATGCGACGGGGGCGCCGCCGATCGGGTCGTGCGGGCGTGTGCAGGATCTGCTCGGCGGCGTCCTCGTAAACCGTGAATGTGACGCGGGACGGGTCCTGGGCGTAGCGGACGGCATGGGCGACCACGGACGCGACCGCGGGGCTGAGCCGGGAGAGGCGGACGCGGAATTCCCACGCCGCTCCCTCCACTGCGACGACGCCGTCGGGGACGGGAACGAACTTCACGGGAGTACTCTCTAGACGGGCCCAAGGGAGAAGCGAAACAACAACCGAAAACCAATCGCTTTCATGGGCAGACACACATAAGCCCGCGCGCGACATCCTACCATGCGGCGGTGGAGCGGGTGACCGTAGGAGACCGCACGGCCTTGCAGCGGTGCCGGAGACATGGCTAGAGAGAGCAAAACGCCTGCCCTGGTCGCGTCGTCAACGGAAGCTCACGGCGCCGGCGCACCGGCGTTGGGCGGGAAAGGGGTCGCCCGGTACGGTGTTCCCCTTCGGGCAGTCGGCGAAGCGGTTTCGATGCATCGTGACGCGGCACCTCCGCTCCACCGCGAGGCTCGGCCCGCGCATGTCTAAACATGAAACGCGCTGGACTCCGTGGGTAGACCTTGCCATGATGGCGCCGGCATCGCTCGGCGTGGCTGGCGAGCGACGGCGCAGGCGCCCTCATCCGTTGCAGCAGATGGGGGCGCCGCCTTTCCCCGCGTCGGCAACGTCGGTCCCGCGGGATCGCCACGCAACCGGGGAGGATTGCTACTGCCCCTCGGCCTCCTCCAGCGCGAGGAGCGCGGCGAACACCTCGGCACGGGACGCGGGCTCCTCGAGCAGCTGCGCGCGAGTGCGGGTGAGGACCTCCTCATTGGGCAGACCGGGGTGCTCGGCGACGATCCGGTACACGACGCGCCGGATCGCCTGGTCAAGCTGCAGATCCTGCGGGATAGTCGTCACGTGGGTCGGATCGGTCATCGTCGTTTCCTCGGTGCCATCGCGAGTGGTTGATCCTCTACGCATCTTCTGTCCACGGGCGAAGTCATGACCTCCCTCAAAAGAGGGAAAACGTCCCGCCCCACGGGTAACCTTTTGGCCCCCCAGTCGGTACCGGGAGCGTCGAGCGAGAAGCGATTGAGATCCGGTCAGCCGCCGATGTCCTCGATCGTCCGACTTGGGGCACAGTTGGCGGAGCCAGAGGGTTCTGCTGGACCGCCGATTTCGAGTCGACGAGGCGGTCGTGCCGCTCCCTTAGCCCACTCGGCGCGCGCCGTACCAGCGGGTCGAGTAGTAGGGCGAGGTCAGGCTGCTGATCCTGACGCCGGTCTGCTCGTTTTCGGCGTGGATGAACTGGTTATTGCCGATGTAGATGCCGACGTGGGAGAGACCCCAGGTGAAGGTGTTCTGGAAGAAGACGAGGTCGCCCGGTTGAAGCTCACCGTATGCGACCGGGCGGCCTGCGATGGACTGCGTCCAGGTGCCGGTGCCGATGTTCTGGCCGAGGACATGGAGGGTGACCCAGTAAGTGAAGCCGGAGCAGTCGAAGGTGTTCGGGCCGTGGGTGGCCCAGACGTAGCGGTAGCCGAGATAGGGCATCGCGTAGTCGACCATCGCCTGCCCATTGGCTGAGCCGGGCCCGCTGCCGGCGTCGCCGCCGACGCCGGTCTCGCGCGGTGTGATTGCGGCGTCGGTCCAGCTCAGATAGTCGGCGTACATCCACCCTTCGAGTCCGTCCCAGTCCACCGGATAAAATCCGCCGCTCTTCGCTCCGGTCACGACGACCACCGTGCTCGACGCCGCAATGCCGAGGACCTCGCCGTTCAGGCTGGCGTCGGCGCGGAGCCGCAGGTTGTCGGTCACCATCGCGTGGTCGCCGACGCCCAATCCGCCGCCGGACCCACCGCCGGACCCACCATCGCCCCCGCCAGCATCGGCACGGGCGAGGTAATCCAGGTGGATGAAGCCATCGCTCCGCTTGTAGGTGACGGCCACCCAATCGCCGCCGCTGCCGCCACGGACCTTGACTTGCTGCCCCTCGCGGACGACGGTGATGACCGCGCTGTCGAAGCTGGCGCGCGAACGGAGGCGCACGCCGTCGCCGTTCGTGCCGGTGACGACAGCGGTCTCGCCGGCCTGAAGGTCGGAATTCGACCCGCCCCCTGTGTCGTCGCCGCCGCTGTCCCCGTCGCTGTCGTCTAGCGGGCCAATGTAGATGGAGTAGACGAACCCATTCTTGCCGGCGCAGGTGACCGGCTGCCAGTCGCCTTTGGCGGCGCCGCGCAACGGGACCTGGGTGCCTTCGGAGAGGACGGCGATGATACTCCCGCTCAGGTTGGCCTTGGCACGGCAGCGGACGCCATCGCCGTTGGTGCCGCGAATTTCGCCCATACCCGACGTCGTGATCTCCGCGGTCTCGAACGATTCGTCGTCGCTCTCACTCTCGTCTCCCTCGGGGGCAGTAGGAGCGTCGCCGCTGCCGATGAACTCGGCGGCGACGTAGCCGGCCTGGTCGGCGCAACGGACCGGTTGCCAACGGTCCACCGCATCACCGAGCAACTCGACGAAATCGCCCTCGACGAAGCGAAAGAGGATCTCGGCCTCGGTGTTCGGTGCGGCGCGGCAGCGGATGTCGTCGCCGTTGGAGTTGACGATGACCGCGCTCCCGGTCACAGCTGGCGGGTCGCCCGCGTCACCCGCCGTTGGCAGGGACTCGGCATCAGAACGGGCGAGGTAGATCGCGGCCATGAAGCCGGTCTGACCATCGACCGCGACCTCGTACCAGAGCGAGCCATCTTCGGATGACTCGACCGGGCCCTCGATCACGTCGACCACGGTCCCCTCAGGATGGCTTGAGACGATTGCGCCGGATGGCCCCGCGTCCTCGCGCAAGCGGACGGAGTCCCCGTTGGCATCGGCAACGACCGCCCAGCCGCCGATCGTGAGATCGGTGGAGGCGCGAACGACAGACGGACTCGCCGGCGCAAAGAGCATTGCGCCGAGGAGGACGGCAAGAACCAGCGATACCCGACGAGGCGGGTGGTGTCGTTTCCCGTTCAACGGAGAACCTCCGAGTCGGTGATACGCTCGCCATGGTGCAGATTCGGGTGGCAGACCCACACTTCGGCAGCCGGGACGCCACCGGAGCGGTGTTACGGATCAAGCTATGGTCGGTCACGTCAAGGCACGGCCTCACGGCCAGAACTGACCTTAGCAATTGAGCGTGTATTGGTCAATCATGTTTAACCCGTAGTCCTGGCGCTTCTAATGCCCTTTGGTACTTTGGTGTCAATCGATGCCGTCCTTTGACAATAAGTCAACACTGAGTTGCAACGATCGGCCAAAATGACCGGCTTGGGAACGCCCGCTTCCAGAGGGAGCGGCGGGCGTCTGCTACAATCCTGTTCCTTGGAAGCTCTCGTCCTTGCATCGCTGAGGAGCGCACCATGTCAACCGCCAACATCGTCGTAGGGTGGATCGGTGGTTTCGACGTGGTGAGCAAGCGGTAGCGATTCTCTGTCCGCCGCTCCGGCGGGTACCTCGGTCTCCCCTCGACCACCGTCCTTCACTGTCGCGGCCGATTGCGACGGAGATTGGCGTGCGCCGTTCTCGGCGTGTCGTCAGGACGGGATTGACGCCCATTTCCTCCATGCACCTCTGAAGCTACCCGGCGATCAGTCGTTGGGCTTCGCGCTGGTTGGGCTTCGGCGACCGTTGCGCCCGGTCGCCGGGTGAAGGGAGCACGAGTGTTTGGCTTGTCTGCCAACCGCGTTTTCCTCGTGGAGGCCGGCGCCTCCGCGTTCTTTCGCTCGTTGATCTATACCGTCCTCGCCGTCTACTACGTGCGGAATGTCGGGATGAATCCGCTCCAACTGGTCCTCGTCGGGACGACGATCGAGGCGACCTGCTTTCTGTTCCAGGTGCCGACGGGGGTCATCGCCGATCTTCACAGCCGGCGGCTTTCGGTCGTCGTCGGCGAGATCCTGGTCGGCGTCGGTCTGCTTGCCGAGGGGCTGATGCCCCTGTTCGTCGCGATCCTTATCGCCGAGGTCGTACGTGGCATCGGCGAGACCTGCATCGATGGCGCACTTCAGGCCTGGATCGCCGATGAGCAGGGTGCGGAGCAGTTAGAACGGGTCTTTCTGCGGGCCGGTCAGGTGGCGGCGGTTGGCTGGATTGCCGGACCGCTCGTCAGCGTCGGGCTGGCGACGATCGACTTGCGGCTGCCGATCGTGCTCGGTGGCACGTTGATGATCGGGCTCGGTCTCTTCCTGCGGGCGGCGATGCCGGAAACCGGATTTTCGCCGGCGCCGCGAGGCGAGCGGGGCTCATTGCGCTCGGCCGCGGCGTCGATGGTCGCGACGACGCGGGAGGCGTCGGTGGTGGTCCGGGGGAGGCCGGTCCTGATGATGCTCCTCGCGGTTACCGTCGTGGCGGGGGCCTTCAGCGAGGGGTACGACCGGCTCTGGGAGGCACACTTTCTGACGACGATCTCGCTGCCCGCCGTCGGCAACTTTGACCCTGTCGTCTGGTTCGGCCTGTTCGGTGCCGGTAGCGCCGTGATCGGAATCATCGCGTCCGAGGTGGTCCTGCGCCGTGTCGGTGTGCGGGGGGATGCGCCCACGGCGCGCTTGCTCTTCGGGATCAACGTGGCGCTCGTCGTCGGCGTCGTCGCGTTCGGCCTGGCGCCGAGCTTCGGCGTCGCGCTGGCTGCCTTCTGGTTGGTCAATCTGTCCCGCTCGCTGTACGGGCCGATCGCCGGTGCCTGGTTCAATCGTCAGATCGACTCGCGTGTGCGGGCGACGGTGATCTCGGCGCAGAGCCAAGCCGACGCACTCGGGCAACTGACCGGCGGTCCGGCGATCGGCGCCGTCGGCACGCTCTTCGGTCTCCGGGCCGCCATAACCGCGGCGGGTCTCCTGTTGACGCCGGCATTCCTCCTCTATGGGCGAGCGATGCGGCGTGAGGATGCGCCGGTCGATGATGGCGAGGAGGTGTTGCCGGTGAAGGCATGACGCCCCACGGTTGACGCGCGACAATGGCATGCGATCCCATCCGCGTCGTCTGCCGTCAACCAGGGGTGATCAGGACATGAAGGGACCCGAAACACGGACCGACGTCTTGGCGACGCTGTTCGTCGAGCAGGCGCTCTGGGAGGCGCTGTTGGACGACGTCGGCGAGGCGCGGATGGACGAGCCGGGAGTGCAGGGAACGTGGTCGGTCAAGGAGATCGCCGCCCACCTGACCGCCTGGGACGAGTGGATCGCCGGGCAGCTGCGGGCGGCATGCCGAGGAGAGCCAGATCTCCCCGACGAGGTCGCATCCGACGAGGTGAACGACGTCGACGAGCGCTACGTCGCCGCCTTCCGCCATCGGACGGCCGCCGAAGTTCGGGCCGAGTCGCGCGGCGTCTTCGGCGAGCTCTTGGCCGCGGTCGAGCAGATGACCGACGACGAGCTCGCCGAACGCGGCCGGTTCCCCTGGGCGCCCGACCAGACACTCGCCGCCGGGGTCGCCTCGGAGTTCACCGACCATTACCGGGAGCACATGGACGCGGTCCGGGCGTGGCTCGAGGCGTCGTCTCGGTCCGAGCCTACCTTTCGACCTCCGTCGTGATGCCGCTCTCGCCGTCTCAACCTCGGATGCGCTCTCCTGTGGTGGGATCGAAGAGATAGACCCGCTTCGGGTTGGGACTGACGGTCACTCGTTCGCCGAGCTCGAACTCGATTGCCGGGTCGGTGCTGACCTTGAACGAAAGTCCCGCCAGTTCCAGGTCGACATACGTCACGGCTCCGACCGGCTCGACGAGACTGATCGTTCCGATGCTCTCCGCCTCTCCGTCGCGCGAAAGCGCGATGTGCTCGGGACGGATGCCGAGCATGACCCGCGGGATGGGGCTCTCAAGACGGAAGTCAGGCAGGCGCCAGCGCAGGCCGTCGTCTTGGGCACTGAAGACGGCGGCGCCCTCGACCGGCTCGATTTGTCCGCTGATGAAGTTCATCTTCGGGCTGCCGATGAAGCCGGCGACGAAGCGGTTGACCGGATCGCCGTAGATGCGGCCGGGGGTGTCGAACTGCTGGAGCACCCCGGCATGGAGGATCGCGACCCGATCGGAGAGGACCATCGCCTCCTCCTGGTCGTGGGTGACGAAGATTGTCGTCGTCCCGAGCTCCTTTTGCAGCCGCTTGATCTCGGTCCGGGTCGAGACGCGCAAGGCGGCGTCGAGGTTCGAAAGTGGCTCGTCCATCAGGAAGACGACCGGGTTGCGGACGATCGCGCGGCCGAGGGCGACACGCTGCCGTTGGCCGCCGGAGAGGTGGGAGGGGCGCCGAGCGAGGAGACCGCCGATGCCGAGCATCTCGGCGACGCGGCGGACCTGCTCGTCCACCGCCGCCTTCGGCAGCTTCTGGAGGCGGAGACCGAAGGCCATGTTCTCGAAGACGGACATGTGCGGGTAGAGCGCGTAGTCCTGGAACACCATCGCGATGTCGCGGTCACGGGGCGAGAGCTCGGTGACGACTCGACCGTCGAAGAGGATGTCGCCCTCGGAGGGCTCCTCCAGCCCGGCGATGCAGGCCAGCGTGGTGCTCTTGCCGCAGCCGGAGGGTCCGAGCAGGGTCACGAACTCGCCATCCTGGATCTGGAGGTCGAGGTTGTCGACTGCCTTGACCGGGCCAAACTGCTTGCAGAGCCCGTTCAGTGTGACGGAGGCCATCTCAGGTCATTCCCTTCGCGACCGGCGGGGGTGGCGCCGGATATGGTACCCGCCCCGGCGATTTCGGCATCGGCAGCGGCACGGTGTCGATCACGACCGCCTCGGTCGAGAGGAGCATCACCGCACCGCTGACCGCGCATTCCAGCGCCGCGCAGACGATACCGGCCGGATCGAGCACGCCTCGCGCCGCGAGATCGCCGACCTCGTCCCGCGCCGCGTCGTAGCCGATCGCAGGATTGGCGTCCAGTTGGCGCGCCGCCTGAACACGCGCGACGGTGGTGCTCGGCTCGCGCCCGTTGGTGCGCGCCAGCCAGGCAAGTGGTGCCTCCAGCGCCTTCGCCAGCACCGCGGCGCCGAGCGCTTCGTCCCGGTCCGCCGCCGTCCCGTTCGGAGAGCCGGCCGCCGCCAGGAGGGCGATCCCGCCGCCAGGGACGACCCCATCGGCGATCGCCGCCTTGAGAACCGCCAGTGCCCGCTCTGCCTGGTGCGTGCGCCGCTTCACCTCGCGCTCGTGCCGTCCGCCGACCTTGACGAGCGCGACCCGTCCTTCGAGCCGGGCGATCCGCTCGCGGAACTTTTGCTTGTCGAACTCGTAGTGGGCGAGCTCGACGTCGGAGCGGATGAGTCGGCAGCGATTGGCGATCGCCTCCGGGTCGCCCTTTCCGTCGACGATCACGGTCCGCTCGGAGGTGGCCTCGACTCGCGCGGCGCGGCCGAGGTCCTCGATCCGGACCGAGTCGAGCCGCCGACCGAGTACTTCGGAGATCACCGTCCCACCCGTGTAGACCGCGATGTCGTCCATGAAGTCGCGGCGGCGGGCCTGCCAGTCGGGAGGCTGGACGACGGCGCAGTTGAAGAGCCCGCCGTTCTTGTTGGCGACCATCAAGCCCAGGGCGGCGCCCTCGATCCCGTCGCAGATCACGACGAGGTCGCGGTGAACGACCGGGGTCAGTGCCTCGAAGGTCGGCAGAATGTCGCCGATCTCGGTCAGCTTGCGGTCGGTCAACAGGATCCAGGGGTTTTCGACGACTGCCTTCGTGCCGTAACGTGAGGAGACGAAGGCAGGGGAGGCGAGACCGCGGTCGTAATGCCAGCCGTTGACGCGTTCAACCTCGATTCCTGCCCTAGGGAGTGTTTCGACGAAGACGGCGCCGTCGGGACCGACCATGTCGATTGCCGCGGCGACCGCCTCGCCGACCATCGCGTCCCCTGCCGCCGTCACCGCCACCGCAAGTCTCGCCTCAGCTGTGGCCACGGGGCGCGCCTGCGCCCGGATGGCGGCGACGGCGGTCCGCGCGGCTTCCTCGATCCCCCGTCGGAGCGCGACCGGTGACGCACCGGCGGCGAGCTGCGCCAGCGCGCCGTGCATCAGCGCCCGCGCCAGGACGACCGCCGTTGCGGCGCCGTCTCCCGCCTGCTCCCGTGCCTTCTGGGCCACCTCGTTGATGAGGCGGGCTCCCATGTTCGCGTATTGGTCGCGGAAGTCGATCGTCTCAGCCGTTGCCGCCGCGTCGTGGGCGAAGAAGCACTGCTCGGTATGGGGATTGCGCACGAGCACGCCCCGGCCGTGCGGACCGAGCGTGTAGCCGATCGCCGCGGCGCTCAGGTCGACCCCGCGTAGCAGCGCCAGCCGAGCGTCCTGGCCAAATCGAACGGCTTTGGGCATGAAGGCGGTGTCCCCGGTACTTTGGCCAACCTCATTCGACTGGTTGGCTCTCCTCGGAAAAAGATTCCTCGACAAGTCCTTCACAGGTTCAGGAGGAATGACGGTCTGTTGCCGCCGCCGTGCTTTCCCTCCAATCGCCACTCGACGTTAGATGGAGCACCGGGCCTTCCGTCTGTCCGCCTCTCGTCCGTCCGTCTCCGTTACCCGAGCAGATCGGCGATCTTCACCGGCCGGCCCTCGGCGATCGATCGCTCGGTCGCTTCGATCATCGCGGTGACGGCGACGCCGTCTTCGGCCGCGATGGCAGGATCGCCGCCGTCGAGGACGCAATCGACCAGGTTCCGTTGCGCGCCCCACCAGGTGTAGGGGAGCTTGAAGTAGTTCCAGAGGGAGGGGCGTGCCCACATATGCTTATCGACTTTGTCGGAGGAGAGCTCGAAGCCCTGGCGGGTGCCATCGTAGCCGAGGCGACCCTCGGAGCCGTTGACAGTCAGCTCGAACTCGACGATCGCCGGCCACGCTTCGGGGAGGATCCAGCCGGTCTCGAAGACGACTTGGGTGGAGTCGAATTTCACGATCGCCTGGATCGTGTCGAAGGCGTCGATGCCCCGCGCTTTGAGGACGCGCTTGGTGCCGACGGCGTAGACCTCGTGCGCTTCCTGACCGAGGAACCAGCGCAGGAGGTCCATAGTGTGGGCGAAGAGGAACCACTGCGGCCCCGACTTGCCGGCCCAGGAGAGCATCTCGGTCGGCACCCAGATCGTGTCGGCGCAGCGGGAGTAGGCGTAGATGGGCTCGCCGATCTCGCCCGACCGGATGCTGTCGCGGAGGTTGATGAAGCCGGGATTCCAGCGGTTGCCGAGGTTGATCGTCAGCTTGACGTCCCGCGCGCGGGCGGCGTCGACCATGGCGCGGGCTTCCTTCGTCACCGTCGCCAGCGGTTTCTCGACGACGACGTGCTTGCCCGCTTCGAGCATCCGCATCGTCGCCTCGAAGTGGAGATGGTCGGGTGTGGCCACGCTGACGACCTGCGCGTCGGAATTCGCGATGTCGTCGATGTTGGTCGTCCCACGGCAGCCGAACCGCTCCGCGACCGTCTGCGCCCGCTCCGGGTTGAGGTCGTGGACCATCACCAACTCGGAGCGCCCGTAGTCGTGGTACGTCTCCGCATGCTGTTCCCCGATCAATCCCACCCCGACCACCGCCGTCTTCACCTTGTCCGCCACGTGTCCTCCTTTAGTTGCCAGTTGCCAGTTGCCAGTTGCCAGTTGTCCGTCTGTCCGTCCGTCCGTCTGTCCGTCTCTCCGTCCGTCCGTCCGTCCGTCTCGTCTACCCCTTCACTGCGCCGGCGAGCATCCCGCGTAGGAGGTAGCGTTGGAAGACGAGGGTGATCAGGACGGGTGGGATGATGGCGAAGACCCCGGCCGCGAAGAGGAGGCCCGGGTTGTAGAAACGCTGGGAGGCGACGAACTGGACGATCCGAGTCGGCAGTGTCTGCGAATCGAGGGTGCTGGTCAATAGGATCGCGTAGATGAACTCGTTCCACGCGACCAGGAAGCAGAAGATCGCCGCCGCGACGAGCCCTGGGATCGCGACCGGGACGACCACCCGCCGGAAACTTTGGAAGCGGGTCGCGCCGTCGACCAGCGCGGCCCGTTCCATGTTCGCGGGCAGCGTTTCGAAGTAGCCCTTCATGATCCAGACGCTGAGCGGGAGGATGACGCTGGTCAAAGCGATGACCAGCCCGAGTTTGGAGTCCAACAACCCGATCCGGCGGAAGATCATGAAGAACGGAACCGCCAGCGTCAACGGCGGGATCATCCTGGTCATCATCAAGATCCAGAGCGAGATGCTGGTGAAGCGGAAGCGGGCGTAACGGGCGTAGGCGTAGCCGGCGGGAGCGCCGATCAAGACGTTGATGATCGTGACCGCGATCGCGACGATGGCGCTGTTCTTCATCGAGATCATGATCGCCTTTGCCTGCACGTTACCCGCTTGGCGCTCCTCGGCGAACCCCGAATTCAACTCTTCGCCGAAGGTGACGGCCTGATAGCTTTCGAGCGTCAGCGGACTGGGGAACCAGTCGGGCGGCTGGTTCAGGATGCCGTTGGTGTCCGAAAGGCTGGCGTTAACGAGGATGTAGAACGGCGCCAGTGACCAGAACGCGATGACGGCGATCGCGGTGTAGAGTCCCACCCGCCGGAGTCGCTTCGAGACGCGCGGCGGGAGCAACGGCTGTCGCACCGCGGGTTTCCGGAGCTGGAGATCAACGCGCCAGGGCCGGATCGCGGAGACCTCCGCCTCGTCGGTCGGTGTCGCTTCGGTCGCGATGCGCGATCCCCCCCGGCCCGCCAGCAGCCGGAAATAGATGACCGCCAGGGAGAGACTGACCAGACTCAGAATGTAGAGAATCGCCGTTCCCTCGCCGTAGCGGGAGAAGTTGAAGAAGGTGATGTAACCGAGCCAGGAGAGGACGGTTGTCGCCTCGCCCGGTCCGCCGCTCGTGATCACGAAGATCAGATCGAACGTCATGATGGCATTGATCGTATTGAGAATCACGACGAGCAGCATCATTGGACGCAGCCATGGAAGGGTGATCTTCCAGAAGCGATGCAAGGGACCGGCGCCGTCGATCCGTGCCGCGTTGTAGAGACTGCCGGGAATCGATTGCATACCGGCGAGGAGGAGCAGGCCGCTGAGCGGGGCACTTTGCCAGATGGCAGCCACCGCCACCATGATCAGAGATCGCCGCGCATCGGCAAGGAACGGGATGTAGTTGTCAATGATGCCGAGCTGCAAGAGCAGGCCGTTGAGGACGCCGTACTCGCCGCTGTAGATCAACGTGAAGAGTTTGCCGACGACAACAGGAGCGACCGCCCAGGGCATCAGCATGATGCTGCGCATCAGGCCGCGTCCCTTGAAGTGCTCGTTGAGCGCGAGGGCCATCAGCAACCCGAGGAATGTGCCACCGCCGACGACGAGCCCGCTAAACCACATGGTGCGGACGAACGAGTCGATGAAGGACTGGTCCGAGAAGAGCTTTGTGTAGTTGTCGAACCAGACGAACGTCCATCTCTTTGTCAGGAGGTTGACGAAGTTGAGGCTCATCCAGGCGGAATAGACCCAGGGATAGCCCATGATCGCGAGGACCGCGATCAGGGTTGGGGTGATCATCGCGATAGCAAATCGGCGCTCCGCCCGCTCTGTGCG
>JAXDKI010000597.1:0-8179 GCA_034667245.1 Thermomicrobiales bacterium | reverse complement strand
GCCGCGGTGGTGATTGCGGTCGGGGTGATGCTGTTCGCCTCCGGACCGCTGAGCAAGTTTGTCTCGGCGCACCCGACGGTGAAGATGCTGGCGCTCACCTTCTTGTTGCTGATCGGGTTTTCGCTGGTGGCCGAGGGCTGGCACTTCCACATTCCGAAGGGCTACATCTACTCGGCGATGACCTTCTCCGTTCTCGTCGAGATGCTCAATCTGCGGTTGCGCCGGTCAACGGTGCCGCCGGTCCACCTCCACGAACCGCTGCTGAACGAAGGCGTGGTCCATCGGGCAGAGAAGGTGGCAGAGCGGGTCGCGGCCGATCGACCGTAGGAGCTACGGGGCAATCACCGCGTTCGCCTTGTGACGTCGGCAAGACGCCGGTTTCGTCGCGCCGCCGCTTCGGCTATGCTGCCGGCCATGAAAATGGCGAACAGCGACGAGGGGAGGAAGTTCCATGGCCGAGCGGACGTGCATCGCGGTGACGCGCCGGATTCCCGAAGCTGGGCTGACGCTGTTGCGTGAGGCAGAGGCGGCCGGCGAGGTGGAGATCCGCCTCTGGGAGGAGGAGTTGCCGCCGTCGCCGGCACAGTTGGCGGAGTTGCTCCACGGCTGTGCAGGTGCGCTGACGCTCCTGACGGATGCCATCAACGGTGAGGTGCTCGATCGCGAGCCGCAGCTGAAGGTCGTCAGCAACTTCGCGGTCGGTTACGACAACGTGGATGTGCCGGCGGCGACCGCGCGGGGAGTGGCCGTCTGCAATACGCCGGATGTGCTGACGGAGACGACGGCGGACTTTGCTTGGGCGCTGCTGATGGCGGCGGCGCGGCGGGTCGTCGAAGGCGTCGATTACGTGCGGGCCGGGAAGTGGCGGACGTGGGGGCCGACGCTGTTGCTCGGGCGGGATCTCTACGGGGCGACGCTCGGGATCGTCGGGTTCGGCCGGATCGGGCGGGAGGTGGCGAAGCGGGCGCGCGGGTTCGAGATGAACATCCTCGCCTACGACACGTACCAGGACGAGAACGCCGCGCGCGAGTTGGGCGCGACCTTCAAGCCGCTCGACGACCTGCTCCGGGAGTCTGCCTTCGTCACGCTGCACGTCGCCCTGACGCCTGAGACACATCACCTGATCGGTGCGCGGGAACTGGGGTTGATGAAGCGGGAGGCTATCCTCGTCAATGCCGCGCGTGGTCCGGTGGTCGATACCGACGCCCTGGTTAGCGCGTTGCGCGAGGGCACGATCGGTGGGGCCGCGCTGGACGTCACCGATCCTGAGCCGCTGCCGGCGGACCATCCGCTGGTGGGGCTGCCGAACGCGATCGTCGTGCCACACATCGCCTCGGCGACGGTGGCGACGCGAGACAAGATGGCGCAGATGGCGGCGCGCAACCTGCTCGCCGGGATTCGTGGCGAGCGGCCGCCGCACATCGTGAATCCCGAGGTGCTCCGACAATAGCTTCGAGCTTCGAGCTTCGAGCTTCGAGCTTCGAGCGGCCCCTGCCCTCGCCCGTCATTCGGGTTGTAGGGCAGGGGCCGCTGGGTGTTTACGAGGCGATGGCGAAGGTGAGGTTGACCTGGGCGTAGACCTCGACTTCTGGTTCCGTGGTGGGATCGAAGGTGGGAGCGGAGACGGACAGACCGGGTCCATTGAGCAGGGTGGACGGGGTGGGTGGGGCGCAGCCGTTCAGCGGAACGGCGATGCCGTAGAAGTTCAGGCTCGTGGTCGCGGCGGGCGCGACGTCGGCTGAGGCGGTGACGTCGCCGAGGGTGACGCCGAGGAGATCGGCCTGGACTTCGGCGCGGGCGCGGGCATCCTCGATCGCGGCCTGGCGCGCGGAGCGGTCCAGGGCAGCGCAATCGGCGACTTCGTAGGCGGCACCGACCTGACCGAGGACAAGGGATTCCTCGGCTGCCGCCACGCTCGCCGCGCTGATGAGATCGGTCACGGTTGTGAGATCGGGCCGTTCGAGGGCCACGTCGATGCGGGCGACCGCTGGGCCACCGGGACCGTATGCGGCACTGCCGAGGATGGGGACGACGACGACGGTCACGGCGGATTCTGCGATTCCCTTGGCGACCACGGCCTGGACGATCGGTGCGGCCAGACGCCGCTCTTCGGCGCCCGGGACGTCGCCCGGCCGTGGCGGGGCAGGAGGGCCACCGTAGAATTCGCCGCGGGTCAACAGGAGTTGGAGCGTCCCCGATTCCGCCGGAGCGCTCGCCTCGCCGTAGCCGGTGACGGTGATCCCGGTGGATGCCGCCGCGGTGGGCGTCTGCGCAATCACGGACGCGGGCATGATCGCGATCAGTGCTGCGACGGCTGCGAACAGTCCGCCGAGTCGTGCTACACGTCGTACGAAGAGGCGAGTGAGGGTCGTTGGTCGAGTTGCGGCTCGCATCATTCTCCTCCTTGGTCTCCGCGCGCTTGTCGAAACCCGGTAATCACCGGCGTTCGCGGTTGTGCGCTCCGGCCGAGTTGGCGATCGGCGTCACGATCGTCGCCACCGCCGACGTTTGCTCCAGGGTAGACCGGCGTTTGTGTGCCGGTGTCCTTAATACGACGTACGTTTCGCAGGGGCCCAGGTTGATCAGAGGGGATTCGAGTCGCCGCGTCGGAACTCGGCGATCACGTCGATCGGGCCGACGAGGTTGGCGTTGAAGAGTGGGAGATCCTCGGCGGGGATCCAGTATTCCTGATGGAGTCGGCCGCCGACTTGCTTGACCTCGTATTTGCGGAGGAACTCGGCACGAACGCTGAAGCGCGTCACGAAGCCGGCGCCGGAGTCGCGGACGTTCCAGTCGCGGGCAATCTGCGTCGCATACTCCTCGTTGAGGACCGGGTAGAAGATGGGTTGCCACGAAAGACGTGGTGGGAAGGCACGGAAGTCGCTCTGTTCGATGAGCGCGAGCTCCTTCGGCCCGACAGGGCGGTAGAGCGTGACGGAGTTGATGTCCGATGACGTCACGTGATCCTCAGCGGCGTTGTGACGGGGTCGGCGCCGCAGGCGACGGCGGCGGTGACGGCGGCGCGGCGCGCGTCATCGGGGACGGTCCAGAGCCAGAAGAGGAGACCGGTGGTGTCGGCGAAGGTCGGCTGGCTGAGGAGCTCGCGGCCGGCGCGGGTGGAGACGGTCAGGGTGCAGCTGACGCCGGCGTCGGAGGCGGCGACGAGGAGGAGTTGATCGCCGCGGTCGATCGAATCGGGTGCGGTGCCGAGGGAGACGGCAGCCGGATATTCGGCTTCGTCGGGAGGGACGAAGGGGGCCGGAGTGCCGCGGGGAGCATCAAAGTCCGAGCGAGCGGCCTCGAATGCCTCGTAGAAGTCGCTCGGGTTGATACGAAAGGCGGAGCGGAAGGCGGAGCGCCAGCTGGCGCCGTCGCCGAGGCGCTCGTAATAGCGGCGGATCGAGGTAGGGCGGTCGCCAACGAGCTGCTTGACCGCGAGGTAGGAGAGTCCGTAGATGTTGGAGGGTTGGGACTGGTAGTCCCAGGGCCGCTCCACTTCGGACAGGGGGGGCAGATCCGGGCCGAAGACGACGTTGGCGGCGTTGTAGGCTTCGACGTCCGCGGCCGAAACCAAGCCGGCCTCGATGACGGCCTGGTAGCCGACGTACTCCGCGACTCCCTCGTCGATCCAGAGGGGGGCGTTGCCGCGCTCGCCCGCCAATTCTTGCTGGACGACGTGCATGTACTCGTGGACCACGACGTGGACGCGGTCGAATGGGGCCGACTGGAGCCAGCCGTCCGATTCGGTGTAGAGCACAACCGCGTGGGAGGTCGAGAGGCCGACGAGGTCGGTGTTGCCGCGTGGGGCGCCGGGAACGGCGTTGACGATCGTCAGCGTCTCGAGTTGGGCGCCGAGTTGCTCCTGGACGTAGTCCTGCCCGAGCCGAATCCCCTCGCGGATGTACATCGCGTCTTTGGCCTCGATCGAGGAGCCGACGTAGAACTGGATCTCTTCGGCGCCGACGGCGAGGGGGCACCCGACGCTCGTGAGGAGCGCGAGCAGCGTGACGAGCAGAAGTAATGGATTGGCGCGGTGGCTCAGCACGCGGGTTCCTTTCGGTCGAGCAGCGTCCGTCGCGGCTCGACGGGTATTGTGCGTCAGGCTCGGGCATCGCTGCCGGTGGCGGATGGTACCGATGACGGTCGGGACGGAAGGGCCTCGTCTATACTTACGATAATCGCGTGCATTCCGGCTTTTAGGAGTGCGGCCTGCTTGGACTCCCTGCCTCCGTTCCCTGGAGGGTGACACGAGATGTTTCGTTGCAAAGTCTGCGGCTGGATCCACGAGGGTCTGACGCCGCCGAATGAGTGCCCATCGTGTGGGGCGCCGGCCGATCGGTTTCGGCCGATGGACCCGGCGGAGATCGGTGTCACCGCCGGTGAGCTCGCGAGTTACGGGATCGTCGGTCAGGGATTGGACCACGATGTCGAGGATACGCGGCGAATCCGGCTGCTGGCGTTTGTCGACGCGTCGTTTTTCTCGCCGTACACGGAGCGGGCGGGGAAGCGATACCCGATCTACTCGGGCGACGCCCAGTGGTTCTCCGACAACATCCCGTGCATGACGGCCTGCCCGTCGCACACCGACATCTCGCGCTACATCGCGCTGATCGCCGACGGGCGGTACGCCGATTCGTACGAGCTGAACCGGGAGCACAACGTCTTCCCCGGGTGTCTCGGGCGAATGTGCGCGCGGCCGTGCGAGGATGCCTGCCGGCGAAAAGAGGTCGATGCGCCGATCGGTATCTGCTACCTGAAGCGGGTGGCGGCCGATTACCGGGGCGAGACCCGGCGGGAGAGTCCGCCGCCGCCGAACGGGATGACGGCGGCGGTGATCGGGGCCGGGGTCAACGGGTTGACCGTGGCCCGGCAACTGGCGCGGAAGGGCTACAAGGTTACGATCTTCGAGCGGTATCCGGTGCCGGGCGGGGTGATGTGGGCCGGGGTGCCGGAGTGGCGCCTGCCGCGCGACGTGATCATGGAAGAGGTCGAGCAGATCACCGACCTTGGGATCGAGATTCGTTACAACACCGAGATCGGCAAGGACATCTCCTTCAAGGATCTTGTCGACACCTATGACGCGGTGGTCATCTCGGCGGGGTGCCAGATTGCGCAGTCGCTCGGGGTGCCGGGCGAGGATCTGGACGGGGTCGTCTCTGGACTGAAGTTCCTGGAGGACGTCAACCTCGGGGAGCACGACGTCTGGGTCGGCAATCAGGTGGTCACGGTCGGCGGCGGCTTCACCTCGATGGACTGCGTCCGCACGGTGTTGCGGATGGGTTCTGAGCGGTCGGTGATGACGTACCGCCGGAGTATCCAGGAGATCCCGGTCGACGAGCTCGAGCTGGAAGAGGCCGAGATCGAGGGCGTCGAGATCATGTACATGGTCGCGCCGACGCGGGTGATCGGGAACGACCAGGGGAAGGTGATCGGGCTCGAACTGGTTCGCAACGAGCTCGGGAAACCGGACAACAAGGGGCGGCGGCGACCGGAGCCGGTCGCGGGGTCCGAGTTCGTCATCCCCTGCGACATGGTCCTGGTAGCGATCGGGCAGCGTCAGGACAACTCGTTCCTGGGCGACATGTTGCCGAACCGAGACCGGCGCGGGGTGCCGTTCCTCGACCAGAACTTGCGGACCGAGCTGCCGAACGTCTGGGCGGCCGGCGACTACGTGATCAACCCGACGAACTTCATCTCCTCGATCGGCGAGGGGAAGCGGGTGGCGCTGACGATCGACACCCAGCTGCGGGGCGTGCAGCCGCTCGTCAAGGACATGGAGATCACCCGCGTCCCGACGGAGTACATCGCGACGCCGAATCCGCTGGTGGCGGAGGGGATCGCCGAGTGGAGTCTGACGGCGATGAGCCGCCGCTTGGTCTGGGGCGACGACTACGCCGGGGTGGGGCGGCAGGTGATGCCGGCGCTGCCGGTGCCGGTGCGGGGGATCGGGAGTCTCGACACGACGCTGGAGGTCGAGGTCGGGCACACGAAGCCGATCGGGTTCGAGGAGGCGAAGCGCTGCCTGCAGTGCCAGCTGAACATCTTCATCGACGGCAACCGCTGCATCCTCTGTAACGGCTGCGTCGATGCCTGCCCGCACCGCTGCATCGAGATGATCTCGCCGGACCGGATCTACGCGATCGACAACGACGTGGAGCTGGCTGAGATGGCGCGGGCGGAGTTGGGTCCGTTTGCGGCGGCAATGGTGATCGACGAGCGCTCGTGCATCCGCTGCGGCATCTGCGTGGACTGGTGCCCGACGGAGTGCCTGACGATGGACCACTTCCGCCTGACGCCGCCGGACGCGCGCGAGAGCGTCGACCTGGCGATCGTGGCGGACGGGTAGGCGACGAAGACATTAGTCGTCAGAACGGATCTCATCCCAGCCCTTCTCCCAATCGCGGGAGAGGGGCTTTTTGCTGGTATGGTGTTCCACAATAGTGGCATTTGGTCCATTGCGTATCTCATGGATACGAAGAGGGCCGATAGTTGCGAGATGCTTGGCAGTTGGGCGATCCGACAACAGGAGGGTCCAGAAGATGACTTCGAGGGAGCAGCGGGAAGTGACGCATGCGGATCGAATCATCGGATATTTGCGGAGCCGAATTGACGGCGCCAGCGATGCCGAGGTGGCGGCTGTGCTGGGACTCTCCCATCAGCGGGTCAACCAGGTGTGCCGTCGTTTGGCCAACCCGGGACAAATTGCGCGCGCACGAGGCGAGCAGTCGATCGTCAACCGGTTGCTCGATGCCCCCGGTGGAGCCATCGGGCCAAGCAACGACGATGGCGAGCCGCCACGCGGACGAGATTGGGAAGGCAACGTTCAATCCGAGGTGGTTGCGTTCCTCAGTCGCACCGGCTGGTCGATCCGTCGGGTTGCCGGCACGGAAAGCCGAGAGCCGGGTCGCGACATCGAAGCCGAACGAGAGGGTGTTCGGTTGTGGGTGACGGTCAAAGGGTATCCAACGGGAACGAATCGCACGGCTGCTCCCACTCAAGCGCGCCACTGGTTTCAAAGCGCACTCTTTGACGTCATCCTCTGGCGGGGAGAGGACAGGGCAGTCCGCATCGCCATTGCGCTGCCGAGGCGTCCGACCTATCTCAAGCTTGCCGCTCGGACGACGTGGTTCCGGGAGGCTGCCCAGTTTCAGTATCTCTGGGTAGACAGGAAGACTGTTCTGGAGGAGTGAGCGTTCGTCGGCGGCTCTACCGACGATAGGCGCGTCCTCGCGGCAAAACCCGAAGAACCAGAATAGTCTGGTGGTCGGGCTCATGCGTGAAGCGAACTCGCCAATCGCCGACCCTGAGACGCCACTCAGGTGCTGGGCCTTCCAGCCGCCTGACGTCGCCATGTCCGGTGGTTGCCAATCGCTCAACCGCCGCGAGCACACGGTCGCGAGTCTGGGTGTCGAGTTTACGGATGTCGTCGAGGCTGCGTTCGGTCCACACCAAACGCGTGCTCATGCGGGAGAGGACAGGCGGTGGAGCAGTTCCTCGTGGGAAACAAGCCGTCCATCGGCAACGTCGGCGTACGCTTGGCCGATTGCCGCGGCTTCCTCCGGCGATTCCGGCTCATCATCTGGCGGTGCCGCCGCGAGTGCGCGCGACAGTGTATTCGGTGAACCGCGGTCCTCTAGAAAGTGAATGACCTCATCCAGGTCCGACTCGGGCAACTCGTCGACGAGTTGGTGGATTCGATCGCGTGTTGCCATGGTTGCTTCCTTGCGACTCCCCGACCACTGTGTTGCTCGCACGTGAATAGTAGCAGTGGTGCGATCCAGTTGCGGTCGCACCGCTCCTCTCGGAGATGGTGATCGACGAGCGCTCCTGCATCTGCTGCGGCATCTGCGTCGATCGGTGTCCGACGGAGTGCCTGACGATTGTGGCGGACGGGTAGGCGACGAAGTTGCCGGTTGCCAGTTGCCGGTTGCCAGATGAGCCCTCACCCCAACCCCTCTCCCGACCGCGGGAGAGGGGCTCCGAGCTTTCAGGTGGCTGAGCTTGAATCGTGGTTTTGCGGCCGGGTGGACGCGCTCTGTGGAGTTGGCCAGCTGTGGGCGACTCGAGTGTCGGCGACTGCCATGCGTTCCTACAATCGTACGTTTTGCTCCTGCATCACTTCGGCGATGCGCTCCATGTGGAGGGTGAGGCTGTAGCGGCCCGCGATCTCCATGAGGCG
>JAXDKI010000596.1:0-3946 GCA_034667245.1 Thermomicrobiales bacterium | reverse complement strand
CGTTGGGGGAGGTCCCGCCCACTGCCGGTTGGCGACAATGCCGCGGGGCCGATGTCGCCGCCGGCGCGATCACTAGCCAACCGAGTCGCCGGTACACTCTCCCAGGCTTGATGACTCAGTCGGCGTGGCGGGGATAGCCGGATCTCGCCGCCCCAAGCACAACCAGACAACACCTCCGGTGAAAGCGTCTCCACGGGGGTGTTGCGATCTCCGCGGTAAACCGATTTGACGCAACGACTGAGCGGTGAGAGGATCACCACGGCCACCGCCCGCCTTCGGGCGTCTCGGTGGGTCCGGGCGGGGCGGGGGCTCATCGTTCGCGCGTTGACCCCGCCTCGCCGCCCGCATCTCTACGGTACCGAGATCAGCAGTGCAGTGCACTGGGAGTATTACCAGTTTCGAAAACAAATGCGCCACGCGCACGCTCGACCACCGTGGTACCGAGGCAGCACCGCAAAGCGTCGCGCTCATCGACCTCGCGCGCCGTGTTCAGGAGTCCCGGCGGCGCGGGCGGACCAGGCGGCGTGCGGCAACCAGTCCGGTGCGCTCGTCGATGAGGGCAAGTTCGCCGCGCTCTACCCCCGCCAGCAGCAGCCGGCTGAGGAACGGGTCGAGACTGTGGTGATTCGGTCTCACGTCGGGCACGCGGCCCAGCGAGCGGACCTTCCCGCCACCGATGTGAACCACGCGATACCACAGGCGCGTATCTGCCATACCACCACCTCTGTGTGCTATTCCTGCAATTCAACCTCACGATAATAGTCCCCAAGGCGGCGTCCATCCGCTGTTTGACGTATCCCGGCGGTTCCGAACGGATAACTCGTTAGGTCCATTCGGATACCGAACGACCGCGCCACGGGTATACTGGCCCCTCATCACCGCTGAGCGGTGACGCGTCGAGAGGGGGACACGCGATGCGGATCGAACGGACGGCGGGACCCGGCATGTGGCTGACCGTGGCCGAGGCAGCCCGGATTGCCGGGGTCCACCGCTACACTGTCTACGACTGGTTCGGGCGGGGGCGGTTGCAGCCGCTCCGCTGCGACGACGGGACCTACCGGATCGCCGTCGCCGACCTGGACCGGTACCTGGCGACGCGCCGGGCCGCTGCGGCGGCCGGGGTGCGACTCCACACCCTGCTACGCTGGACCGACGAGGCGGACGCCGCGGCAGACTGAGACCCGGCGCCGGACACCGTTGCATCTCCTACGCAGCCGACGCCCCGGCGGATGGCCCCCGGGTCGATCCCGTGTATCCCGGCGTCCGCGCCGCCCGGGCGAGGGCCGCCGACACCGCGAGCATACCGTCCAGCGCGATCGTCCGCGTCGTGATAATTGATGACATCGGCCCTGGTTGGGTGCCGGCGGGTGCCATCTGCCATGTCGGTTTGACTCGCGTGGGGATGCGCCCCATTCACAACCTATTCTCATGACCGGGTACATTCATCTGATCGTTAACATGTGCTCGTCGACGATGTCGCCTCGCTCCTATTTGCCGTCGCCTACTGCTCGCCGCCTGGCGCTGCCCCTGGCCCCCCACCGCGGAACGCCCCTTTTCCCTATCGGCCCACGGAAGCGCTGAGAAAGTCGCGCAACCTGTACCTTCTCTGGGGTTCCGACTCAGAAAGCGAGGGAGAGGAACCGCTCAATCCCGCTGAAGCCCCCCAGCCGACGGACCATAGGGGCAGCGATGACGAGTAAGGCAACTCCTGCTCTTGCGCCTCCGCCTGGTCACTCCTTGCCGGTGGCGGGGAAGCCCTGCTCCTGCCAGCGGCGGTATTTCCAGAGGGCGATGGCGCGGCGGATCTCGCGGAGGCCGCGGGTGTCCATGTTGGAAAGGAGCAGAAGGGCGGCGTCCGGGGCGCGGTCGACCTCGTCGATCGCCTCGTAGCCGTGGCGGAGGAGGATATGGGCGACGCGGGGGGTGATCTCGAGCTGGTCGACGGTCGGGCAGAGGCGGCGGCGGACGGTGCGGACGGCCTCCTCGCCCAGGCTGAGGAGGAGGACGGGAAAACCGATCACGAGGCCGGTCATGGCCAGCCAGCCGATCGAGAGCATGACGGTGGTGGCGAACTCGTCGCTGAAGAGCCAGGGGAGGAAGACGATGGCGGCGCAGGCGACGACGAGGCTGGCGGAGCGGCGGATCGGATTGACCGCGAAGGGGTCGGCGAGATAGCCGGTGCCGGGGTTGGTGCGGCAACCGCGCCAGGCGAGGGCGACGTCCGGGCGGGGACGAAAACTGCTGCCGTTGCCGTGTCTCACGTCGTGGGTCCTGCCTCCGCAGCGGGCGGATGGGACAAACCGGGAGCGGGATGCGACGGGCGACAGCGACCGGCAACCGCACGACCCTGAGGGCCAGGAAGGGGGACTATAGCGGGGCGGGCAACGTGCGGCAAGGGACCGGACGACCCCCTCACCCACCGACTTCGTACACTTGACCTATGTACGTACACATGGTAAACAGGTCATCACCCGCTTACGAGACCCGCATGAAGGCCACGCCACCCGCCAACCCCGCCGATCGCACGCGGAGCTCCCAATGGGCGCTGCCGCGAGGAGGATCCCCTCATGTTTTCAGGTTTCCCCTGTCTCCGGCGCCCCGGTGTCGTGTCGGTGCTGCTGGCTTGTTGCCTCCTGATAACACCGATGGTCCTCGCCGTTCGGCAGGCGCCGAGCGCGAAAGCACAGTCGCTCGGTGGTGGCAGCTATCGAGTGATGGCGTCGGTCTTTGGGATACCGGACGACGACCTGGTCGGCGAGGAGACATCGAGTGGGCACGTGCTGGCGCCGTATGACCGGTTGGTCGCGTTGCCCGCCTGTACGGAGTCGTCATGTCCCTGGGTGCCGGCCGGGACCGGGACGGAGGGTCAGTGGGGACCGCAGACGGCCTGCGCGGAGGACAACGGGTTGTGCTGGGTGGAGGTGACGAGCCTCGACACGGGCGCCTGCACGGTGGCGCCGGTGCTTGACCGCGGTCCGCTCTTCGTCGAGGACAACTGGTGGGCGGCGCCTGAAAACCGCAGCTACCGGATGGAGCGAGGACTGCCGGCGGCGGAGGCGGTGCGCGACGGCAAGGATGTCGGGTTCGGTCCCGGTTTCAGTGACCGGGGCTACGACGTGCAGAACGTCTTCGACTACGCAGCGGCGATCGATCTGGCGGCGGGGACGTGGTCGGACATTGGGCTGGACCCGGACCAGGGGATCGGCGAGGTCGAGGTGAGGCTCCTCTGGCAGTCGGATACGCACCACACGGACGCCTGCGGCGAGTACGGCAACGCGCGGACGAATGACTGGGTCAACCTCCGGGCCGGTCCGAGCACGGACGACGACGTGCTGACGGTGCTGGACTCGGGCGACCGGTTGGGGATCATCGGCGGGCAGCGGGACGGCTTCTACCCGGTGGTCCATGACGGACTGACCGGCTGGGTCTTCGACGACTACGTGAAGCCGGACGGGAGCAGCAGATCGGGCGCGGCGGTCGGGGTGGTGACGGAGCACTTGAACTTGCGGTCGGGACCGAGCACGGCGGACGACGTGGAGCTGCAGATGCCGGCGGGGAGTCTGGTGGTCTTGACGGGCGAGGAGGAGAACGGCTTCCTCTCGGTCGCGTTCGAAGGCACGGAAGGCTGGGCGTTCGCGGATTACCTCGACACCGGCGAGGGTTTCGGCGAGGGCGGTGGTGGCGACGGGGGCAGTGCGCGAGATGCCGCGAAGACGACCGACTCGGTCAATCTCCGGGCCGGACCGAGTCTCGGCGACCAGATCTTCCTCGTCGTGCCGGATGGGGCGGGGGTGCTGTTGACCGGGCAGGAGAAGAACGGCTTCTTCTCGGTCGACTACCAGGGCACGAAGGGCTGGCTGTACGGCGACTACCTGAGCACGGTGCGGACGGTAGCCGAGGATCTCAACCTGCGAGCCGGGGCGAGCACGGACGAGGAGATCTTCCT
>JAXDKI010000595.1:0-3852 GCA_034667245.1 Thermomicrobiales bacterium | reverse complement strand
GCGTCTACGGACATACCACCGCCGGTCACACCACGGAGAACTTCGCGGCGCTCGTCTTCGGCAAGGACGCGGGGGGCGGCGAGGGCGGTCTGCACATGTTCGATCGGCTGTATAAGGAAGACTTCATCCAATCGGAGCTGGCGCGGCTGTTCCCCGAGCAGGATGAGGCGGGGCGCGGGGCACTCCACGACTCGCTACGCGAGCAGATGTGGGAGCACTACAAGGACAGCATCAGCGGCGAGCACCATCGGGGTCGCAAGGATAAGCGGTACTCGGTCCAGATCGGTAAGGAGATGTTCACCAACCCCGACAACGCCAGCGCCCTCCTGCACGAGGACTGGACGGCGAACTGGATCCCCTCGCGTCTCGCCAAGGTCAAGCCGGCCAAGTCGAAGAAGGCCTGACCGCCTGATAGCAGCGTCGGATACGTTCCGCTTTCCGGCATGCCGCTTGCATGCCGACACGGCCGGAGTGAGCGTCCCGTAGGCGATGTGAAGAGTCCGCCCCCGGTGATCCGATCGGCACGGAAAGGAAACACTCGATGCCTGCTCGTACCCGACGTTCTCCCCGCTGGGGCGCCGGCGGTCTGCTGCGGGGTCCGCTGCGTGGGCTCCTGATCGCACTGCTCGCGGTCGGCTCGGCGCTCGGCGCCACGGCGGCCGTGCTCCAGGCGGACGGCGACGGTCCGTCTCCGGCCCGCGGGCACGCCGAGGTGATCGCGCACGGCGTCGCGGCGTTGCCGGCCGACGAGGTGGCCTGGCGGGTGACGCGGGCCGAGTTGCCACGGCTGGCCGACGCGCCGGCCCAGGATGACCTCGGCTTCGTCCTCGCGGACGAGGACGCGCTGTTGCTCAACGACCTCAACACCGGCGTGCAGATTCGGATGGCGGCGGGGGAGGCTGCGTTCACGGCGCAAGGCTCCGTTCAGCAGCAGGTGGCCCTCGGCAGCGGGCCGGTGGGGTATTACAGGATCGACCTGGTAGCTGCCGGCGAGGCCGACGACGCGGGCGGGGACGAAGCGATCTTCGCGGGCGAGGCGTTCGACGCGCCGGACGGCAATCGGGACATCGATCTGGTCAGGGACGTGCTGGAGCGGGACGAGGAGGTGGAGCTGACGCTCGGCTCCGAGGACGTACCGGCCGTGCTGTTCGTCACGGACGGGGCCGTCGAGTTGGTCCCCGCGGACGACTCCGGGACGCTGCCGAACCGGCTGTCGGCGGGAGAGGCGGCGGGGGTGGCCGGCGACGTGGTGATTCGGGCGACCGACCAGGCGGGGGCGACGTTCGTCGCGGCCGTCATCGGTCCGGAGGTGCCGCCGATCTCGGTCGAGGAGGCGACGCCGACGGCGGTGCTCGCGTCGGTCACCGTGCGGGCGCTCGCCTGCCCGGTCGCGTACGAGGGTGACGACTTCGCGGCGGACTGCACGGAACCGCTGGCGGAGATCGGATTCGTTCTGTCCATCCCGGCGACGGAGTTCGCGCTGGAGGGGACGACGGATGCCGATGGGGAGGTGGTCTTCGAGGAGCTCGGCGAGAACACCTACGCCTTGACCGGCGGCGTACCGGGTGAATTCGCGGTCCAGACCGTCGAGTGCGCGAACGAGGACGGCCCGATTCCGACCGAACCCACGGGGAGCGAGATCCCGGGCGCGGTCTTCGAGGTCACGGCCGGTGATGCGATCGCCTGCTCCTGCTACGTGATCCCCGAGGACCTGCAGGGCGATTCCGGCACGCCGACCGAAGAAAGCGACACCGACATCGACGGCCTCACCGACGCCCAGGAAACCGAGCTCGGCACCAATCCCCTCAACCCCGACACCGACGAAGACGGCCTCTTGGACGGTGAAGAGGTCGCGGAGGGCGGTCCGGGAACCGACCCGACGCTGTACGACACCGATGGCGACGGCTTCGGCGACAACCAGGAGGTCGTCAACGGCTCCGACCCACTCGACCCCAACAGCGTGCCCGATGCCGGCGAGCCGAGCGTCGACAGCGACGGCGACGGACTGACCGACGCCCAGGAGGCCGAGCTCGGGACCGATCCGAACGCCGAGGACACCGATGGGGACGGCCTCTCCGACTTCGCGGAGGTCGGCTTCGAGCCCGGTTCCGGGACGGGGACCGATCCGCTCAACGCCGACACCGACGGCGACGGCGTCGACGACGGCACCGAGGTCGAAAACGACACCGACCCGAACGACCCCGCTAGCTCCTGACGACTCGGCTGTCATCTTCAGCGCTGTTTCGCGCGGTCCGAGATCCGTCGAGAGCTCGCCGCTCGGACGCGATCGGCCGTCCGATGGGCAGGAGGTAGGCCACAGCCGTCGTCTCGTGGCGCCGCCTTCGATCAACGCCCCCGAGGCGTTTGCCAGAGGGAGCTGCGTGACACGACCCGTTCCAGGGCACCGTGCCGGGCAGCGTACGCGGGCTTGGGCCGCCGATCGTCGTCCACAACAAGGATGGCAGGAGGCACAGTTGCGTCCAATCTCGGATCATCCCACGCGGTCGGGGATGCCTCTGCCAGAGCATACGAATGGTGCGAGAAGTTTTCGGCAATGCACCGCAAACGTTTAGGAGGAAAGCGGCCCCGTCCAGAAGCTATGAAACAACGAGCGCTGCCCTCTTTCGCCATGAGTGGCAACCGCCCGTTCCGATTCTTACCCCCGATACATCGGCCCCGTCGCCGTCTCCGCCTTCGCGAACTCCTCCGCCTGCTCGATCACCAGCAGCGTCGCCCCCTCCTGTTGGTCCGGCGGATACCCATGCTTCCGCAGCACCCGTCTTACCAGCCGCCTGAGATTCGCCTTCGCCTGCTCCCGCTGCGTCCAATCGATCGACACATTGTTCTGAACCGTCGTCGCGACCTCTCTCGCAATCGCCTTAAGCTGGTCGTCTCCTAACACCTTGACCGCGCTGTCGTTCACCCCCAGCGCGTCGTAGAACGCCAACTCATCATCGTTCAGCCCCAACCTCTCACCACGCGCATTCGCCTCTCGGAGCTCCCTTGCCAGCTCGATCATCGCCTCGATGATCTCCGCCGTCTCCAATGCCCGGTTGTGATACCGGTTCAGCGACTCCTCCAGCTTCTCCGAAAACCGCCGCGCCACCACCACACCGGTCTTCCGCGTCGCCCCGATTTCGTCGTTCAGCAGCTTCCGCAGCAACTCCAACGCCAGGTTTCGCTGGGGCATATCCCGAATCTCAGCAAGAAACTCGTCAGACAGAATCCCGAGCCCGGAGATGTCCGGCTTCTCCAACCCCGCCGCCGCGAAGATATCGACCACCCCCTCTGGCGCGATCGCCGCATCCACCAATTGCCGGATCGCTTGGTCCATCTGCTCGTCGCTCTTGCCGCTCCCCTTCCCCGTCGTCTTACTCAGCGCCGCCTTCACCGTCTGGAAGAACGCCACCTCCGTCTTGACCTGCTGCGCTTCCTTCGTCGCACTCGCCAGCGCAAACGCCTTTAGCAGCGCCGTCGCATGATCCATGAACCGCTCGATGACCTGCTGGTTCCGCTCCTTGTAGTCCCGCAGAATCAGAAACTCTTCCGCATCCCGGATCACCACCAACCGCTCCGACGGCGACCCGGTCAGGAACAGCCCGTAGTTAAATCCCCGGAACGCCTCCCGGCACAGCTCCAGCTTCTCCAGCATCGCCGCGATCAACTCGCCGATGTCGAGCTTCTCGTTCTCGATCGGTTTCCCGCCCGCGCCGTCCTCACGCATGTAGGCGCGTAACGCTGCCTTCAGATTGTTCGCCAGCCCCAGGTAATCGACGACCAACCCGCCCGGCTTGTCTCGGAACACCCGATTCACCCGCGCAATCGCCTGCATCAACCCGTGTCCGCGCATCG
>JAXDKI010000594.1:0-4886 GCA_034667245.1 Thermomicrobiales bacterium | reverse complement strand
CGGGCGTGGCGACGGCGACGGACGAGGAGGACGCGGCATGAAGCCCGCCGAGTTGCGAGCAATGACAGAGGCGCAGCTGGACGAGCAGTTGACCGATCTCCACGTCGAATGGCGCAACCTGCGCTTTCAAGAGGCGATCGGAAAGCTAACGGCGACGGCGCGCATTGGGCAGATCCGAAGGGACATTGCCCGTATCCACACGATCCGCACCGAACGCCAAATGGACGCCTCGGTGCGCGCCCGGCTTGGCGCGAGCCAGTAGTCGGTCAGAGGAGTAGACAAGCATGGCAGACAACGTGACCGACCAGAGCACAGCGGCCCCGCAGGACGGGGAGGTGCTGCGGTTCGGCGGCCAGAAGCCACGGACGCAAAAGGTCGGCCGGGTGGTCAGCGACAAGATGGACAAGACGGTGGTGGTGGCCGTGGACTACGTACGACGCCACCCGCTCTACCACAAGCGCATCACTCGGACGAGCAAGTTCATGGCACATGACGAACAGAACGAGTGCAAGCCGGGCGACGTCGTCCGGATCGAAGAGACACGGCCGCTGTCGAAGCACAAGCGGTGGATCGTGCGCGAGATCGTCGAACGCGCGGTGCAGGTCTAACGGAGTTGCAAGTGGCAAGTGGAAAGTGGCAAGTAGAGACAAAAGACTTGTCACGTTTAACTTGGAACTTGTCACTCGTGGAGTATTGGCGGTGATTCAAGTACAGACGCGGCTCAAGGTCGCGGACAACAGCGGCGGGCGGGAGATCATGTGCATCCGCGTGCTTGGCGGCTCGTCCAAGCAATACGGCGCGGTCGGCGACATCATCATCGCAGCCGTCAAGCAGGCACAGCCGAACGCCGGCGTCAAGAAGGGCGAGGTCGTCCGCGCGGTGATCGTCCGCACGGCCCAGGAGTATGGACGACCCGACGGCAGCCACATCAAATTCGACGACAACGCCGCGGTGATCATCAACAACCAGGGTAACCCACGCGGCACACGCATCTTCGGTCCGGTTGGCCGCGAGCTGCGCGAGAAGCAATTCATGCGGATCGTCTCGCTGGCGCCGGAAGTTCTATAGAGTCGTCAGTCGTCGGTCGTCAGTTGTTAGCACGACAAGATGGCGAGAGACGGCAGCGATGACGAGCGATCTGACGACGAACGACGAGTGACTAACGACTCAGGAGACGGAACGTCATGCGGAAGATTAGACGCGGCGACGAGGTCGTCGTTATCGCGGGTAAGAACAAGGGCCAGCGCGGTAAAGTGCGCGTGAACCTCATCAAAGAGGATCGCGTCATCATCGAGGGCGTCAACATCGTCATCAAGCACGTGCGACGCGGTCGAGCGCGTCAGGCGGGCCGGGTCGAGGTCGAGGCGCCTATGTACCTCGCGAAGCTGATGCTCGTCTGCCCGAGCTGCGGGCAGCCGACGCGCGTCGGCGTTCGCGCCGGCGCCGACGGAAAGAACGCGCGCTATTGCAAGAAGTGCGACCAGACCATCCCCCAGCCGACGGTGGACTAGGTCGCGGCACGGAGAGTTCTCTAATCGATGGGTGGCCTGAGTGCCTGACGGCGGACCAGGCGGGAACACCCCCAAGACGGCTGGCAAGTTTGAGGGAAAACCGAGATGGCGAGACTCCAAGAGCGATACCGAAGCGACGTCGTCGAGCAGATGATGACGGAGTTTGGGTACAAGAACGTGATGCAGGTGCCGAAGGTCGAAAAGATCGTCGTCAACATCGGACTGGGTGAAGCCGTCCAGAATGCAAAGGCGATCGATGCAGCCGTCGGCGACCTCTCCGCGATCACCGGCCAGAAGCCGGTGGTGACGCGGGCGAAGAAGTCAATCGCGGCATTCAAGCTTCGGGCCGGGATGCCGATCGGTGCGATGGTGACCCTCCGTGGCCCGCGGATGTACGAGTTCCTCGACCGCTTGGTGAGCACGGCGTTGCCGCGCATTCGCGACTTCCGCGGTGTGTCGCCGAACGCCTTTGACGGCCGGGGCAACTACACGCTCGGTCTTCGGGAGCAGATCGTCTTCCCGGAGATCGACTACGACAAGATCGACAAGACGCGCGGGCTCGAGATGAGCATCGTCACCACCGCCAAAACCGACCAGGAAGGGCGCCGGCTGCTCGCGCTGCTCGGCATGCCCTTCGCGAAGACCGAAGCGTAACGGAGAGGGCAGATGGCAGTAGGCAGCAGGCAGAGAATGACTAATCGTTCTGCCATCTGCACGCTGCCTACTGCCGGCTAACAGGAAAGGCGCCGGAATGGCCAAGAAATCGTGGATCGTCAGAGCGCAGCGACCTGCCAAGTTTGAAGTGCGGGCGGTCAATCGGTGCCGACTCTGTGGGCGCGGTCGCGCCTACATGCGGAAGTTCGGCGTCTGCCGCATTTGCTTCCGCGAGCTTGCCTCCGAAGGCAAGTTGCCCGGCGTCACAAAATCGAGCTGGTAATCGGGAGTGGCAAGTTTCAAGTGACACGTGACAAGGAACGATAGCGCGCCTGTCATGAGCCATTTGCCGCTTGGGAACTCGTATAACGGAGACGCAACGCATGGCAGTTAACGACCCGATCAGCGACATGCTGACCAGGATCCGGAACGCCGGCATGGCCCGCAAGTCAGAGGTGCTGATGCCGTCGACCAAGGTCTTGGTCGCGATCGCCGAGATTCTGAAGCAAGAGGGCTACGTCGGCGACTATGAGGTGATCGAAAAGCGGCCGCAAAATCAGATCAGGATTGCGCTCCGCTACGGCCCCGACAGGCGACACTCGATCCGCGAGATTCGCCGTGTCAGCAAGCCCGGTCTCCGTATCTATGCCGGCAAGGACGACATCCCCCGCGTGCGGAGCGGACTCGGTATCGCCATCGTCAGTACGCCGCAGGGCGTCCTGACTGGCTACGAGGCCCGCAAGCGTGGCATCGGCGGCGAAGTGATCTGCACAGTATTCTGAATCGACGGACGACAGGCGACGGAGGACGACGAACCAGGTTCCTGTCGCCGGTCGACCAAGGAGTAACGAGATGTCGAGAATTGGACGCAAACCGATTCCCTTGCCCGCAACAGTCGACGTCGTCATCGACCAGGGCAACGTCGTCACGGTGAAGGGGCCGAGGGGTCAACTTGCCGCGACGTTTGCGCCGTCCATCGTTCTGGAGCGAGAGAACGGCTCGCTCAATGTCTCGCGCCCCGACGACTCCCGCCAGAATCGGTCACTGCACGGGTTGACGCGGACGTTGCTGAGCAACATGGTGACCGGCGTGACGGACGGGTTCCGAAAGAACCTCGAGATCCAGGGCGTCGGCTATCGGGCGGCGATGGATGGCAAGACGTTGGTGCTCAGCGTCGGTTATTCCCACCCGGTACGGATGACCCCGCCTGACGGCGTCACCTACACCCTCGATGGACTCACCAAGGTTGCAGTCCTCGGCTCGGACAAGCAACTCGTCGGCGAGGAAGCGGCGCGCATTCGCCGGGTTCGCCCACCCGAACCATACAAGGGCAAGGGCATCCGCTACGAAGGCGAGCAGGTCCGCCGCAAGGCCGGCAAGACGGGTAAGGCGAAGTAACGAGTGGCAAGTGACAAGGTGGCAAGTGACAAGAGAATGATTGCTTGGCACTTGTTACTCGCGACCTGCAACTGGAGACTAAGATATGCGAGTCAAGTTTAGGAAGGCACTGAACCGGCGCAAGCGGCGCCACGTGCGCGTGCGAGCAAAGGTCAACGGGACACCGTTGCGGCCGAGGTTGAATGTCTTTCGGTCGTCGGCCCACATCTATGCGCAGGTGATCGACGACCTCGCAGGGCACACCCTGGCCGCGGCGAGCGATCTCGAAGCCGAGATTCGCGAGCGGGCCGGCGAGAGCGCGACGAAGTCCGCGCGCGCGAAGACGGTCGGCCAGGTCATTGCCGAGCGCGCCAAGGCCGCGGGGATCGAGACAGTCGTCTTCGATCGCGGCGGCTTCTTGTATCACGGTCGTGTCAAAGCGGTCGCCGAGGGTGCCCGCGAGGGCGGACTGGAATTCTAGAAACGGTCGACTGTCCCGGAGCTCGGGCTAGGAAGACGGAGTAACGCATGGATCGCGACGATCGAGGATCGCGACGCCGCTCAGCGGACAACGAGGCGCCCGAGTTCGAAGAGCGGGTCGTTCAGATCAATCGCGTCTCCAAGGTGGTGAAGGGCGGCCGTCGCTTCAGCTTCGGCAGCATCATCGTCGTTGGCGACAAGAAGGGCCGAGTCGGAGTCGGCATCGGCAAGGCCGGTGAAGTGCCCGACTCGATCCGCAAGGGTGTCGAGGCGGCCAAGAAGGGGTTGATTCTCGTTCCTCTCGACGGGACGACGATTCCCCACGAGATCATCGAGAGCTACGGTGCTTCGACCGTGCTCCTGAAGCCGGCCGCGCCTGGTACCGGCGTGATCGCGGGCGGCGCCGTCCGCGCCGTTGTTGAGGCGGCTGGGATCAAGGACATCTTGACGAAGTCGCACGGTAGCAACAATCCCGTCAACGTCACGCGGGCAGTGATCAAGGCTCTGACGCAGCTGGAGTCGGTCTCTGCGGTCGCCGCCCGGCGCCGCCGCACAAGCGCGTTGCGTCGGCCGACCGCGAATTCGACGGCAGCAACCACGGCATTGCCTCCGCGCCCGATCCAGGGCGGTCCGCCGCCGGCAGCGAATCAGGACCGGGGTCGGGGCCGTGGTGGCCAGGGACGCGGCCGCAGGAGTGATCAAGGATGAGCGAGCAGAACACGGCCTCCGGGGGTGGTACGCTTCGACTGACGTTGGTCCGGAGCACGATCGGCCGACCGAAGGATCAGGAAGCGACAATTCGTACGCTTGGTCTGCGCAAGCTGCACCAGACAGTCGAGCTCCAGGACACCCCATCGGTGCGGG
>JAXDKI010000593.1:0-7302 GCA_034667245.1 Thermomicrobiales bacterium | reverse complement strand
TAGCGGCGGCGCTGCGCGGGCGTGAACTGGCGGGGCACGCTCCAGGGCAGCCCCGCCCCCTTCCAGGCGCCGAAGCCGCCGGCGAGGGAGACGACGTGCCGGTAGCCGAGCTCCTGCAGCGACTTGGTGGCGAAGGCGGAGCGGGCCCCCCCCGCGCAGTAGACGACGAGCGGGTGCTCCCGGTCGCGGACCGCCTCCTCGATCCGGGCCTCGAGGAAGCCGCGGGGGATGGCGAGGGCGCCGGGGAGGGCGCCCTGTTCCACCTCGTCGGGTTCGCGGACGTCGACGGCGCGGGCGCCGGCGGCGAGCAGCTGCCGCGCCGCGGCGGCGTCGACCTCCGCGATCTCCCGCTTGGTCCGGTCCAACAGGTCGCGATAGGTGACTGACATTTCAGATTGCTCCGTGCTGGGACGATGGCACCACGACGCTCATTCTAGGGGTAGTGCCTATTATTGAGTTATGGGTCAAGAATAGGTGAGAGATCGCGGCCGCGCAACACGACACGCGCCGTTTGAGGGGGCAACGATCGGTGCTTCGAGGGGTTATTTGTTCGTATCGTGAACAAGCGGGCCTGTTTGTGTTTCGCCCGCGCACACGATATAGTACCAGCGTCCGACCGTATACAGATCGTGCGCCGGGAGAGCGTTAACCCCGGGCATGGTTGGTCGTATCTCTTCTCCTGTCGCGGACAGTGCTGCTGGTCGAATCGTGAACGGAGGGATGGACAGATGACTCAATCAGAAGGATCGCTTTCCCTGTTGAACGACGTGTTGCGCGGACGTTGCTCGCGGCGCGATCTCCTGACCCGCGCGGCGGCGCTCGGAATTGGCACGTCGGCCATCGCGACGATGGTCGGACTTCACGACAGGGCGGTGCAGGCGCAGACCCCGGATACGGAGCCGACCGGCGCGATCACTTGGGCGATCGAGTCAGATCCGGTCAATCTCATTCCCTTTGGCGCGACGGCCACCTCCAACATGTGGGGCAAGGAGTTCATGTACGACTCCCTGCTCGAGTGGGACAAGGATCTCAACATCCTACCGGCGCTCGCCGAGTCGTACGAGGCGGCGGCCGATGCCACCAGCTATACCTTCAAGCTCCGTCAGGGTGTCAAGTTCCACGACGGCAAGGAGATGACCTCCGCCGACGTCAAGTACTCGATCGAGACGGCGATCAGTCCGCCGGAGCCGGGGATCGCATACCCCTTCCTGGCCAACATCGCGTCGGTCGAGGCGGTCGATCCCTACACGGTCAAAATCAACATGTCGAAATCGGACCCGGCGATCCCGGGCGTGCTCGCCTGGCAGCGCTACACGCCGATCGTGCCCGAGAACAGCGCCGGTCCGATGGAGAACTGGCTGAGCAAGGGGATCGGTACCGGTCCTTTCCAACTCGTCGAGTTCAACCCGAACGACAGCGTGGTCTACACCGCCTTCGCCGATCACTGGAAGCAGGGGTCGCCCTGCATCAAGGACCTGACGCTGAAGGTGCTGCCGGACGAGCAGTCGCGGGTGTCCGGGTTGCGGGCCGGCGAGATCGACGGTGCCACGATCTCGGCCGATGTGCGGCTGACGCTGGAGAACGACGACGAGATGGAGATCCTGAGCGGTCTCTTTGCGGCGCCGCGGGTGATCCAGATTAGCACCGTCACGGCGGACACCCCGTGGCGCGACACGCGGGTCCGGCAGGCGATCAACAAGGTGGTTGATCGCCAGGAGATCATCGACAAGGTCTATGGCGGCGAGGCCGAGCTGACCGGGGCGATCTCGCCCGGCTACGGCGACTGGCCGCTGACCTCCGACGAACTGGCCGAGCTCTACAAGGTCGACGTCGAAGGCGCGAAGGCGCTGATGGCGGAGGCGGGTTTCGCCGACGGCTTCAGCGTGACGCTCCAGGCCATCTCGGCGCCGCGCGATTACACTCAGATCGCCGAGATCGTCCGCGAGCAGGTCGCGCAGTTGAACATCAAGGTCGAGGTCCAGCCGCTCGAGATCGGGACCTTCGCCAAGAATATCGGCGATGGTTCATACGAGTGGGCGTCCACCGGGCGTGGCATGCGCGGTGACCCGAGCGGGTTCGTCCTCGACTTCCGCTCCGGTACCGCCAACAACGTCAAGTGGTTCGGCGACGGCTGGAAGAACGACGAGCTCGACCAGGCGTACGACGCCGCGCTCGCGACCGCAGACGTCGCCCAACGACACGAGCTCTACCGCCGCATCCAGCAGATCATTGCCCAGGAGGCGGCCCACATCTATACCGTTCAGCCGCGCAAGTTCCAGGTGGTGCGGAAGCGGGTGAGCGGGATGTACGTCGCCTACACGGACTTCAACACGGGCCTACGCCAGGCGTGTGTGTCGGAGTAGCGCGCGTCGACGGTAGTCCGTCGAGCGCGGAGTCGATCAGATGGCGGGCCTGAGCGGAGGCCCGCCAAGTTCGTTGCTAAGGGAGGACGCGTGTCGCAACAGGATCAGGAGTTGGCATTGTTGGGTGACGTGGTACGGGGGCGCATCTCACGGCGCGACCTCCTGACCCGCGCCGCGGCGCTCGGCGTCAGCGCACCGGCGTTCGCCGGGTTGCTCGCGGCGTTGCCCCAGCCGGCAGCGGCCCAAGACGCGACGCCGGGCGGTACGCCGACCGGCTCGATCACCTGGGCGCTGGAGTCAGCTCCGCCCAATGTCATCCCCTTCGGGGGGATCGCGCTGGCGCAGTGGTGGGGCAAGGAGTTCATGTACGACTCCTTGCTGATGTGGGACCAGGATCTGATCGTGCAACCCGCGCTGGCGGAGTCGTACGAGACGCCCGACGAACTGACCTACGTCTTCCACCTGCGCAAGGGCGTCAGGTTCCACGACGGCGGCGAGATGACCGCCAAGGACGTGAAGTACTCGCTGGAGACCTCGCTCAACCCGCGGGAACCGGGGGTCAAGGTCCCGTACGTTGGGAATATCGCCAGCGTCGAGGCGGTCGACGACTACACCGTCAAGGTGACGATGGCGAAGGCCGACCCGACCCTGCCGGGCACGCTGGCCTGGACCCACTACACCCCGATCGTGCCGGAGGGTCTGCTCGACCGGATCAACGTCCTCAGCGAGGGGATCGGCACCGGCCCCTTCAAGCTGAAGGAGTTCGTCCAGGACGACCAGATCGTCTACGAGGCGTTCCCCGAGCACTGGCAGGCGGGCGTCCCGGGTGTCGCGACGCTGACGCTCAAGGTCTCGACCGACGAGCAGGCGCGTCTCGCGGCGCTGCGAGCGGGCGAGATCGACGGCGGTACCTTCACGGCCGACGTCGTCCGGACGATCGAGGGGGACGACTCGCTGCAGATTCTGAGCGGTCTCACCTCCGCGCCGCGCGTCATCCAGTTCAACACGACGAAAGAGGTGCCGTGGCGCGACATCCGCGTTCGGCAGGCGATCAATAAGACCGTCGATCGGCAGGAGATCATCGACAAGGTCTACAGCGGCGACGCGGTGCTGACCGGCGCGATCCCACCGGGGTATGGCGACTGGCCGCTCACGGACGAGCAGGTCAAGGCTATCTACACGGTCGACGTCGAGGGCGCGAAGGCGCTGATGGCCGAGGCGGGCTACGCGGACGGGTTCGAGGTCACGCTGCAGGCGATCTCCGCGCCGCGCGAGTACACGCAGATCGCCGAGATCGTCCAGCAGCAGTTGAAGCAGATCAACATCAACGTCAAGGTCGAGCCGTTGGAGATCGGCACCTTCGCCGACAACATCGGCAAGGGCAACTTCGAGTGGGCGTCGACCGGACGCGGGATGCGAGGCGACCCGAGCGGGCACGTCGTCGACTTCCGCAGCGGTACGGCCAACAACCTGGTCTGGTTCGGCGACGGCTGGAAGAACGAAGAGCTCGACGCGCTCTACGACGAGGCGCTGACGACGGTCGATCAGGCCCGCCGGCACGAGCTTTACAACAAGATCCAGGAACTGATCCTGACGGAGGTGGCGAACCTCTATACGGTGGTCGGGATGAAGTACCAGGTGGCGTCGACGCGAGTCCAGGGCATGTACGTCTTCTACGGCAACACCAACCCTGGCCTGCGCACCGCAACCGTGACGGAGTAAGCGCCGCCCAGGCGTTGACCGTCCGCGCATTGAGCGTAGGGGAGGGCACCGGGAACCCCCTGGGTGCCCTCCCCTGGCCCGCAGGGCCACAATCGGGAACGGCCACGGCCTCATAACGGATGCCGTTCTTGGCTATCGGCCTCCGGCCGATGGGAGGGCACAGGTCCCTCCCCTACGGAGAAGACGAGATCGTCGGAGTGGGTTTTGACTAAGTACATCTTTCGACGGGTGCTGTTGCTCATCCCGACGTTGATCGGGATGAGCATCTTGATCTTTTTGATGCTGCGGCTCCTGCCCGGGGACATCGTCGACATCATCGCCGGGACGGATTCGCAGACGGACAGCGCCGCCCGCGAGCGACTGCGGGAGTCGATGGGGTTGGCCGATCCGATACCGGTTCAGTACGTCAAGTGGATCGGGAATCTGCTCCAGGGCGATCCCGGAAATTCGCTACGCTCAGGCAAACCGGTGGGAGAGTTGCTCTGGCGGGCGTTGCCGGTGACGACCGAGCTGGCGCTGCTGGCAATGATCATCGCGACGGTGGTGGCGATCCCGCTCGGCGTGATCTCGGCGGTGAAACGGGACACGGCGCTCGACTTCGGGGCCCGGGTGACGGGGTTGGTCGGGTTGTCGCTGCCGAGTTTCTGGATCGCGACGCTGGCGCTCCTCTTCACATCGAAGGTCTTCGGGTGGGTGCCGCCGATCCGCTACATCTCGCCGTTCGACGATCTTGTCGGTAACCTGAAACAGATGGCGTTGCCGGCCTCCGCGGTCGCGATCCAGTTGATGGCGATCGAGATGCGGATGACGCGGACGACGATGCTGGAGGTGCTCAATCAGGACTACGTGCGGACGGCGCGGGCCAAGGGGTTGCGCGACCGGCTTGTCATCTACCGGCACGCGCTGCGCAACGCGCTGATCCCGGTGATCACGGTGATCGGGTTCCAGGTTGGTTCGTTGATGGGGTCGTCGGCGATTATCGAGGTGATCTTCGGTTTGAACGGTGTCGGTAATACCCTGTTGCAGGCGATCTTCAACCGCGATTATCCGTTGGTCCAGGCGGCGGCGCTCTACCTGGCGACCGCCTTCGTCGTTATCAACCTGGTCGTGGACCTGCTCTACGCCTACGTCGACCCGAGGATCAAGCAGGGATGAGCCAACTTGCCGATACCCTTACGCTAGGACGGGCGGGACGGGCGCCGCGCTCGCGCTGGACGCTGCCGCGGCGCTGGCGCAATCCGATCGGAATCGCCGGTGCGGTGATCGTCGTGCTGACGGTCGTGGTTGCCCTCGCCGCGCCGCTGATCGCTCCGTTCGAGCCCGACTCGCAGAAGCACGAGCGACTCCTCGGTCCGAGCTGGACGAACCTGATGGGGACCGACGAGCTCGGTCGCGACACCTTCTCGCGGATCATCTTCGGGGCCCGCGTCTCGCTCCAGGTCGGGATCATCGCGGTCTGCGTCGCGCTCGTCATCGGCGGCTGTCTCGGGGTGATCGCCGGTTACGGCGGGGGGAGGGTCGATGCCTGGTTGATGCGGGTGGTCGACATCATGTTCGCCTTCCCCGGTTTGGTGCTGGCGATCGTGATCGCGGGTCTCCTCGGCGCGAGCCGGACCAACGCGATGATCGCGATCGGCGTGGTCTATGCCCCTGCCTTCGCTCGGGTCATCCGGGGATCGGTCCTCTCGGTGATGAGCGAGCCGTACGTCGAATCTGGAAGGGTTGCAGGATCGACGCACTGGCGGCTCGTCCGGCACCACGTGGTGCCGAACATCGTGGCGCCGATGATCGTGATGACGACCGTCTACCTCTCCAGTGCGATCCTGAGTGAGGCGGCGCTGAGCTTCCTCGGGCTCGGGACGCAACCGCCCGAACCCTCCTGGGGCGGGATGTTGAACCTCGCCCGGACCTACATGGAGATCGCGCCCTGGATGGCGATCTTCCCCGGTCTGGCGATCATGCTGGTGGTGCTGGGGTTCAACTTCCTTGGCGACGGACTGCGGGACGTGCTCGATCCCCGGCTGCGGGTGAGTTGAGACGGGTCTTCCCTCCGGGTCGGGTCTTGGGACTTCGCGCGGCTCTCACGGGATTACCCTCACCCCCGACCCCTCTCCCGCGCACAGGGAGAGGGGAGCGTGGTTGTGGTGGGCAAGGGGAGCGGGCGCGGCGCCGACGGGGGTTGCGGCTCGTTGCGGCGCGACGGGGAGGGGCAAGGGGTGACCGGGGTCTGCTACCGGGACCGTGGGCCTGGGCCGAGCAGGCGCAAGGTGGTCGTTCCTGGGCTGGTTCTCTGCCTGCCCATGCCCGCCCACCAATACCGGTAGGTGACAGCTTGCAATAGATCATATGTTCTTATTCGGGATTTGTCAAACCCTTTAGGAGGACTTCGAGATCGTGTTTTTCCATGAGTCCGATAGTGGTTTCGGTTATGCGTTCAACCTCGCAAGCCAGTCGCTATCGGAATGGGGCTATTCGCCTTACCGTACCGGACAGCGGACGACTACATAGGCTTGGTAGCGGTACACTTGCAAATTGTCGCCATGGTTGCGCTTAGGTGCCCCTTTCAGGAAGCGACCGGCGTTGCGATGGGCTGGCGAATCAGTGCCGGAGTGTGCGCGGCCCGGGGATTCGACTTGAACTTGGTGGAGAGCTTCGGGAGTAGCGATTGGAAGAGTTCGCGCACCGAGGAAGCTGGTGGCTGCCGGAGCGGCCGGACCGTCGGCTGACTGGAACGCTCACGTACACCTTCGATGAAGGGCTGAACCTCGACCTCGACGGTCTGTTGTCGGATACCCAAATCTTCGGGGGGCCGACGTTTCCGGTCGTGCACGGAATCGCGGACCGACGATCGGTCACCCTCGGGAACTGTCGCCTGAGTCGGTTCGGCTCGACCGTGGCCGCCGGTCCGTGGGGGGCGCTATCAGTCGAGACCGCGATCTTTGACGTTCTGATCCCGCCGGAAATGGATCGGTTCCGAACGGGTGTGGCGTCGTTCGGCTTTGGCCACCTGCACGATTGGGCATTAGTGTCCGGTATCACGGAAGAGATAACCTTCGACGAACAGGGCACCTCGGCGCGGTTGGCCCTGTCGTACGACGCACCGGAACCGGTCACGGCGACCTTGCCCGGGTACACGTTTCAGTTCCCTCTCGGCCTCCAGACGGGCGGACGACGGCCGGGCGAGTTCCGCTGGACCGAGTCGTTGGTGGTGAAGGTC
>JAXDKI010000592.1:0-18729 GCA_034667245.1 Thermomicrobiales bacterium | reverse complement strand
CGCTGACGATCGACGACTTCGACGAGATCTCCCGGCGCACCCCGCTCATCTGCGACATGATGCCGGGCGGTCGCTACGCCGCCGCCGATCTCGACCTGGCCGGCGGGACGCCGCTGGTTGCCCAGCGGATGATCGCGGGCGGGAAGCTACGCGGGGATCTGATGACGGCGAGCGGTGTGACCTTCGCCGAGGAAGCGGCGGGCGCGCGGGAAACGCCGGGCCAGGACGTCGTGGTGACGGTCGACAAGCCGATCAAGGAGACGGGCGGACTCGTCATCCTCAAGGGCAATATCGCGCCGGATGGGGCGGTCGTTAAGCTCTTCGGCTACGAGCGGAACTACCACAAAGGTCCGGCCCGCGTCTTCAATTCCGAGCACGAGGCGCTGACGGCCGTTTACGGTCGCCAGATCAACGACGGCGACGTGGTCGTGATTCGCTACGAGGGGCCGAAGGGCGGGCCGGGGATGCAGGAGATGCTGGCCATCACCGCCGGGATCGTCGGGCAGGGACTCGGCGACACGGTCGCCCTGGTCACCGACGGGCGGTTCAGCGGTGCGACCAAGGGGTTGATGGTCGGGCACGTCGCGCCGGAGGCGTTCGTCGGCGGTCCGCTGGCGGTCGTTCGGGAGGGCGATACGATCGTCCTCGATGTCGACAACCGCGGTCTCAACGTCGAGCTCGCCGATGAGGAGATCCGCGCCCGTCTCGCCGACTGGACGCAGCCGGAGCCGCGCTACACCTCCGGCGTCCTGGCGAAGTACGCCGCCCTCGTCACCCAGGCTGACCAGGGCGCGGTGACGCGGCCGCTGGTGTAATCGGGGCGCAGAACGACGAAGGAGAGGTCCTTCGCTGGCGCTCAGGATGACGAGGAGAGGGGCGTCCTCCCCGGTCATCCTGAACGAAGTGAAGGACCTCTCTGTTTCCGACTTTTTGATGTGTTGGCGGGGGATGCGCCTACAGCCCCGCCGGAGGGCGACGGTCGGCGATCAGCACGAGCACCACGCAGATGAGGAGGAGGATCATCAGACCGAAGGCGACGAGGCCGAAGAGGCGGTCCTCGGTTTCATCCTCCGGTGTCTCGGCCAGCGCTTCGACGCCGGGTTCGACGTCTTCAGGGACGGGCGGAACTTGGGCCAGATTCGGGTTGGGAAGAGGTGCTTCGTCACTCACGAGCGAAGCATACCAAAGAGCGCGGTTGCCTCAGGCACGTGACACGGTGGCCGCGGTTTGCCGGGCGAGGCGATGGGTCCAGAGGCGTGCCAGGCAAATCGCGGCAAGCAGCACCGTGAGACCGGCGACCACGTCGATCACGTAATGGTTCGCCGTCGCGATGACGGCGAGGGCCATCAGGCTCGGGTGGACGATGGCAATCACTGTCGCCCAGCGGCGCCGGCGGGCCACGGCCCAGAAGAGCGCGGCGGCGATCACCGACCAGGCGACGTGCATGCTCGGCATCGCGGCATAGACGTTGACGGTGCTCGGGATCGAGCCGTAGAGGTTGAAGAGGCTGCTCCCGGTCGCATCGCCGTAGTAGCGGGGACCGAAGTGAAGTAGCGTGTCGATGTACCCGTACGCTGCCGGCAGTAACCGCGGCGGGGTCAACGGATAGACCGCGAAACCGATCAACGCGATCGTCAGCGAGATCGCGAAGACGCGCCGCCACCACGCGAACGCCAGGGGCGCTTTCCAGGCACCGAGTACCGCGCAGCCGATCACGACCGGCAAGAAGCCGTAGACGTAGTACCAGTTCGCCGCGAAGATGAGCCAGGAGTATGGCAGCACGGCGCGCTGGATACCCAACTCCCAGTCGATGCGGAGCCAGCGCTCGAGATCGAGGATCGATCGGGCATGGAGCCCGCCTGCTACCGGCCCGCGGTCCGAGACGAACCAGCGAACCATGCTGTAGATGGCGTAAAGGGCGAGCAGCGGCGCCAGCCCAGACGCGACGCGGCGCGCGCTGGACGCACTCGGATGGTGTCGCGGGGGGATGGCCGTGTTGATCGTGAAGTGCGTTGTAGCCATGCGAGACTCGGACGGGGCGAGAGAGGCGGGCCCTGATGCGAGCGGGTGACGGCGAGCGGCACGACCGGGCGGAACGGCGCTTAGCGGGTAACACCGCGCGCTTGTGCGGTGCCTGGACGTCCAGCGGGGTACGATTTGCGCATTGTAGAAGATGGTTAGCCTGATGTAAACCGGAGGAGAATGAGATGTCGAATGCTGGTCGTGGCGTCGTCGACGTCGAGGGGTTGGCCGAGGTCGTGCTCAACGTCCGCGACATGCAACGATCGCTGGCGTTCTACCGCGACCTGCTCGGTTTGGCCGTAATATCGCCACCGGAACGGACAAATCCGATCTTTCTGCGCGCTGGGGCGGCCACGTCGACGCTTCCGGCGCTGGTCGTCCTCGTCCAGCTCCCGCCGGAGGCTCCGGCCTTCGCGCCGCCGCGCACGCTTCATCACCTGGCGCTTGCGATCCGTGCGGAGGCATTCGATGCGGCGCATGACGCAATTGCTGAACGGGGAATCGCGATCCGGACGGGGCAACATCCCATCCTGCCATCGCGGACGATGTACGTGGACGATCCGGACGGCAATGAGGTCGAGTTGATCGCCCCTGCCTGAGCGTCATCTCTGGGACCGCTCATCTGGACGGGCGACGAGCGACCAGCGGGAGAGGACGAGCCAGCCGGCGATGCCGGCGATGAGCGAGGCGAGAAGGATGCCGAGTTTGGCGGCGGTCAGCAGCGACGACTCGTTGGCCCCCGCGAAGGCGAGGTCGGCGACGAAGAGCGACATCGTGAAGCCGATCCCGGCGAGCCAGCTCGCCCCGTAGATCTGCCGCCAGGACGTGCCGGCGGGGAGGGTAGTCAGGCCGACGCGCGTCGCCAGCCAGACGAAGAGCGTGATTCCAATCTGCTTACCGAGAACGAGACCGAGGACGATTCCGACGGTGACACGGTTTCCGAGCGTCCCGGCGAGGTCGCCGTCGATTTGCACCCCGGCGTTGGCGAGGGCGAAGAGCGGGACGATGACGAAGGCGACCAGCGGGTGCAGAGCGTGTTCCAGGCGCTGGAGCGGCGCCCCGACGCCTTCCACGGCGTCCTCTAGCTCGGCCAGCGCCTCCTGCCGCGTGCCATTGGTAAGGATGCTCTCGCGATCGGGTCCCGCGCGGTCAAACTCGTCTAGGATGGCTCGTCCCCTGGCGACGAAGGCGACGGGATCGATGCGGGTTAGTGCGGGGATCGTCAACGCCAGCAGGACACCCGCGATCGTCGCGTGCACGCCCGACTCGTGGACCGCCGCCCAGAGGCCGAGACCGAGTAGACCGTAGATCGCGAGCGAGCGGACGCCGAGCCGGCTGGCAACGATCAGGGCGAGGAGGAAGGCCGACGCGACGCCGAGGGCAGACCACGAGACGTCGCCGGTATAGAAGAGGGCGATGACGAGGACGGCGGCGATGTCGTCGACGATCGCGAGCGCGGTGAGGAAGACCTTGAGGGCGACCGGGACACGATCGCCCAGGAGGGCGAGGACGCCGAGGGCGAAGGCAATGTCGGTCGCCATCGGCACGCCCCATCCCTCCGACCCCGCGTGTCCGGCGTTGACCGCCAGGTAGATCCCGGCCGGGACCAGAACGCCGCCGAGGGCGGCGATCGCGGGAAGTGCGGCGCGGCGGGGCGAGGCCAGCTCGCCGACCAGGAGCTCGCGCTTGATCTCGAGGCCGACGACGACGAAGAAGAGCGCCATCAGGCCGTCGTTGACCCAGTGCCGAAGCGACAGGTCCAGGTGGACGCGGTCGGTTCCGATCGCCAGCTTCGCGTTCCAGAGTCTGTTGTAGGCGTCGTCCCACGGCGAGTTGGCCCAGGCGAGGGCCGCGAGCGCGCAGGCCAGGAGGAGGATGCCGCCGAAGGCCTGGTTGTGCAGGAACTCGCGTAGCGAGAAGATGTCGCGACTAGACGGCTCGCCGTTGGCCGTGCCTAGGGATCCCCGCTCATTATCCGGCTGGTCGGTCAAGACTCGTCCATGTGACATCGTTCGATTTCTCAGTGGTCCACGAACCGCCGCGTCAGGTTATCCCCGAGCGAGGTTGCGAAAATAGATAGAGGGGCAGGCGCCGAGAGCGAGAGCCGATCGAGGCGGCGCCACCTCCGACTCGGGGGCAGGGGCCACCTCGTTCAGGTCGAACACGGTACCTCCATCTCGAAAGGGCTTCCAAATGGGCCGGATAACAAAAAAGGACCGCCAATATTGGCAGTCCCCTCCGTCAGCCGCGCGGGTACGGGGTACGCGGCACCCCCGGGCCTCTCAGCCCCCTATGTTGGGATTATACCCGACGACCGAAGGTCGGGCCAAAACGTGACTTCGGTCGTCGGGACCGGCCGCGCCCTGTGACGCGGCCGGTCATCCGGTCCATTTGGCAGTTCGTTGTTGCTACGCGCCCGGTTGTGTGTAGCCGCACCAGGAGAGGATCATCAGGGCGAAGACTTTGGTGCCCTCGACGAGGGGATCGACTTCGATGAATTCGTCGACGCCGTGGACACCGCTGAACGAGCCCGGGCCGTAGATCGCGGCGGGGATGCCTGCCTCGCCGAACCAGGCCATGTCGGTGACGCCGACGCAACCATCCATCTTCACCGACCCGCTGACCGCCTCGACGCAGGACGCGAGGGCCTGGACGGCGGGGTGATCGGGAGAGGTGTCGGCGGGAGGGAATGCGACGCCGCGCAGGCCCCATTCGATAGTCGGCGGGTGCTCGCGCAACCACTCGTCCGTCTGGGCGACGCGGTGGATGAACTCTTCGAACTCGGCCCGCACGTCGGCCGTCCGCTCGCTCGGCAGGTATTTGAGACTCAACTCCAACGAGCAGTAGTCCGGCAGCGTGGAGACGGCGGTCATGACATTGGGCAGGCCGTCCTTGCCACCGCCGCTGCCGGCGGCCATGTTGCCGGGATTGATCGTGGTGATCCCGAACGGGAGGAGGGGGTGGACCTTGCGGACCGCCCAGGCGCGTTCGAGGTCGTTGACCGCCGACAGGACCTTCATGCCCTTTTCGAGGGCGTTGACCGCCTCGCCGCGTCCACCGGCGTGGACCGAGCGGTAGCGGATGGCGGAGTGCCCCGACTTGCCGACGATGGTCACGCGCAGCCACTCGAGACCACCCTCGACCGGCTGGATCGTCTTTTCGGGGGTCGGTTCGGCGATCAGGGCGAAGTCGGGTCGGTAGCCGCGCTCGATCGTGGCGCGGGTGCCGGGGCCGCCGGTCTCCTCGTCGATGACGGCTTCGAGGTGGAGATCGCCTTTGAGCGAGAACCCGAGGCGGCGGAGGACCGTCGCAGCGTGGAGCATCGCCGCGACGCCGCCCTTCATGTCGCTGGCGCCGCGTCCCCAGATCTTGCCGTCGACGAGCTCGCCGGACCACGCTCCGTGCGTCCAATCGGAGCCGTCGCCGACGGGCACCACGTCGATGTGCCCGTTGATCGCCAGCGACGGACCACCGCCGGTGCCGCGGACTGTGCCGACCTGGTTGGGGCGCCCCGGCAGCGCGTCCCAGCGGTCGAGCTCGCAGCCGGCCGCCTGCATCGCGACGGCGATGCGGTCCTGCACGGCGGCTTCCCCGCCCGGCGCCTCGTCGGAGAGTTTCGGGTTGGTTGATGGAATCCGGATCAAGTCTTGGAGGAGCCCGACGAGCTCGTCGCGGCTGGCGTCGATTGCCGCCGTGACCTGATTGACGATCTCCTCGGGCAGCCTGACGGAATCGCTCACGCGGTGTGCTCCTTTCTGGTCTTCGATTACATCGACTTCGGATCGAGGGCGTCGCGGAGACCGTCACCCAGCAGGTTGAATGCGAGGACGACGACGAAGATTGCGGCCGAGGGGATCAAGACGACGTGGGGCGCCAGCATGAGTTGGTTGCGACCGGAGGCGACCATCGCGCCCCACTCGGGCGAGGGGGGTTGGGCGCCGAGACCGAGGAAACTGAGGCCGCCCGCCTCGAGGATCAGGTAGCCGATGTGGATGCTGGAGGTGACGATAATCGGCGCGATGACATTCGGCACGACGTGACGGAGGACGATGCGTGAATGCGGGGCGCCGATTGTCTGTGCCGCCAGAATGAATTCCGTGGAGCGGATGCGGAGGGCTTCCGCACGGACGAGACGGATGTAGAACGGCACGCCCAGGATGGCGATGGCAATCAAGGCGTTGCGCAGACTCGGGCCGAGGATCGCGACGATGATGATTGCCAACAGAATCGCGGGGAACGCCAGCAGCACGTCGACGGTCCGCATGATGATGGCCTCGGTCCAGCCGCCGAAGTAGCCGGCCATCAAACCGAAGATGAGACCGACGACGGTTGAAAAGGCCGCCGCCGCCACACCGAGCATGAGGGTCGTGCGGGCGCCCCAGATGAGACGGGAGAGGATGTCGCGGCCGACTTGATCGGTGCCGAGGAGGTGCCCGTCGCTGCCGATCGGGAGTGTCTTTTGGCGCGGGTTGGTTTTGATCGGATCGGCGAGGTCCAGCATCGGCGCGGCCACCGCGAGACCGACACAAAGTGCCAGAACGACCAGCGCGAGCATGGCGATCCGGTCGCGGCGCAACCGTCGGTGCCAGACGCGTCCGGATCCTCGCTCTTTGACCGTCTCGGCGAGGTTCGCGAGCGCGGCCGACGGCGGCGCGGCGATCGCGTTGCTACCCATCCTCGATCACTTCCTCACCGCGAATGGCGAATGCGCGGATCGACGACCGCGTAGAGCACATCCACCACCAGATTCGTCACGATAAAAGCGAGCGAAACGACCAGCACGCCGGCCTGGACGACCGGGAAGTCGCGCTGTTGGATCCCGTTGACGATCATCTGTCCCATCCCGGGCCAGGAAAAGACGACCTCGACCAACACTGCGCCGCCGAGGAGAAAACCGACCTGCAACCCGATCACAGTGATGACGGGGATGAGCACGTTGCGGAAGGCATGGCGGCGGACAACGATCGCGTTGCGCAGACCCTTGGCCCGCGCGGTCCGCACGTAGTCCTGGTTGAGGACCTCGAGCATCGCGGAGCGGGTCAGCCGGGCGATGATCGCGGCCGGACCGACGCCGAGACTGATCGCCGGGAGGACGAGATGGCGGAGTCGATCGACCACTCCGCCATCGCCAAACGAGGTCATGCCGCCGACCGGCAGCAATTCGATCTTGAGACCGAAGAGGACGATCAGGAAGAGACCGAGGGCGAACGTCGGCACCGCAACCCCGGCGACGACGACGGCGTTGATCGTCCGGTCGAGAATCGAGCCGCGCTTCATCGACGAAACAACGCCGCCGAGGATGCCGACCGGGAGGGAAAAGATCAGGGCACCGAAGGCGAGGAACAGAGTCGCTTCCATCCGTTGGACGAGCAACCCCCGAATCTCGCGCCGCAGGTAGAACGACTCGCCAAAGTCGCCGCGCACGACGTCGCCCAGCCACGTCACGTATTGAACCGCGAGTGGTTTGTCGAGACCGAGACTCTTTTCGACCCGATCGAACTCTTCCTGCGTATAGGCCTGCGGTTTGGCGCTCAAGATGATGACCACCGGGTCGCCGGGGGCAAGGTGAAGCATAAGAAAGACGACCAGCGATGTCAGAACGGCAATCGGGACCGCCTGGCTCACTCTCCTCAGTACGTAACTCGCCATGGGCCCTGCTTCACCTGACCGCTGGTCGTCTCGCCTCGATTGGTTCGGTCGTTACTCGCTGACCCAGACCCCCTTCAGGAGGAATTCGAGACTCGGCTGTGCCGTGAAATTCTGCACGAGCTTGGAGACACCGTAGACCTGGAGGCGGTGGCAGACCGGCACGATCGGCGCCTCTTCCATCACGATCTCCTGGGCACGGTGATACGCCGTGGTGACCTCGGCGGGATCGAGCGAGGAGCGACCCGTCTCGATCAGCGCCTCGAATTCGTCGTTCACCCAGTAGCTGGTGTTGAAACCGGGCGGCAACGACGCCTTCGAGAGGATCCCGTTGAACATCAGGTCCGGTTCGATCGGCGCGAGATTCCACGACATCACCGTGAGCTCGTTTTGCGGATTGCGGATGGCATCCATCCAGCTGACGAACTCGATCACCTCGATCTCGGTCGTGACGCCGATCTCGCGCAGATTGTCCTGGATGAAGGTCGCCATCTCCTCCGGCGAGAGCATCCCGGAGCCACCGATCGAGGTGCGGAAGGCAATTGTCTCCCCGGCGTAGCCGGCTTCCTGGAGAAGTTGCTTCGCCCGCTCCGGATCGTACGAGTAGTACTCCTCGACCTTCGGGTTGTAGTCCGGATAGGCGGGCGAGAGCGGACCGAACCCGACCGAGGCCGTGTCGTTCAGAATCGCGCTGCAAATCGTCTCTTTGTCGATCGCGAAGTTGAGTGCCTGCCGCACGCGCTTGTCTTTGAACGCCTCGAACTCGACGTTCATTGCCAGGAACCAGAGGGCGCCGGTCGGGCCGGTCACGACCTGGAACTGATCGTTGGTCGAGAGTTGCTCGGCGATCTCCGGTGTGATCTCGACCGCCAGGTGAACGTCGCCGGAGAGGAGGGCCGCCGCGCGCGCGCCCGCCTCGGGAATCGCCTTGAAGACCACCTGATCGAGCGTCGGCTCGTACTTGTGGTACTGGTCGAAGCGCGACAAGACGACTTGCTGTCCCTTGTCCCAGCGATCGAACTTGTACGGGCCGGTGCCGACCGGATGCTCGATCATCGCCTCGCGGTACTGCTGCACCGCCGCCGGCGAGACGAAGAGCATCGTGTTCATACGTTCGAGGAACTTGTTGAACGGCGTCGCCAGCGTAAACGTGACCGTATACGGATCGACGACCGTCACGCCCGACAGAAAGTTGAAGGCGTAGGTGCCGGACCACTGACCGAGTGGGTAGTACTCGTTGTTCGGGTCGAACTGCCGGTCGTAGTTGAACTTGACCGCGTCGGCGTTGAAGGGGGTGCCGTCGTGGAAGGTGACGTTCTCGCTGAGTTTGAACGTCCAGTTCAGGCCGTCGGCAGAGCTCTCCCACGAGGTCGCGAGACAGGGTTCCACTTCCACCGTGCCCGGTTTGAATCGCACCAGGCCTTCGAACAGCTGGGCATTGACCATGGCCGTGGTGCCGGTCAGTTGCTGGTGGGGATCGAGATTTTCGACCTCACTGCCGAGGTCGATGACGATGGTGCCGCCCTTGCCTTCGGTTTGCGCCGGCGCAGCGCGCCGGGCAGACCGGGTGTCGCCGGCCGCCTGCGCGGTCAGCGCCGGAGCCAGCGGTAGGGCCAACGCCGTGCCGAGGGCTCCGCCCACGAGGGCGCGTCGCCCCACCATCTTGTCCAGGATCCCCTTGGTTATTGCCGGCTGGTCGGCCATGGATCGTTCTCCATTCTGTGTCGTTCGTCGACAGTCCGTTGCTGGGCCTTCGTCGTGTCTGGTTCCGGTTCGCCCTGGGCTACGCCGTGCCTCCCGCCTGGATGGAAATGCCGTAGATCCGCTCGGCGTTGCGGTAGAGGATGTCGCGCCCCACTTCGAGCGCCTCATCTTCGTCGAGTACCTCTTCGCCGACAAGCCGATCGAGCACGCGTCCGAGGGCTTTCCGAGTGTTGAGGGCGCTGATCCAGTAGAGCTCCGGCACGTTGATGCCGTCGGAACCGTACATCACCTTTGAGGTCGGCGCGCTCTCCAGCGTCTCCTCGATACGGCGGGCGATCCCGATCGAAGACCAGGGGATCATCAGCGAGAGATCGAGGGAGACGTTGGGGAAGACCGAGGTGAGGTAGCCTGCCTCGGTGCAGAACGGGTAACCGCCGTGGACGAGCACGAACGGGACATCGTGCATTTCAGGCTGGTTCAGGAGCGGTGTCATCAGGATGGGATTGACGTTCGGCCAGGGGTTGACGTGCGAGGTGTGGCCGGTATGGACCTGGAAGGGGAGGCCGTGCTCGCGCGCCTTCAGCGCGGTTTCCCAGAACAGGTAGTCGCGCAGCACTTTCTCGGCGGGATCGCCGTGGGCGGGTTGCTCCTGCCAGGCCGCGAGTGCTTCCTGTTCGCTGACCTTGCGGATGGCCAGACCGGATATGTAGGCGATGACCGACTTCAGGTAGCGTAGGTCGGGTTTGGCCGCCTCGCGATCGATCGTCTCGCGAAAGGCGTCGACGAAATCGACGAAGGAGCCAAAGCCCTCGGTCGCGAACGCGGTGGCCGAGCCGTAGTTCGAGGCGAAGCGCTCGACCCGATAGCCCTCGTAGACCGGGCACGGCATGACCGTGGCGAAGTCTGCAGGCGAGATGTACTCCGAAGGGTAACCGGGGTCGATCAGGACAGCGCTGATCCCGGCTTCGGCGAACAAACCGCGGTGATACTCTGCCACGTCGGCTTCGGCGCGGGCGTTGCGGGCCTCCATCACCGAGTCCCAGTCGGGTTTGCAGCCGAGGAAGCGCGCCAGCCCCTTGATCACCATCCGGCTGAGAAGCATCGACTCGTTGTCGGACGGGGTTTCGCCCCGGAGCGAGACGCTGATGGCGTCCCTGAGCATCTGGCCGGTGATCGCCCGTTGGGATGGGGGAAAGGGGTGACAGTGGGTGTCGATCGCGGGAATCGCATCGAGATTCATCAACCGGTGACCTACCATCCTAGTGCGGGCCCCTGTGCGACGACGGACCGGATCAGGCGTCACAGACGAGCACCGACTCTAAACACTGGCCGCGACGGTGACACATCGGGCAGCGGGCACAATGTGTCATCTGTATTGCACAAACGTGGCGAAATTGGTGACTGGTGAATTGACTGTTTGGGAGTGTACGATTGCCCCCATGGACTGTCAAGAGACGGTGTGTCGTCGGGCATGGCCACCGCGAAGGCATGGTCGCGGTTGGATCATCGCCGGGGCAATTGGCAAAGTCGGAACCGGGGAGGTCGTAACGGATGAGGATCGCGATCGGCGAAATCTCGCACGAGACAAACACCTTCATTCCAAGGGAAGTAGGGATCGACGTCTTCGAAGCGAACCGCTTGCTGCGCGCCGAGGCGTTGATCAGCCACTATGAGGGGCACCGCACCTATCTCGGCGGCATGATCGCGGCCGGCAGACGGCTTGGCATCGAGCTTGTTCCTACCTATGCCGCCTCGGGCGGGGCCGACGCGACGATCGCTCAGGGCGTCTACGAGACACTGCGTGACGAGCTCGTCAGCGAGCTGCGTTCCGCGTTGCCGGTCGATGCCGTTTGTCTCGCGTTGCATGGCGCCGGTATGGCGACGGATACCGACGACATCGAAGGGGACATCCTCGCCCACGTTCGGAAACTGGTCGGCCCCGACGTGCCGATCGTCGTCACGCTCGATCTCCATGGCAACATCACGCAGGAGATGACCGACCTCGCGGATCTCCTGCTGGGCGTCAATTTCTATCCCCACGTCGACGCCTACGAGCGAGGAGTCGAGGCGGTCGAGCGGGCGGTGCAGATCGCGCGCGGCGAGATTCGGCCGACCGCTTACCTCGCCCTGCCGCCGATGATGATTCCGTCGACAGGGTCCGACTTCCAGTCTGTCAAGAACATCAACGAAGCGTGCTGGAGATGGGAGGCGCGGCCGGGCGTCCTCGATTGCACCTTCTTCCACGGTTTCGGGTGGACCGACATGCCGCGGGCAGGTGTCTCGATCTACGCCGCGACGGATGGGGATCCGGACCTGGCGAGACAAGCCGCCGAGGATGTGGCGTCGTTCCTCTGGGAGCGGCGGAACGATTTCATCACCGAGCCGGTTCCGCCGGCGGAGGCGATCCGCCAAGCGCTGGCGGTCGAGGGACGACCGGTGGTGATCAACGACGGCGCCGATGATCCGGGAGGCGGGGCGCCCGGAGATGGGACGCACCTCTTGCGCGCGATGATCGAGGCAGACCTGACCGATGCTTGCTTCGGATTCATCGTCGATCCCGAGACCGCCGCTCAGGCCCACGCGGCGGGTGTCGGCAGCACGATCTCCGTGCGTCTTGGCGGCAGGAGTGACGACCTCCACGGTGCGCCGATCGAGACCGACGCCTACGTCAAGTGTCTGACGGACGGCCGGTTCACCCATACGACACCGGCAGCACCCGGCTGGGAGGTCGATTACGGCCGCTGCGCTCGCCTCGTGATCGGCAGGCTCGACGTGATCGTCACCTCGTGGCGAACCCAGACGCTAGACCAAGAGGTATTCCTGCTGCACGGCATCGACGTCATGCGCTACAAGATCATCGCGCTGAAGTCGAGCGATCACTTCCGGGGCGCGTTCCTGCCGATCGCGGCCCAGATCATTCGCACCGATACCCCGGGGATCGTTTCCGCGGATCTCACCTCGTTGCCGTATCGCAGGCTGCAGCGGCCGATCTGGCCGCTCGATCGCGACCTCGATCCGGCAAAGGCGGCGAGTTGAGCCCGGTTCTCCTCTAGCGTCCGACTGGCTGGACACTCAGAGGGCCGAACCACAACAATTGATGTCTATCATTTGAGGCGCCGCGGTGGACGGATTCTTGCAACAAGAGGCCGCCGTGGAGATGCAGTATTGGCTCGTTCGTGCCAGCTGGCGGAACGAGGAGTGGGTTGGCGATGCCGTTGCAGAAACCATTGCACGTTGGCATCGCCGGTGATCTGCAGGCGCGCGTCGAGAGCGGTGAGTGGAAGCCGGGGGCGCGCATCCCATCCATCCGCGATCTCGCGACGGAGTTGGGCGTCAGTCCCTTCACCGTCGCGAGCGCGGTCCGGCAGCTGAAGTCCGGCGGAAAACTAGAGACCATCCACGGCAAGGGAACCTACGTCGCCCGGGTGGAGCCGTCGCTATCGCCGCCGGTCGTGGCAGATCTGTCGTGGCAAAACGCCCTGCTCCGCCAACCGATCTCGACGCGCGCGAACGCCGTCGTCCAACCCTTCATCCACCAGGCAGCGTTGCCGGCCGACACGGTCATGCTCGCCGGCGGCGGCGAGGCGACCGATGTGCTGGCGACCAAGTCGCTGGTGAGCGCCTGGCGTGGACTGCTGAACCATCTCTCGTCCGATCTCCTCGAGGGTTGGTCGCCGGTCGGTGAGGTGCGGACTCGCGAGTGGATGGCGGGGTACCTGGCAAAGGCGGGGATCAACGCGAAACCCGAGCAGGTGATCGTGACCAGCGGCGGGCAGCAGGCGCTGAGTCTGGTGGCGCAGGCGCTGCTTGGACCCGACGACACGGTGCTCGTCGAGCGACCGATGTATCCCTTTGCGTTGAGCATTTTCGATCTGCTTGGCGTGCGCTGCATCGACGTGCCGGTGGATGAGCAGGGTCGCTGGGTCCTGGTGGCGGAGGATCTGATCGAGCGGTTCCGGCCGAAACTGGTCTTGACCGTGCCGACCGGTCAGGTGCCGACGGGTGCCACGATGCCGTTGGAGCAGCGGCGCGTATTGCTGCAGGCGGCGCGGCGCCACGGAATCATGATCCTGGAAGACGACCACGGGAGCGAGATCAGCTATGACCGGCCGCCGCCCCCGGCGATCAAGAGTCTCGATACACACGGGCACGTGATCTATGCGAAGAGTTTCTCCAAGATCACGCTCCGGGCACTGCGGATCGGGTGCCTCGTGGCGGATGGGTTGGTTCTCGACGCGCTTCGGAACGCAAAGCTCATCTCCGATCGCTACACGTCGACCATTCTGCAGGAGGCCTTTCTCGCGTACGTGACCAGACCGTCGTTTTCGCGGGACCTGACGCGGTACCGCAAGACCTTTCGCGAGCGGCGAGACGCGATGCTGGCGGCGCTTCAACAGGAGATGCCGGACGGAGTGACCTGGACGACGCCGGCTTCGGGGGCCTACTTATGGCTGACGGTCCCCCCCGGCGTCTCCGCCCGCGAAGTGGCTCTCCGCGGCCGCGCCAACGGCGTGGTGGTCGCGAACAGCAGTCCCTTCTTCGCCCAGGGCGATCCGGACACCGGGTTTCGCCTCACCTTCACCGACAACGAGGTCGACCGTCTGACGCTCGGTGTGCAGCGGCTGGCGGCGGCGGTGAAGGACGCCATGCGCGACCGGGAGCAGGGCGGATCGCTCCAATCGCTGGCGGCGATGGCGTACGGGTAGTTCCCATCCACCTGCCCCGGCGTGTCTGGCGAATCCTCGGCCGAGCCGGCCGGCGACGAGCCGCGGACGACGGTGCCGCTGACACGCCCTAAACTCACGCTTCCGAGTCTGGCCGTGTCAGAAGCGTTTTGTGCCTAACGCAACGTGACGCCCGCCTCTACTCAGCGCAACGCGACACGAAAACCATTGACACCCCGCATTTCGAGCGCCTACCATGTTACGCCAAGCGAGATTCCGTTACGGCGAGCGTAACCTTATCCAATACGTGACCCCGCCGTGCGTTGCGTCTGTCGTACCCGCCCGGAGGGCCATAGTCCAGATGGCGGTAAGCCTGTCGGAGAGGAGGGTGGAGCCGGCGAGACGCGGTCCCTGACAGGACCTTCAACGACCCCAGTGGCTATCTCTGGATTGAGCTTCGACGCCCGTCCCGACTCTTCCCTTGTGCGATCGCGAGGGAGAGTTCCGGCAGGGCGACGGTGCCGGAGGCGCTTATGCAAAGAGCGATTCCACGGCCCAAAGTGTTGTCGTTTCCCACGAGGCTGCCCCGGTCGGCGGTGGTCGGGGTTATCGTCTGCCTTCTCTTCGCGGGGGGATTTGTGGCGGGGAATGATGCCCAGGGCCTCCTCCACCCCAACCGGCATCTCCTGGAACGGCAGGCTCAACCCGTGGCCGGCGGAGTCGGCATCGTGACGGCGGAGCAGGTGGTCGCGGCCGGCTCCGACAACGCACAGTTGGTCGACGTCCGAGGTCGCGACGCGTTCGAGTTCGCCCATGCCGTCGGGGCAATCTCAATGCCGGAAGCGGAGATGGATCGGATTGCCGATACCCTCCCGCGCGACCGGACCCTCGTCCTCTACTGCACCTGCCCGGACGAAAAGACGAGTCTCCGGGCGGCCCGCACGCTGACCGGCGTCTACCACGTCACCAATGTGGTGGCGCTGAAAGGCGGGCTGCTGGCCTATCGAAGTGCGGGCGGAAAACTCTCGAGCGACGCATCCGATTCCGCGATCGAGCATCAAGGCTGCGGCTGCGCCGTCAACTCGCCGGCCTTCAAGCTCTGGGTGATGAACAACGAAGCGAAGGCGGCGGCACCTCGCCTGTCGCCATTCTCGTGATCGTGAGGGAGTTGGCTATGACCGAGGATCAGAAGGACCCCAACGTCACTGTCTCCGAGGACGGACAGCCGCGTGTCACCCGCCGACAGGTCGTCAAGGCCGGGGCAGGTGTCGGAGCTGCCGCGGCCGGAGTCGGCGGCTTCGCCCTCGGCGCGCGCCGCGGCAACAAGTCGGCCAGCGCGGCGGGTGGCGGGAATCGGGCCCGCGAGTTGCGCGAGGCGCGGCAGAACGCGAACGTCATCGTCGCCGGTTGGGAGCAGGACGTCGGGACGCTCGATCCCGCCAAGACGATCTGCGGTCACGAGACGCGGGTGGTTACCCAGTTCGCGAAGACCCTTTGGGGACTCGAAGGGAGCAGCCCCGAAAACGTCGGGATGCTCGCCGAGAGTTGGGAAATCGCCGCGGACGGCCTCAGTGTGAGCGTCAAGCTCAAACCGAACCTCACGTTCCAGGACGGCACCCCTGTCGACGCGACGGCGGTCAAATGGAGTTTCGACCGCTTCCTCGACGCCAACCATCCCTTCTACGATCCGCCGTACAACCTGCTCAGCTATTACCTCGGTGGTCCCGACATCGATCGTGGTCTGGCCACCGTCGAGGTGATCGATCCCCTCTCGCTCAAGTTCACCTTGAAGGCTCCCGAGCCGCTCATCGAATCCTACATGTCGCTCCCCTACGCCGCGGTAGTCTCGCCGACCGCGGTCCAGGCCGCCGGGAACGCCGCGTTTGGCGAGAAGCCGATCGGCACTGGACCGTTCCAGGTCTCATCGTGGGAGAAGGGCGTCCGCATCGTCCTCGACCGCAACGACACCTACTATGGCGAGAAGGCGAAGGTCGACCAGCTGATCATCCGGCCGATTGTCGAGAGCGCGGCGCGACTGACCGCACTGCAACAGGGTGAGGTCGACTTCATCGTCGCGATGAGCCCGGAGTTCATCCCGGTGATTCAGGGCGATCCGAACCTCCAGCTCCTGCAGGCGCCCGGCTATCACATCTGGTGGATCGGGCTCAACGTTCACGTGCCACCGCTCGAGAACGTGAAGGTCCGGCAGGCGCTGAACTATGCGGTCGACAAGCAGGTGATCGTCGACACCATCCTGCAGGGAGCCGCCACCCTCACCAATGGCCCGATCATCGCCCACTCCTGGGCCAATGACCCGACCGTCGAACCGTACCCGTACGATCCGGAGCGGGCGAAGGCCCTACTCGCCGAGGCGGGACATCCCGACGGCTTCTCGGTGAAGTTCTGGGTGCCCGAGTCGGGGTCGGGAATGGTTGCGCCGAAGGAGATCGGGCAGATCGTCCAGGCGGACCTCGAAAAGATCGGCGTCATCGCCGAGATCGTCACCCAGGAGTGGGTGAGCTACGTCGAGGACTGGCAGAACAAGGGACTCGACGCCGGCGGTTACGGCCTCGCCGAGATGAGTTGGAACTTCTCGTCGACCGATCCGGGCGAGTGGCTCGAGCCGAACGTCCTCACCAACGCCCATCCCCCGGGAGGCGGCTTCAATGGCTCCTTCTACTCCAACCCGCAGGTGGACGATCTCCTCGCCAAGGCGAAGGCGACCCTGAACCAGGACGAGCGGGCGACCTACTTCAAGCAGGCTCAGGCGGTGATGCGCGAAGACTGCCCGTGGATCTTCATGTTCAGCGCCAACAACATCGCTGCCGCAACCGCCCGCTTGAAGGGCATCGAGCTCAGTTCCGACCCCGGCGTCGTCAGCTTCGAACGCGGCTACTACGAGTAGAGGCGGACAGGCGGACAGGCGGACAGGCGGAGAGACGGAGAGACGGAGAGACGGATGGGGTTGAGTTGGAAGGTAGTTTCGCGCCAAGCGGGCGCGGGTCCAAGTCGAGCGGGGTTCCGGTGACGACGACACTGTCCGTCTTTCCGTCTTTCCGTCTTTCCGTCTCCAGCAATGCGGAGCGAGCCTGATGGCGCTCGTGCTGATCCGTCGCGTCGTCTGGATGATTCCGATCGTGCTCGGGGTGTCGCTGGTCGTGTTTTCGATGATGCACCTGGCACCGGGCGATCCGGCGGAGGCGATTCTTGGGCCGCGGGGGACGGAGGAGCTGCTGCGCAAGGCCCGGAAGGATCTCGGGCTGGATCGCCCGCTCTACGTCCAGTACGGCAGCTGGGTGATCGGCGCCGCGCAGGGGGACCTGGGGGAGTCGTACCGGCTCAACCGGGCGGTCATGCCGGAGGTGCTGGCGAAGCTCAAGAACTCCGCTTACCTGGCCTCGATTGCCTTCGTCGTCGCGGTGCTGGTCGGGATCGCCGTCGGTGCCAGCTCCGCCGTCCGCCGCGGCGGTCTGCTCGACAATCTGCTGATGGCGTCGACGGTGACCGGGATCTCGATGCCACCGTTCTACCTCGGCATGCTCTTGATCATCCTTTTCTCGGTCAAGCTCGACCTCCTCCCGACCGGCGGGATGTACGACGTCCGCCAGGATCCCTCGACCGAGCAGCTCGTCATCCACCTGATCCTGCCGACGCTGACGCTGGCGGCGGTGCCGATCGCCGTCATCGCGCGGATCATGCGCTCGTCGATGCTGGAGGTGATCGGGCAAGATTACATTCGGACCGCCCGCGCCAAGGGGCTGCGCGATCGCGGTGTCGTGATTCGGCACGCGCTGCGAAACGCGTTGATCCCGGTCGTCGCCGTCGTCGGTCTCCAGGTTGGCTACCTCCTGAGCGCGACGGCACTGGTCGAAGTCGTCTTCTCCTGGCCGGGGCTCGGATCGCTCCTCGTCCAATCGGTCGTCACCCGCGATCTGCCGCTCGCACAGGGAGCGGTGCTGTTGATCGCGATCATCTACGTCGTCGTCAACATCCTCACCGACCTCGTCCAGGCCTGGCTCGATCCGCGCATCCACTTCAGCTGAGGAGAGGATGGTCGTTTCTGAGGTTTCCCTCGGGGAATCGCGCGGCGTTACGGCGCAGCCGTTCGTCGAGCAGCAGCCGTTCAGTCGCCGGCACCCGGTGCTTTGGCGGCTGTGGCGGCGTAAGCTTGGGCTCGTCGGTTTGGGCGTGGTCGTCGCCGTCGCGCTGGCAGCCATCTTCGCGCCCTGGCTGGCTCCCCACGATCCCATGGCGCAGGAGCTCAAGCAGCGGTTCGCCGGTCCGGGGACGGAGGGCTACCTGCTGGGCGCGGACGCGTTTGGGCGGGACATCCTCAGTCGCCTGATCTACGGTGGGCGACTTAGTCTCGTCATCGGGTTCAGCGCCAGCATCGTCGCGCTCGGTTTCGGCGTGCCGCTCGGGATGCTCAGCGGTTACCGAGGCGGGTGGCTCGACGGACTGATGATGCGGATCGTCGACGTCTTGTTGGCTTTCCCGTACATCCTGCTCGCCATCGTCATCGTCGGTGCCCTCGGGCCGGGGCTGCGCAACACCCTGATCGCCGTCTCGGTGACCAGCATTCCGTTCTATCTGCGGATCATGCGCAGTGCCGTCCTCTCGGTGAAGGGGCTCACCTTTGTCGAGGCGGCGCGGGCGATCGGTGCCACCGACACCCACATCATGCGGACGGCGA
>JAXDKI010000591.1:0-16731 GCA_034667245.1 Thermomicrobiales bacterium | reverse complement strand
GATCGGCGTGCCCACCCGTCTTTCCGGTATCGAGGGTTTAGTAGCGGTCTCGCTGACCCCAACCCGCGGCGTTGCTGGCCGAGGCGGTGCCGTGCTCGACGACGCGAACCTGCTCGGCCCGCGCACCCTTCGGCCCAGCGCCGAGGCGGAACTCGACGCGATCGCCAGGATAGAGCCCCTCGTAGGGAGCCGCCGACCGGTGGACGAAGACATCGTCGCCGCCGGCGTCCTGCTCGATGAAGCCGAAGCCCTTCTCGCTGTCGTACCGCTTGACGGTGCCGGTCGCCAGAGGCAGCGTGGACGGATCGACCGTGGAGCGACCTGCGCCGCCACCGCCACCCGCACCGATACTGCCGCCGCCCGCGCGCCGCCCCTCGGACGGATTGGGGTTGCGCTCCACCACGCTGATGTTCTCAGCGTTGGCACCCTTCAGACCGTAGCCGACCTCGAACTCGACCTTGTCGCCTTCGCCGAGGATCTCGCCGTTGAGCGCGGAACGGTGGACGAAGATGTCATCCCCACCCTCACGCGCGATAAACCCAAACCCCTTCTCGGGGTCGTACCATTTCACCGTACCCGTTGCCACAACGAACTCCGTGTGTTCTTGCTCCGGCCAGACGCCGGTGCCCCCCAGAATGAATTGCCGACGACGTGGGGGCAAGACCTACGCCGACCAAGGCCCAGAAGGGCCATACGATGAGACAGTATATCAGGAAATACGATCTCGTGCCACCCAGACAACGGGCGAAATAGTCCGGAGCGGGGAGGGCAAAATCGCGATAGGATCGCGGCCGGCTGGAGCGCGCCTGGAGCGCGAGCGCGATGACACGGGAGGTAACGAAGCGGGATGAAGATCCGCGAGATTCGCGCCGTCGGTCTGACCGGGGCCACGCCGGAGGGAGGCTGGACGAACGAGCTGAAACCGGAGGACAGCGTCCACACCCTCGTCGCCGTGCTCACGGACGAAGGGGTTACCGGCGTCGGCGGCGTCTTCACCAACGCCGATCTCGTCAAGGCGGCACTGAACGTTCTGGAGCCACTCTGGCGCGGCGAGAACGCGCTGGAGCCGGAGCGGGTCTCCGAGAAGCTCCACCAGCACACGTTCTGGATGGGGCGCGGCGGCTCGCTCACCCACGCGATCAGCGGGGTCGACATCGCCCTCTGGGACATCCTCGGGAAGGCGGCCGGACAGCCCGTCGGGCGGCTGCTCGGGGGGCGCTACCGCGAGCGGGTTCGGCCCTATGCCTCGCTCCTAATGGAGGAGCCGGGGCCGCTCGCCGACTACCTGCGGCAGGTCAAGGCGCAGGGCTTCCGCGCCTTCAAGATGGGCTGGGGACCGTTCGGCCGGGTGAGCGGAGCGCTGGACGAGGCGATCGTCAAGGCGGCGCGCGAGGCGGTCGGTCCGGACTCGCTGCTGATGGTCGATGCCGGCGGCAGCGACGCCTTCTGGGGGCAGGGCTACAAGTGGGCGCTGCGGACGGCGGAGATGCTCGCCGCCTACGACGTCGCCTGGTTCGAGGAGCCGCTCAAACCGGACGCGCTCGACGACTTCGTTGCCCTCCGCCGGAACGCCCCGCTGCCGATCGCCGGCGGCGAGGTGCTCACCCGTCGCCAGTCGTTCCAACCCTGGCTCCAGGCCGGCGCCTTCGACATCGTCCAACCGGACGTGACCAAGGTCGGCGGGATCAGCGAGGAGCGCCGCATCGGCTGGATGGCGCAGGAGAACGGCGTTCGCTTCATCCCCCACGGCTGGAACACCGCCGTCGGTCTCGCCGCCGATCTTCACCTTTCCTCCGCCTTCCCCGACACCGACCTCGTCGAGTACCTGACCGGCTCGGTGTACGTGGACGAGATCGTTGCCGGTGGCTGGCGGCTGGACGCGGACGGGATGCTGGCCATTCCGTCCGGGCCGGGGCTTGGGATCGAGCTCGATCCTGACGCGGTTGCGAAGTACAGCGGCGGGGCACAGCTGTTCGAGGGTTGAGCCTGGCGTGATCTTGCCGGGCATCATCAAAGCGGAAAGGGTTCCTCATGCGACGAGGGTGTCTTTGGGCTGTGGTCGGCGTACTCGGGCTCTGTGTCGTGGGCTGTGCGCTCGGCTATCTGATTGGGCTGCCGCGACTGCGGGAGAACGTGCGCAAGCCGCTCGAAGAGGTCGTCGGGACCCAGATCGCGCGCCAGATTGCGCCCAATCCCAATGCGCGTCCGGAGCCCGGCAGCTATGTCATCAACGCGGACGAGCTCAACTCCGCCCTCCGCGCAGAGGTCGTCCAGACCGACCTCTTCGACGACGTAGCGGTCAACCTTGCCCCGGACGGCTTCGAGCTCCGTTTCACGACCAACGATCAGGAGGTCATCTACCACGGCAACATCGCGGCGGTGGACGGTCGCCTGGCGGTCACCGATATCAGCGCGGATGGCTGGCTGACCACATTTCTCCCCGCGGACGAGGTTCGGAAGGCGTTCGAGAATGCGATCAACGGCTACCTGGTCGCCAACGATCTTCGCCTCACCGACGCCCAGCTCGGCCAGGGAACACTGACGCTGACGACGGAAGCCGCGAGCGGCTAGCGGCTCGCGGATCGCGGCTGACGACGAAGGAGCAGATCGTTGAAGATCACCGCGATCAAGGGGTTTCCGGTCAAGGTCGGGCATCGCAACCAGTTCATCGTCAAGGTCGAGACCGATGAGGGGATCAGCGGTGTCGGCGAGGGCGGAATCTCCGGGCACGAGTTAGCGATGCAAGGGATGCTGGAGCACTTCGCGCCGTTCCTGGTCGGGATGGACCCGCGACGGATCGAGCATATCTGGCAAACCTGCTACCGCGGAGCCTACTTCGAGGGCGGCAAGATCGTCGCGGCGACGCTGTCGGCGATCGACATCGCACTCTGGGACATCCTTGGGCAGTCGCTCGGTGTGCCGGTCTACCAACTCCTTGGTGGTGCGTGTCGCGACCGCTGTCCCTGCTTCGCGAGTCCCGGCGCGTTGACAGGTCCCGAGGTCGTGGAGCGGGCCAAGGAGTTTGCCGCCCAGGGATGGAAGGTGCTCCGCTTCGGTCCCGGGATGCCGGGCACCGACTGGGACGGCGGCGACGGCGCGGTTTACGAGCCGCTGGAGTCGCTCGACCTGGCGGCGCACTGGATTCGCGAGGTGCGCAAAGCGGTCGGGAGCGGCGTCGAGCTCGCGATCGACTTCCACCACCGGCTCTCGGTGGCGGAAGCGGCGCTCTTTTGCCAGAAGATCGCGGACGTCAATCTCTTCTTCCTGGAGGAGCCGATCCGCGCCGAGAACCACAAGGCGTACCAGCAGCTGCGGACGATGACGCCGATCCCGTTCGCGATCGGCGAGGAGTTCTCGAGCAAGTGGGCCTTCGCGCCCTTCGTCGAGGAGGGAGTCCTCAACTTCGCCCGGATCGACGTCTCGAACGTCGGTGGGTTGACGGAGGCGAAGAAGGTGGCGGGGTGGTGCGAGACGCACTACGTCGACATGATGCCGCACAACCCACTCGGTCCGGTGACGACCGCCGCCTCGATCCACTACGGGATCGCGACGCCGAACTTCTCCTTCCTGGAGTACCAGCACCGAATCGCCGAGGACTACCCGGCCGATCTCTTCCCGACGATGCCGATGTTGGAGGGGGCGAACTTCCCGCTCCCCACCGCACCGGGTCTCGGCGTCACCTTCGACGAGGCGGCAGCGAAGGACCACGCGATGGAGTACTGGGAGGCGCCGCACTGGCGGCGGCGGGACGGCGGATACACGAACTGGTAGCCAGTTCGGGAGTCGCCGGTGCGGCAGCGAACCGCATTGTCCATGGTGTAGGTGTATGATCCCGGTCCTGGTACCGGGGCGTGGTGCCGGCCGCGCCGTATCGATCCAGGAGAGATTATGCCTCGTTCCTCACTTCGCGCCCGCCTGTCTACCCTTTGGCGACCCAACACACCTGTGAGCCGCGGGGCCGCTCCGTCTGTTCCCGCGCGGTATCTAACGGGGCTCGTCTTTCCGGCCACCACGACGAGTCTGGTCGCTGCGCTGGAGCGCAACGACGCCCCCGCCCCATTCGTCGATCGGGCGCGACGGTTCCCGTCCCGGGTGTTTGCCTCGGGGGAAGAGGTCGTCGCGGCATTTCGCGAGCAGTAATGGTCGTAAGCTTCGATCGCCCCAAGCAGCCGCCACCCCGACATTTGCCTGGCAAACGCAGTTACGAGACGCGCCCCGCACACCGCCATTACCTTGCTCCCTCCCCGATAGACGGTGCCGTGGCTGACCAGCCGGCTCGGTGCTACCCTGTCGGGCCGGTGTGGCAGGCATGGGGATCGGGAGCGGAGGCGATGTGGCGAAGGTGAGACTGGCGGGGCAGCCCTCTCCGTCCGTAGCCAATCCACCGGCCGACAGGGGCGGCATGCTGCACTCCTGGCACACCTACCCGGCGTATCGGCTCCTCCTCAGCGGCACCATGGCGGCGAGCGCGGCCTTCTGGATGTACCAGGTCGCCATCGGTTGGCTCGCCCTGCAGCTGACCGACTCCCCCTTCTTCGTCGGGTTGGCGGGTTTTGCGGGAGGGATCCCCTTCCTCTTGTTTTCCCTGCCGGCCGGTGTCGCGATCGACCGCTTCGACCGGCGCGCGATGCTGCTGGTGACCCAGCTCAGCGTGGCGGTTGTCGCCGTGGCGTTGGCGGTCCTGATCGGTCTCGACGCGATCTCGCCCTGGTCGCTGCTGGTGCTGGCGGCTGCCTCCGGCACTACGATGTCGTTATCCTTCCCTACTCGCACGGCGATTGTCCCGTCGCTCGTTGAGCGACCCGATCTGGCCAACGCGATCGCCCTCAACTCCGCCGGCCAGAACGCAATGCGGGTGGTCGGACCGTCGTTGGCCGGCGTCCTGATCGCTCTCCTCGGTGCCAGCGGGGCGTTCGCCATTGCCGCCGTGATGCAGGTCTTGGCGCTCGTGACAGCCTGGTGGGTGCCGTCGAGCGCGGTGGAGAAGACCGGGTACGCGGGGCGGGGCGGGTCAAGTCTGACGCTCGGGCTGCGAATCGTGGCGCGGGACCCGTTCTTGCTGGCCCTGATCCTGCTCGCTTTGGCTCCGACCGTGCTGGTGATGCCGTACCTCAACCTGATGCCGGTCTTCGCCCGCGATGACTTGGACGTGGGATCGACCGGGTTGGGGTTGCTCCTGGCCAGCACCGGTCTTGGGACGGTGGCCGGTGCGCTCTCGGTTGCGCGCTCGTCGCGTCTCCGCGCCGGGGCGACTGCCCAGGTCGCTATGGCGGCGGCGTTCGCCATTCTGGTGATGCTCTTCGCGTTCACGCCGGTTGTTCCTGTGGCGGGGTTGCTCCTATTCGCGGCTGGCTGGGCGAGCGGAGGCTTCATGGCCATCAATCAGACCGCAGTCCAACTGAGCGTTGACGACGCGGTGCGTGGGCGGGTGCTTTCGATCCACCTCATGACCTGGGGCATGCTGCCGATCGGGCAACTGGCCCTCGGCGCGCTGGCCAGCCGGGTCGGTACCCCATGGGCAATGGCGGCGGGGTGCTCCCTGGCACTCGCGTGCATCGGGCTCATCGTGCGGCGGTACCCGTCACTTCGCGCCTGAGCGGGCGAAACACGGCTGCTCACACAGATCCGTGCCCCGCTTCGACCGCGTCCGCGCAGCAGGCGGCGCCGCTGTCGATCGCGCCAACTGTCGCGTAGATATTGTGGCTCCAGAGGGCACATGCTAGAGTGCCGCTCCGCCTCGTGCATTGATGCGTACAACAAAGGAGAAGGCCGGTATGGCAGCTGAGAACGCTACGGCTGCTCGTATTCCTCCGTACGACAAAATGCTTTGGCCTACTCTGCAAGCCATCAAAGATTCGGGAAACTCTGGATCTAATCAGGAAATTGAGGATAGGGCCATAGAGATTGCTGGATACAATGAAGATCAGCTCAGTGTGCTGCACGGAGACGGACCACAGACGGAGATCCGCTATCGCCTGGCTTGGGCGAGAACGTATCTCAAAGCCGTCGGCGCACTGGAGAACAGCAGTCGCGGTATTTGGTCAATCACGGATTACGGAGAGAACCTCACGGAAGCTGACATGGCGGGTATCCCAGCGCGCGTGCGGGCCATGTCATCACGTAAGGTTCGCCGGTCGCAGAACAAAGAGACGCAGGAGAGGCAGAGATCAGAGGTGCTCGCTCCTGTTCCAAACGAGCCCCGTATCTTCACCAGCACGATCTTCGAGGAATGGCGGGACAACCTTTTGGAGGTCGTGCAGTCCATGTCACCCGCAAGCTTTGAGAAGCCATGCCAGCGTGTCCTCAGAGAGTCGGGCTTTACGCGGGTGGAGGTCACTGGGAGAAGTGGAGATGGCGGGATTGACGGCATAGGCGTGCTACGGATCGCGTTGCTGAGCTTCCATGTGTTCTTCCAGTGCAAGCGTTACAAGGGAAGCGTCGGGGCAGCCGCAATCCGCGACTTTCGTGGGGCAATGGTAGGCAGAACAGACAAGGGCTTGTTTATCACCACTGGCAGCTTTACGCCGGACGCCAAACGAGAAGCCACGCGGGACGGCGCTCCCGTTCTCGACCTCATCGACGGCGACACACTCGGCAGGATTCTCAAGGACTTGAATCTCGGGGTGAGTACTCGACAAGTGGAAGAGGTGAGCATTGACGCAGATTGGTTCACGTCGGGTTGAGACGATCTTTGATAGACCCGGTAGCGAAATCCAGGCGAGTTCCCTTACGCACAGCTGTGCGAAATCGTGGCATCGGCGGTGACTCGACGCGACGGTGCAACCTTTCGCGGTCGGCGGCGCGATAGGTCATAGAAGAACTGGTAGGTGGATGTGCCATCAGGCGAGGTGACGTCCGGTCGACCAGCGGGGTTTTCGATCGGCCGATGTTCCGGCCGGACCGCTCTACGATGGCTCGCGAGAGACGGTCGCGGCAATCGATCGCATTCATGGTGTCGGTGGACTGCCTCGCATTCCGGTGCGATTTGCCTATGGGACCCGCGAACTCGGACGATTTCTGTTCGACTCCCAAACCGGCGAGCCGATCAGTATCCTCGTGCGATCGAACCAAGTCCATCGTGAGCTCTCACTGGTGCACGAAATCGGGCATGTTCTCGATCTTGCCGCATTGGGTGCCGGAATCCAATTCGGATCTCGATGCAATCCAATCCTGGAGGACTGGGGCCGTGCGGTGACCGCGAGCTCTGCCTTCCGGCTCCTGCAAGACGTAGGGAATCGTCGTCGCGTCAAGATTGTCGACGCGAGCGGGTCGGCGCATGACGCGTCAATCACACAACGCGAGCGGGAGCTGATCGACATGTGGCTCCAGCCAGAGGAACTCTGGGCACGGTCGTACGCTCAATTCGTCGCCGCACACGGTAGTCTGCCCGCGCTCATAACCAGCCTCGACGCGTTTCGGGCGCGTGTGCCGGGGAAGGTGTACTATCCTCTGCAGTGGGATGAAGACGACTTCGCTGCTGTCGATATCACCATCGACGCGCTGTTCAGGACACTCGGATGGCGAACGTAACCGCCCCTGAGGAACGCGACGCGATCATTCAGGACCTTCTCGAGCGGACGTCCCTGCCGCGGGAAGTCGTGGAAGAGATGGTGGCCATCAGCCTTGGCGAAAGCGTCGGAGATATCGTGCCTGTGCCCCCCCTTTCCGATGATGAGCGCCGCCACATTGGCCCGAGTCTGACGATGGAAGAGGCCCTGGAGTGGATGCACCTAGGCCCCCGATCGTCCGAACCGATCGAGCCGCCAGTCGTGACGACGCTTGACCCTGAGGAACGTGCCGCAGTTGTGGAGTTGCTTCTCGCAGCGACGAACATTCCGTCCGAACAGGTCGATGAAGAGATCGATGGCTACCTGAGTGGCCGCGAGCGGATCGCGGGTCGTCTGGTGCTTCCTTCCGAGCGGCGACTTATGGGTCGTCACATTGAGCAGGCACTGGCGCAGCGACGCTCCAGGTCGGTGGAACTCGCCGCGAGCGGAGAGCACGCCTGATTTCCCGGTCACGCAGTCCTGTCCCGTGAGAGTTCGCCCTGAATTCTCCCCTGGGACGTTGTGTCCCGCGACTCGTCGCCACGGATGATGGAGGAAGCACGATGCCATCGGCGCTCATGGTGTACGGCGGTTGGGAGGGGCACGAGCCGAAGCTATGCGTGGACGTCTTCGCCCCGATCCTGGAAGGGTATGGATTCGAGGTCCAGCTGGCCGATACGCTTGACGTCTATCTCGACGCGGAGCGGCTCAAGACGCTCGATCTGATCGTGCCGGTCTGGACGATGGGGACGATCACGAAGGAGCAAGAGGCGGGGCTGCTGGCGGCGGTGCGGAGTGGGGTCAACATCGCCGGGTGGCACGGCGGGATGGCCGACAGCTTCCGCAACAACCCTGACTATCAATTCATGGTAGGGGGCCAATGGGTGGCCCATCCCGGCAACGTGATCGACTACGCGGTGACGATTGTGAGGCCGGACGATCCGATCATGGCTGGGCTGAACGACTTTCAGATGCATTCCGAGCAGTATTACCTCCACGTCGATCCCTCGAACGAGGTACTCGCGACGACCACCTTCGGCGGCGACCATCTCCCCTGGATCGCCGGCACGGTGATGCCCGTGGTTTGGAAGCGGCGCTGGGGTGCGGGACGCGTTTTCTACTGCTCGCTCGGTCACAAGGCCTACGACTTCGACGTGCCGGAAGCGCGGACGATTGTGGAGCGCGGGATGCTCTGGGCCGCCGGCGTGCTGTGAGGGGAGGCGGGTGATCGGTAGAGGTCGGCAAGCAACGCGGCTTGCCTGGTGGACACCTGATCTGTTCCCGCCGAAGACTTCCGAGCCAGCACGTGGAAAACGCACTCCTGCCCACCCTCAGCGGGGCGAGGTTTTGTCTCGCCGGAGCAACCATCGGAAATGCCGGCGGAAGAAGCCTTCGACAGGCGAGATGTTGACTGTTGGACGGGCAGCAGACCGGGCTTTACTCGGTTTGCGACCGTATCCGCTAGGATGCCACCCGGTGAGGAGCCTCGCCATGGGGGACCGTGGGGCACGGGGGCACGCGCGAAAGGTGAAGCATTCCATGGACGATCGGGCACCCGTCCGCGTCGGTCTCGTCGGCTGCGGGTACATCAGCGCGATTTACCTCGAGAATGCCCGGCGATTTCCGATGCTCGACGTCGTCGCGTGCGCGGACGTCGTTCCCGAGCGTGCCGCGACGCGGGCGGCAGAGCACGGGGTGCCGCGGGCGTGCTCCGTGGACGACCTCTTGGCCGACTCGGAGATTGAGCTCGTGCTCAATTTGACGATCCCGGCGGCCCACGCCGAGATCGCGCTCGGTGCCGTGGCGGCGGGGAAGTCGGTCTACAACGAGAAACCGCTGACGATCGAACTGGAGGATGGGCGGCGTCTTCTCGACCTTGCCGCGGCGAAGGGAGTCCGGGTCGGGAGTGCGCCCGATACCTTCCTCGGCGGCGGGCTGCAGACGTGTCGGATGTTGATCGACGAGGGGGCGATCGGGGAGCCGGTCGCCGCGACGGCGTCGATGCTGTGCCACGGGCATGAGCACTGGCACCCGGACCCGGCCTTCTATTACCAGCCGGGGGGCGGTCCGCTCTTCGACATGGGGCCGTATTACCTGACCGCGCTCGTCTCGCTCCTCGGTCCGATCCGCCGCGTCACCGGTTCGGCTCGTGCCTCGTTCGCGCAACGCACGATCAGCAGCGAGCCGCGAGCCGGCGAGACGATCGAGGTGAAGGTACCGACCCACACCGCGACCGTCCTCGACTTCGCGACGGGCGCGATCGCCACGTTTGTGACGAGTTTCGACGTTTGGGCGCGGGAGAACCGAATCGAGATCTATGGCAGCGAGGGCACGCTGGCCGTTCCCGATCCCAACAATTTTGGTGGGCCTGTGCGCCTTCGCCGCGCGGGCTCGACGGAATGGGAAGACATTCCGCTGACGCACGACTACACCGACAACAGCCGCGGCCTGGGGCTGGCGGACATGGCCGAGGGGCTGCGCGACGGACGACCTCACCGGGCGTCGGGCGAACTGGCCCTGCACGTGCTGGAGACGATGCACGCCATCCACGATGCGTCGCGCGATGGGCGGCACGTCGAACTCGAGAGCGCGCTTGAACGACCCGCCCCGCTCTCTGGCTCATCGGCGAGTGCGGCTTCCTGAAGCGTACCCACCCTTGACAGCGCCTCACCGGCCCCGTAGTCTTCCGACATTGGTCCGACAACTTGATGACTTGACCAAAGGTCGCGATGGACTTTCGTTCGGTTCTCGTCACCCGCTCGTACGAGCAGGTGGTCCAGCAGATCCGGGAGCGCATCCGGAGCGGGGCGCTGGTGCCGGGTCAACGGCTGCCGACGGAACGGGAGTTGGCCGACTCCTTCGCCGTCAGTCGCGGGGTCGTGCGTGAGGCGCTGAAGGTGCTGGCGTCGATGGGATTCGTCGAGTCGCGGCAGGGGAGCGGGACCTACGTCTGCTCCAATCCCATCCCCTCGATCTCGCGGGCGCTGACCCTCTCTGCGACGACGGAGGAGCACTCGATCCTCAGTCTCTACGAGCTCCGGGAGGCGCTCGACGTTGCCGCCGCCCGTCTCGCCGCTGAGCGGCGGACACCGGACCAGGCCGAGGCGATCGGGCAGCATGCGGGGGCGAGCGCGCAGGCTGCGGCGGCAGACGACGTCGCGGCGTTCAGTCGGGCGGACGGTCTCTTCCATCGGCACGTCTGCGAGGCGGCCGCCAGTCCTTACCTGACCCTGGTGCTCGACTCCGTGCGGGAGATCCAGAGCAGTGTCGTCGCACTGATCATGCGCTTACCCGGCTCGATGGATATCGCCGGCGATCATCATCTCGGCATCGCCGAGGCGATCGCGCGGGAGGATGGGGATCGGGCGACCGAACTCATGGCGATGCACGTCCGCTATTCCGCCGACGCCGTGCGGGGAATCCTCGATCAACCGGCATCGGAGCGGGGCGAACTCCGGTTGAACGAGTGGTGAGCCGAGCCGGTACGTGCCAAGCGCGGTGCCGCGAGAACGAAGCGAAAGGAGGAAACGGACGGACGGCTGTTCGCGGCCGAGATCCCAAGCGAACGAACCCCACCCAAGCGCTGAAGAGTACGGACTTCCGTGGGTTGAAGCCTCGCCTGTGAGGCCTCGCGCAGAAGACGATCAAGGAGGGTCGACGATGACCGGTCAGCACCTCTCACGACGGCGGTTCCTCGGAGCCGGGACCGGACTGGCAACCGCCCTGGCGCTTGGTCCTCAGGGGGCGGCGCTTGCCGGCCCGGCGGCGCGGAGTGCGCTCCTGCGCGGTCTCGCCCAGGAAGCGATCACGCTCGACGTCTTCGTCCACGCGAATCATCCCTTCGACCGCGTCAAACCGCTCTACGAGGAAAAGTACCCCAACGTCAAGCTGAACATGATGGAAAGCAACGACATGGCCGTCTTCCGCGCCACACTGGCGGCCAACGGCGAGGGGACGCCCGACCTCTTCTGGCCGGAGATCGACGTGGTTCAGGAGCTCGGCAAGACGGGCGTTCTGCTCGACGTGACCGATCTCGTCAAGAAGCACGAAGCCGAACTCGCGCCGGGCAAGACGAAGGAGTGTTTGATCCCTTCGACCGGTAAGTACGCCGCGTTCCCCGGCGACATCGCAACCGTGGGGCTCTACTACCGGCAGGACCTGCTCGAGCAGGCCGGCGTGACGGTCCCCGAGGATTGGACATGGGACCAGTTCATTGAGGCCGCCAAGGAGATCAAGGCCAAGACCGGCGCCGCGTCGATCTACTTCCCGACGGTTGGCGACGTCAACACCGCCTGGCTCTGGACCTTCATCATGTTCCAGCTCGGCGGTGCCGTCACCAATGCCGATGGCACCGAGGTGACCCTGGACGACGAGAAGGGGGTCGCCGCGATGGAATTGGCGAAGAAGCTCTACGACGCCGACATCGCGATCGACGAGGTCCCGTTCGAGGAGAACTACTTCGCCGAGATCGCGGCCGGTCACGTGGCCATGAGTCCGGCTGCCGTCTGGTACCGGGGATTCGGGATCGAGCCGAACGTGACCGACGAGCAGTCGGGTCAGGGGCAGTGGCGGGTCGCGCTCCTGCCGCGTCCGGCGGAGGGAGCGGTCCGGGTCGCCAACCTGGGCGGTGCGGCGATCGCGTCGACCACCTACACCGAGCACCCGGAAGAGGTGATGAACTTCATGGAGCTGGCGCTCGGGACAATGGAAGGGGCGACGGCCTGCGGCGATTGGGGTATCCTGCCGCCATTCCTGCCGTATCTCCAGAGCGAAGCCTGGAAGGGCGTCCGCAGCCCGGCGTTCGGGGACTTCGCCTTCAACGACATCTGGACGCAGGCCGTCGATCAGTACCCAGGGACCTGGTACAAGCAACCGGTCTTCGGCGAAGCACTGGCCGAGATCGGCGCGGCGATGATGGCGATGATGACCGGCGACACGGCGATCCCGGACGGTATGAAGCAACTCGGCGACCGCGTCCGCGAGTTGAACAAGCGGTATCAGGGGTAAGGAGCACGACCCTCACCCCCTGACCGCCACCCAGAGGGTACGCGGCCCGCTACGCGGGAGAGGGGGACCCGCGGTGGGGCAAGATGTTGCCTCAGGGGGGTGCCTGAGGAGCGGAGTTGACAAGAGTTCCCCTCTCCTGCCGGGCGGAAGAGGGGTCGGGGGTGAGGGGCCCTTCCGCCGATGCAACAGGTTCAGCGTCTGCAGACCACGGCGATTGAGCGGCCCCGGTCGCGGGGGCGGTTTGCCGAGATTGCCCGGCACTGGCCGGAGTATCTCTGCATCGCGCCCTTCTTCGTGCTGTTCGGGGTCTTCTTCGCATACCCGATTGCCTGGTCGTTTGTCCTGAGCTTCCAGCGGTGGGACGGGATCACCAAGCCGCGCTGGGTGGGGTTCGACAACTACTCCTTTGTCCTTCACGACACCGTCACCCACCAGATGTTCTTCAACACGCTGCGCTTCCTGGTGATCCTCGTGCCGCTCGGGCTGATCTTGCCGCTGGTCTTCGGGGTGATTCTGAATCTACCGTTCCTCCGGCTGCGCGGGGTGTTCCGGACGATCCTCTTCATCCCGGTCGTGACCTCGGTTGTGGTGGTCGGCATCGTCTGGCGTCTGCTCTTCGGGACGGCGAACGGCTGGCTGAATGGGCTGATCTCGCACGTGGGGCTGGGGCCGTACAACTGGCTGAAGGATCCAACGCTGGCCCAAGTGCCGATCGTGTCGTTGACCGTCTGGGGCGGGGTCGGGTTCTCGACCTTGATCGTCCTCGGCGGTCTGCAGGCGATCGACCAGGAGATCTACGACGCGGCACGGGTCGACGGCGCTTCGGGCTGGAGGACCTTCTGGCAGATCACGTTGCCGCTCATGCGTCCTGTCATGCTCTTCCTGCTGATCACCTCGACGATCAGCGTGACCACGCTCTTCAGCCAGGCCTACGTCGTCACCAGGGGCGGGCCGTCGAACGAGACGCTGACGCCGTTGCTGCACATCTACAACATCGGCATCGGCACCAGCGGCGCGCCGCGGATCGGGGACGCGACGGCGCTGAGTTTCCTCCTCAGCGCGTTCATGCTCGTGGTCGTGTTCGTCCAGCTGCGTCTCGTACGCCGGCGGGGCGACGATTAATGGCGAGGGAGCCTCGGTATGGCCGCGATCGCACCCGATAGGCGCATCGATGGGATCACCGCCACGGCTGGCCGGCGGGCAGTCTGGCGGCGGCGGCTGGCGAGTGGTCTGCTCTACGCGTTTCTCTTCGTCGTCGGCGCGCTCTGCCTGATGCCGTTCTACTTCATGCTCTCCGGCTCGCTGATGGACCGGGGGGAGATGTTCAAAATCCCGCCCAACTTCTGGCCGGAGCAGCTGATCTTCGAGAACTACCGGGAGCTCTTCAGACGGTTCCCGTTCTTGACCTATCTGCGCAACAGCCTGATCGTGTCCGTGGCGCAGACGGTCGGCGTGCTCTTCTTCTGCTCGCTGGCAGGATACGTCTTCGCTAAGCGACGTTTTCCGGGGCGGAACTGGCTCTTCCTCTTCGTCCTGGCGACCTCGGTGATGCCGAACGGGCAGACGACGATCATCCCGTTCTACCTGCTGATGGTGAAGTTCCACTGGGTCGACACGTTCTGGCCACTGATCGTGCCCTGGTGGGCGCCGCCGCTGAGCATCTTCCTGATGCGCCAGTACATTGCCTCCGGCATCCCCGACGACCTGATCGACGCGGCCAGGATCGATGGCTCCGGCCTCTTCGGGACGTACTGGCGCATTGTTCTCCCCCTGAGCGTACCGGGGTTGGTCGTGATCGGCGTCATGCAGTTCATCTCGATCTGGAACGAATTCCTCTACGGTCTCCTCGTTCTCAAGAGCGACGAGATGCGCACGGTAACCGTGGCGCTGACGGAGTTGTCGCGGCGGACCCAGGCGAACACGCTCTACGGTCCACTCTTCGCCGGGATCGTCCTCGCCACAATCCCGACCATCGCGATCTTCTTCATCTTCCAGCGCCGGCTGACGCAAGGGCTCCTGTCGGGATCGATCCGCGGCTAGCTCACCGCTTAGATATAGATAAGGAAGGGACTGTTCGTGAAGATCACCGCCGTCAAGGTCGAGGTTACGGAGCAACCGGTTCGTCACCAGTTTCGCTGGCGGGCCGGTCTGCCGGGATCCGGCACGAGCCACGAGAATGCCCGGTTGACGATCGAGACCGACGAAGGGGTGACCGGCGAGGCACGGATGAACCGTGGCCGGATCATCACCGACCTCGTCGATCGTCGGCTGCGGGAGATGCTGGTCGGCGCCGATCCGCTGATGAAGGAGGACCTCTGGGAGCGGGCCTGGGAGATCGACCGGATCGAGGAGCTGCCGATCTACGCGCTCGGGCTGGCCGACATCGCCCTCTGGGACATCACCGCCAAGGTCGCGGGTTTGCCACTCTACAAGGTGATCGGCGGCTACCGGGACCGGATTCCCTGTTATGCCAGCACGGTGACCTTCGAGACGACGGAGGAGTTCCTCGACGTCGCCGACCAGTGCCTGGCGTACGGGTTTCCGGCGATCAAGCTCCACGCCTGGGGCGACTACCGGAAGGACGCCAAACTCTGCCAGGATCTGCGCAAGCACGTCGGGCCCGACATCGACCTCATGTACGACGGGTCGGCCGGGTTCGACCTGGTCGAGGCGACCTACGTCGGCAAGGCCTGCGAGGAGGCGGGCTACCTCTGGTACGAGGAGCCGATGCGGGAGTTCAGCATCGAGGCCTACAAGCGGCTGGCCAACGTGCTGACGGTCCCGCTCCTCTCCGGCGAGACCTCGGACGGCTGCCACTACAACATCGCCGACTTCATCGCGGCCGGCGCCGCCGACATGGTCCGCACCAGCACCCACTTCAAGGGCGGGATCACCGGCGGTCTCCGTGTCGCCCACCTGGCGGAGGCGTTCAACATGCGGGCCGAGGTCCACGGTGGCGGTCCGCCGAATCTCCACCTCGCCTGCGCAATCCCGAACACGACCTACTACGAATCGCTGGTCTACTCCAACCCGATCGAGGTCGAGACAGGCATCGGTCGCGACGGCTGCATCTCACCGCCAGCCGTGCCGGGGATCGGGTGGTCGAACAACGACCAGGAGTAGGGCGGTTCACTCGAAGATTTCGCTTACCGATGCCGTGAAGCCGGGGAGGATGTCCTCGCCATCGAGCGTCTCGCCTTCGCCGAGCTCGGCAGCGAGGACGCCATGCCGGTAGACGGAGACCGTTCGCTGTTTTGGGTCCACCCACCAGAGAATGGGAACTCCGGCTTTGCAGTAGTGCCACGTCTTGGCCTCGACGTCGCCCGGTACGTTCCAGAAGGTGAGCACCTCGACCGCCAAGTCGGGCGGGAACGGGCAAAACTCCTCCGGGAGCGTTCGTCCTGGTACGCGCTCCCTCCGAACGAATCCGACGTCGGGGACAAGCACGGTGTCTGGGTTGCGCGCCGTGACGTAGCCGCCGTTCGCGGCGGTGACGTAGCCACGTTTCCCGGGTCTTGCGAAGAGTGTGATCAGCATGCCGATGCCGCCAGCGATTGCGCTTGCCTCGCCGCCCGCTCCCGGTACCTTGCGGAGCTTGCCCTCCCAGAGCTCCCACGGCTCGTCGCCCGGCATCCAGAACAGGTCTTCTGCGGTGAGGAGCTGCGTCGCCTCCATCGTCCGTGACTCCTACCCCTGTATGCGGCGTTGGATCTCAAGTGCGATTCTGTCCGCTTGTCAGGTGGGTAACCAGTTGTGCGCGCTGGCAGAGGAGTGTACGGTAGCGTCGATGGAATAATGATGCGGCTTTGGGTGAGGTAATCGCGATGGGCAAAATCATCGACGTGGAGACGAGACCGGAGTTGCTGCATCTCGTGGAGGAACTCGAGCAGACTCCCGAAGAGCAGTTCCTTCGTTGGCGAGGGCGAGTCGTTGCCGTGGTTCGGCCGGCCACAGAGGTCGGGGAAGGTGAGATCGCCACTGAGGCCGCGGACGCGGCGTTTCGTGGGGCGGCGGGAGGCTGGAGGGAACATCTCGACGTCGACGCCTTCGTCGAGGAGAACTATCGCCAGCGGCTCGTTTCGACTCGGCCAGCGGTCGAGCTTTGACCTATCTCGTTGACACGGATTGGATCGCTGACTATCTGGGCGGCAGGCAATCGGCGATCGATCTCCTGGAT
>JAXDKI010000590.1:0-8309 GCA_034667245.1 Thermomicrobiales bacterium | reverse complement strand
TGCCGACTTTGACCTTCATCGTGCGAAAACCGAGTTCCTTCGCCCAGAGGGCGATCTCGGCCGCCTTCTCCGGCGCGAGTCCGGAGATCGAGAACTTGGTCGTGACGAAGTCCCGTACAGGACCACCCAACAGGCGGTAGACCGGCAACCCGGCCACCTTGCCGAGGATGTCCCAGAGCGCCATCTCCAGCGCCGCCTTCGTGAATGGGTGACCGGCGACGGCGTATCGGAAGCGCCCGGTCAGACGCTCTACCTCGGTTGGGTCGGAGCCGATCAGCATCGGGGCGAGGAACGAGCGGATGACATAATCCGCGGTGACCTGATCCTCGCCGCTCCAGAGCGGTGTCCCCGAGACCTCCCCGAGCCCCGTAATCCCTTCGTCCGTCCGCACGAGCACGAACAGGAACGGCGACTCCGTATGCGCCCCGCGTCCGCCCCGGATCGCGCGCGACGGCGCGATCGGAACCCGGACCGGAATCGTCTCAACCGCCGTGATCTTCACGAAGCGTGCCCCCCGTCGTGACGTAGAACTCGGTCAGCGCGCGTCCGACCGCCTCGGCGACCGTCTTCAGGAACAGCTCGCCACGCTCGCCCTCGCCGCGGTCTGGGCTATCGGTGTAGCCGTTCATCGCCTGCCAGGTGCCGTACCGCTCCAGCCGGTAGGCCGGAGCTGGATCCGTCGACCAGGCCGCGATGTCGTCGCGGTGCGGTCGCGGCTCGCGGACGAGCTCGGGCCGCAGCGCCATCACGAGCGACGTCTCGAACGTCCCGGCGTGACCGGGAAATCGCCCGTAGCGCTGTGCTTCCACCCCCACCAGATCGTTCCAGGCGATCGTCCAGTACGACGCAGCCGCCAGATCGGCTTCGCGCTTGAGCGCGAGATCGCGCACGGCGAGCTGGATCAGCTCATTGTTCCCGCCGTGACCGTTGAGCACGAAGACCCGCCGGAACCCGTCGATCAGGAGCGACTCGACCAGGTCCGTCATCACCCTGTAGTACGTCTCGGTGCCCAGCGAGAGCGTCCCGCTGAACGGCAAGTGGTGGTGCGACGACCCAAACGGCAGCGTCGGCGTCACGACGATCGGCAGCCGGTCTGCCACCCCCCGCGCCGCCTCCCGCGCGATATGCTCGACGGCGAAGTGGTCGGTGCCCACCGGCAAATGCGGTCCGTGCTGCTCCGTCGCGCCTACCGGGAGCAGGGCAATCGCCTCCGGCGCCAGCGCGCGGATCTCCTCCCGCGTCAGCTCATTAAAGAGAATCGTCGTCGCTGTCACTGACTCCTCCATTCTCGGCAAAGTGTGCTGTTCCCCTGCCACGATCATCCGACCCTGGGCGTCGGGCATGCGTTCCGACTCCTTCGGACTTCAAGGTCCAGCAATGTGACCCCTCTCCTGCTGCTGACCATCGACGGCGGCGTTACCACAATGGTCGACGCCGCTTGTCATCGCGTCGCGTCCAGGCACCGACGAGCCTCCGCACAGCGGTAGCACTCCGGATCGGTGCAGAGCAACGCCGCCGGATCCCCACGGAGGAGCTCGACGGCCGTCTCGACCACGTCCCGACCGCGCACCAACTGCGACAGCGCTCGCCCAATCCGACCGTCCCGAATCGCCCCTCGCTTCCGCAGCGGCCGCTCCACGGCGCCGAACGCTCGACTGCAACCGGGTGGGTGAAGTAACGGAACCCTCATCTCCTCACCGTTTACGAGCACCGTCGCCTCACGCACATTGTCGGGCCGAAACGGCACGTCGAGATAGGGCACCGGCACGTGTGCCTCGCCGGCGTGCACGGTCGAATTGGTGGCATGCCCGACGCCGATCAGCAGCACATAGCCGCCCTGCCGCGCCAGCCGGTCGAGCGGCGAGTCGACCGCCAGCCCACCGACGAGATGATGACCCGCGCAGATCGCCTCCGCCTCCGCCCCGATCGCCGCGACCGAATGCGTCGGATGCCACGAGCGAACGGCCCCAGGCCAGGTCCGGATCGTCTCGGCGATGCGCCCGGTCAGACCAGGCTCCCTTCCCGGATCAAACCGCTGGCTGAAGTACGTAAACGTGGGCGCAACCAGGAGTCCATCACTCCCCACGGTCTCGAGCAGCGCGCGCACGACCGCCTCCGCTCCCCCGTCAACGTGGCCGAAAGCACGCAACGAGCTGTGGACGACGACGCGATCGCCGTGGCGCAGACCGAGGCGTTGAAGGTCCGTGATGAGGGCAGACACGGGCGGCCCTCACCCCCCAAACGTTCGTAGGGGCGGACCGCCGTGTCCGCCCTCGTTCGTGTGTGCCAATACAGCAGGGCAGACACGGCGGTCCGCCCTTACGACGGATCTGCCGACGAGCCCGTCTCCGGTTGAGGGCCGCTTGGTCAAGCCAAAAGCTCCAACAACCCCAGTTCCGCCAACACCCGCCGCACCTCTTCCCGGTCTTCCGGCGTCACCGATAGGTCGACGCGGTCGTCCGGCGTGAACGCGATCACGCCACGGAGTCGACGTTTCAGCTCCTCGGGTGTCATGGCAGCCTCATCGGCTCAGGAATCGCGACAGGACGTTGTTCGTGATGCGTGACACATTCGGATCGACGAGGAGGCTGGCGGGATAGGTGATCGAGCCGACCGAGAAGACGGCACCGCCGCTCTCCAGCTCGTAGCAGACCATCTCGGCGCCGCCATCGTCCGGGTTCAGCCCCTTTGCCAGGAGAACCGTCTCCGGCGGGGAGGACGGGCTCATCTTGTCCGTCTCGTGACCGGAGGCGCCGCCCGGACAGCGTTCTTGCAAGTTCGCCTCGCCGAAGATGTCGCCGTTTTGCAGACCGGTGCCGGCATAGACCCAGTGATCCGCGTCGATCACCTTATAGGGAGCGGACGTCATGATCCCGGTCTCGGTCATCACCACGCCGAGGAGATTTGCCTCGCTCTCGTAGGTGCGGTCGAACCGGCTCTCGATCGAGCGACCGGTCACCGCATCCTGGTAGCGGAACTCGCCCCTGGTCGTCGGATTCTCGGTGCGGATGTGGAGCGTCGCCTCGTCGAGGAACTCGACCTCGCAGTTCAGCCCGTTGCCACCGAGATAGAGGAACCGGCCCCCGCGCTGGTGTACCCAGTCCTTGACCCGCCGATACATCTGGCGCGACCAGTATTCCGGATGGACGCTGATCACAAGGACCTGGTAGGCATCGAGGTCGAGCGTCCCGTCGTGGAGCTGCGACTCACTGTAGAGGTCGTAGCCGAACCCCTCGCGCTCCAACCACCCGAGCAGCCGCCACTCCGCCGGGGCCAAATGGCTCGTCTGACGCCCGGCGATCGGATCGGTGACCTGGGTCTCCTCCGGCACGTGGTTGAACGGCTCCGGCCGCTCGAACGAGAGCGGCGGATAGGCCTCGTCCGGCGCGTGCCACTCCGAGAAGGAGCCGATCTGCGTGTAGCGGATCATGTCGAGGCGGGCGTTGACCGTCGGCGACGGCGGCAGACCGATCGAGTTGATGTAGTTGCTGCGGCCGCCGAAGTTGTTGTACGCGTTCCAGGTGTTCGTCGAGGCGACGACGGCGATCGAAGCCGACGGTTCCGCCGGCGCCACGATCCAGGGGAACGAGAAGAAGCGCCCAGACTCCGTCTTCGCGTGCAGGTAATACAACCCCGACCGCTCCGGACCGGTCACGAACTGGGTCAGGTGCGGGCTGCCATAGCCTTGCTTGTTCCAGCCGACACCCGCCTGCGTGTAGTCGCCGTCCGGCGTGATCTGCATCACCGCCCGCGGCCCGTGCTCGTCGAGCCAGCCGAGCATCTTCACGTACTCTTTGTTCAACCCATACCGCCAGAGCGTCAGCTGGTACGATTCGACCGCGTGAACGCGAAACTCCGACCGCTCACCGCTCCGCACCCATTTCGGCCAGACGTACCCCAGTAGCCCGTCCGCCAACAACCGGAATTGGTACGGCTTATCCGGATCGACGGTCATCTCGACCGTCTTGGACCCGAACCCATCCTTGACCAGCGTCACCCGATACGGTCCCGGCTCGATCTCGGCCCGAATCGCCCCGCGCGGTGTCGAGCGCACGACGGCAACGCTCTCCCCGTCTCGCTCGAACTCCAGCAGGACGTCGGCCAGCGCGACGTATCGTTCGTCGCTCACGTATCCCACGAGCACGTTGTATCTCCCTCCCCTGCGACGCTACCAACAGATATCGTGAACCCGCCATGATATGGCGCGCATTGGGATTTCGCTCATCCGCCTCCTGATCCGTCCGTCTCCAGTGCCTACTCCAGCCCCAACAAAGCCAGGCTGTCGCGGTGGAGGATCGCGTCGAGGGCGTCCTCCGGCACGCGCGGTAGTTTGGTTCCCTCGGTGATGTCGTTGACGCGCCAGAGCGCATCCATCGTCTCTTGCGGCGAGGCGATCGGGAAGTCGGAGCCGAAGAGGAGTTTGTGGAGGACGTTCCATTCGGTCGCGAGCCGGAAGGCATTGTAGTAGGACCACGGCCGGTAGAAGTTCGCGGAGATATCGGCGTAAACGTGGGGGTGCTTGCGGATCACCACGATGCAGTCGATCTGCCACGGGTGACCCATGTGGGCGAGGATCATCCGCAGCTGCGGAAAGGCCATCGCGACCCGATCGATGTGTCGCGGGTGGGCGTAGTCGAGATCCGCGAATTGGACCGGCGACGTCCCCTGATGGAAGAGCACCGGCAACCCCAGCTCCTCCGCCCGCTTGAAGACGCGGAACGCCTCCTCGCCGAGCGGATCGAAGTTCTGGTAATTCGGCCCCAGCTTGATCCCTCGCAGCCCCAGGTCGCCTGTCGCCCGCTCGATCTCCTCCAGCGCCTTCGGATCGTGCGGGTGGACCGTCAGAAACCCGATGAACTTCTCCGAGTGAGCCCGGACAAATGCGGCCGTGTCGTCGTTGACCAGAGGCGTCGAGTAGATCAACTGCCCATCGTCCGGCGTATCGCCCCGTGGATCGGATGCGATGTTGAAGACGATCGCCCGATCGACCACCGCAGTCGCCGCGACCGAATCCTCCCAGGTATGCGCGGTCGAAGCCTTCTGATCCGGCCGCCAAAGCGCATCCAGCTTCTGCTCCCCCACCGGCGGCGGCGTCTGGTGCCGGGGCGTATGCGTATGAACGTCGACGATCATGACTGCGTTCTACCCTGACCTCTCTAGTCCCGGCCACGACTCGTCCCCGAAGTCGCGGCCATCGTGCGCACGGGGCTGAAGTCCCCGCGCTCACCCCGATAAGCCTGCTCAAGCAGTCTGGAGCTCGCAGCATCCCTCAGCCTCCTTCAGGAGGCAGATGCGATTGAGCGCGGGGACTTCAGCCCCGTGCGAACGGCAACAGACGAGTCCTCCTCGCGAGCACCTCGCCGCAAGTTTCCGCCACCTCGTCAACGCCACGACCGTCATGCCGCCGAAGACCTGCTCCTGTAAGACGCCGAAGACGATCCTCCGGCTGACGTCCGACAGGAAGCGACGCTACTACCTTGTTCGTCCTGAGAACAAAAATCGTCGGACTGTTCTGATGGAGAACACCTTACGCCAATCTGGCATGCTGTCAAGTGGCCGCGACGAAATCAGCCGTCGCCCTCCGTTCTGCCAAGGTCCTGACGATGCTGCGAGTCGTGGACCCGGTTGTCACTCGTCAACCCGCCACGCGCTAATCACGTCCCAGTCCAGCTCGACGCCGAGACCGGGGCCGTCCGGTGGAAAGAGCCACCCGCGATCGATCCTCGGCCCCGGCGAAACGATGTCGCGCTCATATCGGAGCGGTCCGAACGTCTCGCACGGGTACGGCAAATGAGGAACGGCGACACCCAGATGCGCAGCGGCGGCGGTGCCGATGCCGAGCTCGGCTTGGCTACCGATGATGCAGGGAACGTCGAGCGTGGCGGCAAGGGCGAAGATGTGCGACGCGGCGAGCAGCCCACCGGCTTCGACGACGTAGACATTCCAGACGTCCGCTGCCTCGGCTCCCGCCACGGCGTAGGCGTCGCGCAGCGATTGCAGGCTCTCGTCCGCCATGATCGGAACCACGGATCGCTCCCGGAGCAGGCGCAGTCCGGCGAGGTTGTCGCGGCCGAGCGGTTGCTCGACCCAGGCGACCGGAGCCTCGGCCGCCAGCGCCTCGATCGCCCGTGCCGCCTCCGCCACCGACCGCCAGGCCATGTTCGCGTCCAGCCGCAGCGGAACGGCGTGATCGAGCACGCGCGAGACCGCGCGGACTGCCGCGACATCGTCCTCCAAGCGACGGCCGACCTTAAGCTTGATCGCGTGGAACCCGGTCTCAACCGCGGCGACCGCGTCCGCCGCCATCTCCTCCGGCGCCTTCTGATAGATCCCCCAGGCCAGCGGCACGGCGTCGCGCGCCCGACCTCCGAGCAACTGATGGACGGGAACGCGAAAATGCCGCCCGGCGAGGTCGAGCAGCGCCATCTCGAACGCCGCCCGGAGATACGGGGCGCTCAGCTCCCCCATCAGCGCGGCGTCGACGACGGCAAGCACCTCGGGGAGACGCAGTGGATCGAGCCCGAGCAGGCGGGGCGCAATCAGATGACGGGAGGCGTGGCAAAGGGTGAACCCGATCCGCGGCGCGGTAATCGAGATCTCGCCGGCGCCTTCGCAGCCATCGTCTGCGACGATACGGACGATACCGAACTCGGACGCGGTCACCGGCGCGCTGCCGGTGCCGCTCCGAACCGCTTCCTTGCGCGGGGCGCGGATCGGGATGACCTCGACCTGGACGATCTTCACGGAGAGCTCCTCTGCGGTGCTGACCTGACGGCAGAGGCGATGCTATCAAAGGGAGGAACAGAGTGCAGCGGATCACACGGGATCAACTCACAGTCGTCTTCGATCGCCGCACACCGCCGGTGGCGACCGTCAGACCCGGCGAGATCTTCGTCGTCGAGACCGAGGACGCCCGTAGCGGCCGGACCCGCACCCCGGAGACGACCACCAGCGAGTACCTGCTCGAGATGCGACGCAAGGGCTGGTACGGTAACCCGGTGACCGGTCCGATCTACGTCGAGGGCGCGGAACCGGGCGACACGCTCCTCGTCCACATCCACGACCTGGCGTGTGACACCCTCGGCTGGATCCCGATCTGGCCCTTCCTCTTCCACTTCGAGGACCTCTTCGACAAACCCGAGACCATCCTCTGCGAGATCCGCGACGGTTACGTCCACATCGGCGACCGCGCCCGCGTCCCGGTCCGGCCGATGATCGGAACCATCGGCACCGCCCCCCCGATGGAAGCCATCCTCTCCGGCGGCATGGGTCGCCACGGCGGCAACCTCGACGCCGAGGAGGTCACGACCGGCAGCACCATCCACCTCCCGGTCAACGTCGAAGGTGCCCTCCTCGCCCTCGGCGACTGCCACGCCATCCAAAGCGACGGCGAGCTCGCCTCCGTCGAAATGCGCGGCGTCGTCACCCTCAGCTGCGACGTCATCACAGGCCGCAGCCCGGTCATGACCTGGCCCCGCATCGAAACCGCCGATTCCCTCGTCACCGTCGCCGTCGGCCGCCCCCTCGAAGAGGCGCTCTGGGGCGCCTTGCGCGACCTCATCCTCTGGGTCGAAGAGCGCTCGGACATGACCAAGCAGGAGGCCTACCTCCTCATCGGCACCGCCGGCCACGCCCGCCCCGGCCAGGCCCAAGTCAGTCAGTACTCGATGCGGTGCATGGTGCCGAAGGCGATCCTAGGTCACCCATCGGAGGCACAGGCATGAACGAGGAACGGCAGTGGCCCCCTCGCTCCGAAGCCATTGTGCCCAAGGATCTCGAAGTCGCCGCGCTCCGGAGGCGACTCCTCGGACACTATGAACTGGACCTGACATACATGGCGTTGGTGAATCAAGATCTGCGACCGTTGTGGGAAACGGTCGCGAAGAATCTGTCAGATCGATCAGGAGTCCGGACCTCAGTTTGGATAGTCCTTGCGGAATCCGACCAAATCGACGCTGATGTACCGCACGATTTAGCAGTAGTAGGACCCTATGTCGAGTCCATCCGCTCAGCGGGACCCAGGCTTCTCGGCCTCACAGACCGACTGAGCAAACAGACCCCATCCTGGACAGCTACTAAGCTTCACGCGGATGCCACGAGAAGGGAACTCGATCGGTTGAAAGAAGCCGGACACATCATTGCAGCGGCTTCGCCGTCGTACGATCTGCCAATCGCTGCGAGCTGCAACATACGGATATGGCCGACCGTAGTCCATGCCGAGTTGCCAGGCATGTGGAAAGACGAATTCGAAGGATACGATGATGAGTTGACAAGTGACGTGGTGCCACCACTCGGATACGCATTCGATG
>JAXDKI010000589.1:0-4310 GCA_034667245.1 Thermomicrobiales bacterium | reverse complement strand
GGGTCGGTATGACCTCGCCGCGATCAGAGCGGCTTGTAGGGTTGGAGCATGAGGTCGAGATCCTCCCGCAACCAGCCGGCCAGCGTGCCCTCGCGCGCCACCGTCCAGGTCACGAGCGAACCGTTGTAGGTCGACTGAACCGCACGGGCGACCCGCGCGCTCTGCAGGCGGACGAGCTCGCCGGCACGAACTGCCGCGTCCAGAAGAGCGCGGATCTCCTCGCGCATCACCTGAGCTTGGGCGAGCGCGTGATGGCGGAAGTCGGGATCGCTCAGGTCCACTTGCAGGAATGCGAGATGATTCGCGAGCGCCTCGGGGGTTGCGATCTCGTGCGTCAACGCGGTCAGGCCGGCGACGAGGGCGGCGAGCGGCGAGTCGGAGGCCTCACGCGCCGCCGCGAACGTCTCGGCAACCGCGTCCGGGCCCAACGCGGCGTACGCGAGGAGCAGCCCCCGTTTGGAACCGAAACGCTGGACGAGAGTGGCGGGCGCGAGACCGACCTCCGCGGCAACATCGGCCAGCGTGAGACGCGCGGGACCGACGCGTCCAAGGGCGCGGGCAGTCGCGGCGAGGATGGCGGCGTCGCTGGCGGTGCGTGGTCGTCCGGGCATGGAGGGGCTCGCCTATTTACGAATGATCGTTCGTTTATTATTTCAGTCTAGTGCCGTGGCTGTGATGCGGCAACCTCGCTGCCGCCCCCGATCACGCCTATCCCGCGGAGACGTACGACATACGGCGTGGCGAAGGCAGCGATCGTGCGGAGGGCCTACTGGAGGACCGAGGATTTCCGGCCCCACGGCACCGCAGTGGTCGCCCTGGCACCCAGCGTCGTGGGCACCAAGCAACGACGAACCAGAGGCACTCCACGTGTCGGACAACGCGTGAGCAACATGGGATTGAGATGACTGGCAGATTGACCGTGAAGCGACGAGGCGACGACTTGGAACGGTCCGCTGAGCCGATCGGTCTCATGCATACCTGGTGGCGCGGGGATCCACTCCCCGTCCTTCCGCCGCTCCCCCACCTGACGATGGCGCCGACCGACGACCGGGACCTCCTGCACGATCTGACCGGCCTCGACGAAGGCGAGCTACGGGAGCGCCTGGAGCGCGGCCACCGGCCCTGGCTGGCGCGGATCGGGGACGAGCCGGTGGCCTACGGCTGGGTTGCCACCCAAGAAGCTGTCATCGATCAGCTCGGTCTCACTCTCCTCTTCCTGCCCGGAGACCGGTACCTGTGGGACTTCGTCACCCTGCCAGCGTGGCGGGGACGGGGCATCTACCCGCGACTCCTGCAGAGCATCGTGCTCCATGACGGGGAAGGAGAGCAGTTCTGGGTGGGACACGATCTCGACAATGTCGCCTCGCTGCGCGGAATCGCGAGGGCAGGTTTCGTTGCGGTCGGTACGCTCTATCGTCTGCCCGACCGAGGATACGAATTCGTGTCGTCAGGACCGATTGAGCGAGCGGCCGCGGCGGCGGTGCTCCTTGAGGTTCCGCTGGCCGGTTAGCCGGAGGAATCGCACGCCGGAGCTCCAAGTCAGGCACCCGAACCGTGAACCGGGATCAGGTCGTCGCCAGCGGTGCGGTCTGGGTGGCGAGCTGGCCCGCCTGCCAGGCGAGTACGGAGCGGCGCACCACCAGCGCCGCGCCGACGACCACGAGGCTACCGACGAGCGCGAACCAGAGCGGCAGCGCGGGGTCGACACTGTACAGAACACCGGCCGCAAAACCGGCCAGCATCATGCCGGCGCTGTAGGCCACCTCCAGCAGGGCAAAGGCACGCGTCCGCAGCTCGGGCGGCGTCACCTCGCTGACGGCACCGAAGAAGGTCTGCTGCGAGACGCTGGCGAGTCCCCAGCAGAGATAGGCGGCGCCGACGATGCCGAGCGACCGACCCCCGAGCAGCAGCGCGAAGACGGCAGGCATCAGGGCGAGGGTGAGCAGCGTGCCGTTCAGCGATCGCCCCAGCCGCGGCACGCGCGAGACGGCAAGACCGGCGACGATCCCGCCGGCGGCGATCAGCGTCCCGAACGCGCCGATTGCGCCGACCGAGAACCCGCGCTCGTTGTGGAGGTAGTTGGCCGCAAGCGTCAGACCAAGGTAGGCCGAGAACATCCCGCCGAGGGCGAGCACACTCAGCAGCGCGGTCGGCCGGTGTCGCAACACCGCGAGGTAGCCCCCACTCGGCGTGCGGGTCGCGCGACCGGCAGGTCGTACCCGCGAAAAGAACCCGCCGGAGACGACCAAACCGATCGTGAGCACGACGAAGACCGACCGCAGACCGATCGCCTCGGCCAGCAGACCGCCGAGCAGCGGTGCGACGAGGAGCGGGACGCTGGCGGCAATCGTGTAGACCATCAGGAAACGATGGGCACGGGAGGCCTCGTCCCCGGATTCGTCGATCACCCGCGACACCGACGGCCAGGCGAGGTTGGCGGCGGCCTGAAAGAGAAAGGCCGGGAAGAGTTGCCACCAGTGCCAGGCGACGAGAAAGAGGAGCGCGTTGCCGACCGCCAACCAGCGGCAATTGATCAGGAGTCGCGGCGAGATGCGATCGCTCAGCGGTCCGGACGCGACGAGGAAGAGGAGCCGGATCAGCTCGCCGGCGCCGAGGAGCACACCGACCAGCGCCGGCTTCGCGCCGAGCGACTCGATGTAGAGGGCCTTGAAACGATCCGACGTCCCAAACGCTGCCTGGAGGAAGAAGACACCCCAGAAGAGGAGCGCGGCATTCCTCTCCAGCCCAAACCGCAGCCTCCTCCCGAACGTCACCAGCAGCTCCACTCCGGCAACGCCGGCGACGCCTCTCACACGGGACCGATCTCCCAAGGTCCGGGAGATGATAGCAAGCAATCGCCAACGGCCGGCGCCACCGGGATCGTCCCGACCGCCCACTGTTAACACGTCTCTCAACGTTCTTAATTGAGAAGAGCTTAGAGAAACCAGTATTCTTTGTAGGGGCTGGGGATATGGGGATAACCCTGAAAAACCGCGTCGCGACGCGGAAATCGGGACGGACGGCGTGTGGATGACCCGTCCACACGCGAGACCCAAACCAGGGAAGCCCTTCCGAGCCCCCTGTGCCAATCCACGCACAGCCCACCGACGTTCACCGACAACCCACGACGCGGACGGGTGAACGTACAGATTGTCCGCAGGGTTGTCCACAATCCACAGCGGTTATCCACCGCCCGCGGCGACTTATCCACAACCGACCGGGTGGGGTGTGCCAGAAAGACAAGGAACTGTCACCACTGTCGTTAGTGTGTCAATGCTGGCAGAGTCGTCCGCAGCCAGCATTGTGCCAGCCTATTCGGCGTTCGGCATTGGGTCGGCAACGCGGAGGTCGAACAGATGACGAGCGAAGCCATCGAGATCTGGGTCGAGCGATACGTCCATGCCTGGGACAGCAACGACCCGGCCGAGATCGGGGTGCCTTTCACGGAAGATGCCCTCTACTACATGACGCCGTACGCGGAGCCGTGGCGCGGGCGGGAGCAGATCGTCACCGGCTGGCTCGACCGGAAGGACGAACCGGGCGACCACGATTTCCGCTTCGAGGTGCTTGCCGTTGCCGATAGACTGGGTTTCGTCCGTGGCTGGACTCGCTACCTGTCGCCCCCAGGCGAGTACGCCAACCTGTGCGTGATCCGGTTGGTGCTGGGTGGCAGGTGCTTGACACGGCCCCGCGCAATGGGTATCTCGGGGACAGGGAAATGGGATGAAGACGATGGCCTGGCGCGGCACCCGATGACGAAAGGCGACCCCATGCTCGACCTCTCGACGGCGAAGGACAGGCATGTCGACCAGCGGCTGCGGGCGGAGCCGATCGTCTGGCTGGCGACGACGCGGCCGGACGGGAGACCGCACAATGTCCCGGTCTGGTTCTGGTGGGACGGCGAGACGGTGCTGATCTTCAGCCAGCCGAACGCGCAGAAGGTCCGCAACCTCCGCCATTCGCCGCACGCCGTGCTGACCCTCAATACCCTCGACGACGGCGAGGACGTGGTGATCGTCGAGGGCGTCGCGGAGTTGCTCGATGAGCCGACGGAGGAGCTGATGCTGCCGGCCTTCGGCGAGAAGTACGCCGAGCTCTTCGTTCGCATCGGCTCCAGTCCCGCGAAGATGGCGACGGAGTACAGTCAGCCGATCCGGGTGAGGCCGAGGAAGTTCGTGGCGTGGCATGCTGAGTAGCGGGGAGTCGTCGGTCGTCGGTCGTCAGTCGTCAGCGGTTGGACGTTGGTGCGAGTTATGAGCGTCGGGGGCGATTGGCGGCATGAGGATGACGAATATCCAAGACTGTGAACT
>JAXDKI010000588.1:0-4487 GCA_034667245.1 Thermomicrobiales bacterium | reverse complement strand
GTCCGATGGTATTGACAATGAGAATCTAATGTTCTATTTTCCCTTCCAAGTGGCACACTCGGCCGGAGTGCGGGCCTGGGCAGGGCCTACCCGTCCTCGGTTGATCACCGACCACCACCATCCGGAGCGATCCGTCCGTCCCCACCGCCCGCCCAGCGGCGCCACCAGCAGGCACCCACGCCGACAGCAACCCGCCCCTCTCCCGCTCCGCAGGAGAGGGGCCGGGGGTGAGGGTCGTCTCGGTGGGACCGCACGCACGGATCCCGTCGGCACCCGCCGAACCACACACCCATGTCACCCAATCCAGGGGGTTACCCTTCCGATCCGGCGACCCGATGTCGTCGTCCCGGCACCCTTCTCACGGCGTCGGTGTCACCGTCGGTGTCACCGTCGGCGTCGTCGCCGGTGCCGTCGCCGGTGCCGCGCTCTTGACGTCCACGTGGGTGACCAGACCAGTCATCACCACCGGCACATCGGGCGCGGCAGGAACCCCGTCCGGCGGTTTCACCTCCTGCAGCACGTAGTTCCCAGCCGGGAATGGCCTAAACTGGACCGTCCCATCGGCGACACCGTCCACGTCTGCGTCGCAGGCACCGTCCTGATACTCGCCGCGCGCACCGGCACCGGCATCCTTCCAGATCTGGAAGCAGGCACCAGGCAATGGCTGCCCCGCCGCGTCGAGGCGGTGGACGTGGAGCGAGGTCTGAAACGCCGCCGGATCGCGGGCGGCGGCGACCACCACCCTGACTGCGTCGACCACCAGCTCCGGCTGGTCCCGGACCACACTGTTTCCGCTGGTTGTGGCGACAATCAGCCGCGCGTGGATCGCGCGCGCGTACGCCTCCTGCCCCGTTCGCCAAAGCTGTTCAAGCTGATCCACCGGGAACGTGAGCGGGAAGCCGAGGAACAACCCGTGGGTCATCACCACGATCGGCACCGGCGGCGGGGGCGCCGCCTCGTCCGCCTTGCGCAGACTGTTCAGCTGGTCCATTCGCTCGACGTTGTCGGTCCCCATCAGGGCCGCGAAACCCGAATCCTTCGCCGGCACGAGCGTGCCGAACTGCTCGGTGAAACCCGGCGGCACGGCATCGATGAAGACCAACCCGGCCACGTCGCTCGCATACAGTCCGGCAAAGAGGCGAAGAATCGACCCGCCCCACGATTCACCCGCGAAGACGCACGGGCAACCGAGCGGGATCGTGTTCAGTAGCGCACGCAGATCGTTCACGCTGTCCTGGATCGTCCGGATGCCGGCCGGTGCGGCGTCACTCTGCCCGAGACCGGCCCGGTCGTAGGTGCAGACGCGGGTGATCCCCGCCAGCTGCGGCACGATCGGACTCCACCGATCCGAAAACCCGCCCGGCCCCCCTGCCTCCAGCAGCACCGTTGGCGCCCCCACCCCTGTGCAGGAGAGGAAGAGCGACCGGCCACCAATGTCGACTCGGCTGGCGAAGTCGCCTGTGGCACCCGCCACCGTCGCCGGCGGCGCCTCGGTAGCGATCGGTGGCGCCTGGGTGGGCGGCACCGCCGCCGCCAGCCGATACCACTGGCAGGTCAAATTGGCCCCGGTGGCGAGTTCGCCGCTGACGAAACCCGCCGGCGCGTCGTAGCGTGTGATCGCCCCGTTCTGGTCGCAGATCACGATCGCCGGCTCGCCCGGTGGCGTCTCGATCGAGAGTTGGAACGGTCCAGCCACCGCGGGCCAGGACGCCGGCTGCCCGCTCCCGGTGACGCGGCGCCGGGTCACATTGCCCGCGGTCAGCGAGTACTGCACCCCCTCGGCCGGGGCGGTGCAGGTCGTCGGCAGGGCGGCTCCATCCGTCGTCGGAGCGGTACCCGGCGGACAGGTCCAGGCCACGACGCTGACCGCGTTGGCCGCGACGGCAGGCCGTGACTCGAACCAGGAGGCGACGAGCGGCAGGCAAAGCACCAGCGGGACCAACAGGAGACGGCCGATCCCGCGCAGTGTCTGTCTCTTTCCGGTGCTGATGAGCATCTCGGCGAGGGCTTTCCCGCGTCGCTTCAGACGTTTCGGCCAGGGTTGATTCAACCCAAGGATAGCGAGACCAGACGGACTGTCAAGTCACCCACGAGAGGACATCCCATCTCGGCGTGGGAGCGCACGGGGCGCGGTTACTACGTCGCAGGTAGTCAGCCCTGGTCGAGAATAGCCAGGACGTCGGCGAAGGCGTCGATCCCCTCGATAGTTTCGGGGTCGAGTTGGACGTGGACGTGATCGGTGCCGGCAGCGGCGAAGCGACGCAGGCTATCGGCGAGGACGTCCGGTGTGCCCTCGATTGGGTTGAAAGTGGCGCGGGTGGCGCGGACGCGATCGGCACCGGGGCGGTCGCGCCAGAACGGCAGGTTGACTGCGACCCCGTGGGACCGAAGCAGGGTGGACGGGTCGCGGTTCTCGGCAGCGCAGGCGGCCTCGATCGCCCGCTGCAGCGGGGCGAGATCGGCGGGGTCGTTGATCCAGGGGACGTTCCACTCGTCGGCGAAGCGGGCGACGAGGCGGAGCATGCGGGACTCGCCTGGGGCAGGCTCTGGCAGCCCGAGAAGGCGGCCAAGCGGGCTGCCGGCGATGGTACCGATCACGATCGGTGGACCTTCGGGACGGGGACCGCGGGGGCGGAGCTCGCAGTCGCGCGCCTCCACGAAGCGGCCGTGAAAGTCGATGCGTCCCTCCCGAAGCAGACTGTGGATGATGGTCAGGGATTCCTCGAAGCGGCCGATGCGGTGGTCGAAGGGGAATCCGAAGGCGCGGTATTCGGGTTCGTGCCAACCGGCACCGAGGGCGAGGAGAAGCCGGCCATTGCTGATCTCGTCGAGGGTATCGGCCATCTTGGCGAGCAATGCGGGATTCCTAAAGCTGGCACAGAGCACCCACGAACCGATCTCGACGCGGGAGGTGACAGCGGCAAGACCGCACATCAGCGACCAACACTCCCAGATGCCGTACTCCGGGATGCCATCGAATTTGTGCGTCAGGTGGTCGGGGATCCAGATTGAGTCGAACCCGACCTCCTCCGCCCGCCGCGCCATCGCGGCAAGGTCGGTCCAGCGCGGGGTATTGCCGCCGTCGCGATCCTCCACGGTCGTCAGGATGAGACCGACCTTGAGGGGGCGTCGGCTTTTGGTGAGTGTCCCCTCCCCCAAGCCTGGAGGAAGGGAGGTTGACTCAGCTGACGGGGTCACCATCGGTTATCCGTTCTGACGACTGGCGATGGCGGTGTCGATGGTGCTGAAGATGTCGTGGACCGGGGTGTAGCCGAGGAGACCACGGGCCTTGGCGGTACTGTGGTGGATACGGATGGGCGGACCGGGGATGCGGGTGTCGATGATCGGGCGACCGGTCCGTTCGGCGAGATACGGCACCGCCTGGTCGTAGCTGAAGGGCGCAGGGCCACTGAGGTTGAAGGCTTCGCCAATGGCAGCCGGTCGCTTCAACAGCAGGAGGAGCCCCTGGACGAGGTCGCGGACGTCGCAGTAGTGGAAGAGGTACGGCGTGCCACCCTGGTCTCGCGCTAGGAGCAACGGTTCTTCACCAGGAGGAATCCGGGCCTCGATCGCCGCGGCAGCCTCCTCGCCGGCACGGGCGCGGACGACGCCGAGCATCGAGCGAGCGTGGAGGAAGTTGCCGAGCGGACGGCTCGGCTCGAGGACTTCCCACGGTTCGATCGTGAGGGCAAAGCGGGCGATCGCGATCGGCAGTCCGTGGGCGCGGTGGAAGAAGCGCAGGAACTCCTCGCTCGTAAGCTTGGTCAGACCGTAAAAGCTGTACGGCTCCTTCGGATGCGACTCGTCGATCGGGGCGTACTTGGCATACAGCGACGGGTAGACCTCATCGCTGCTGGCGAAGACGAACCGGCTGAGCTCGCCTTTTCGGACGAGAGCCGCCTGCAGCAGGTTGAACGTCGCCCGGAGGTTGTCGTCGAAGAGCGTCGGGTTGTGATCGTCGTTGCCAAAGAGGAGCATCGCGCCGAGGTGGACCACGGCATCGACACCGACGACCGCCGCCGCACAGACATCGGGGTCGCGCAGGTTGCCGACCAGGCAGTCGATACCCGCCGCCTGCGCCCGCTCGAGGCCTGGATCATCCGGCAAGACGACGCCCCTGACCGTCGCGCCTTGATCTCGCAAGGCTGCCGCGAGGTTGCGACCGATGCGGCCGGCGACGCCGGTGACGAGAACAGTGGTCATGGTGCTCCTTTAGGCCGGCCGATTGACAAGGCTGACTCGTCGGTCGTTTCGTGCACGCCGACGCGCGGAGCTGTAGGCACGAGGGGTTCCCCAGCGTGTTACTCGCGAATGTCCTCGGAACGGTATGGGCTGATGTGCAAGGCGTCAATAGCCCCCTGTAAGGCGTTGACAGGGCGGCAATTGTCGGGGAAGATGCCGCAGTCCGAAAGGTGCACGAGCAGGCTTCCGCGTGTCACACGACCTGGATGCCGATGTGCGTGGCATCGCACCCCTTCATTCGGCAC
>JAXDKI010000587.1:0-3020 GCA_034667245.1 Thermomicrobiales bacterium | reverse complement strand
ATGCCTGGCCGGTGCGGCGCGCGACTGCTCCGGCGACCTCGGGAAGGATGAGCCAGGGCAGGGTGAAGGTGCCGCCATCCGCGATCCGGGCTCGCCGCCACGTGCGGCTAACGCTATGGTGGACATCGTGGGGTAGGAGCGCACTGATCCAAACGCTGGCGTCGACGATCGCGCTCGCTTGCTCCTTGAGCTCGCGCACTCCGAACGGCACTCATTCTTCTTCTCCGGTGTTCGGGCAAATTGTAGGTCACGCAAGGAGAGGTGTTGGTGGTAATCCCTTCAAGAGGATACCTCCGTGGTCACATCAACTCATTCTGTCGCCGTGGCTCGCGATCCAGGAGCGACTCCCAATTGCCACCACGGAAAAAACCCCTTCCCCACGTACGAGGAAGGGGCCACGTTCCTATCGGCTATCGGCTCACAAATCCGCCGTCGGCTGCCCCGCGTCCAGTGCGTACCGCAGCACGCCGCCGACGCCGCCGAGCGCGTCGAGCTCCAGTGCCGCCTGTGCCCGTGGCGGTGCTTCGTCCGCGTCGGGGATCCGCTCCTGCTCCTCGGCACCCACCGGAACGGCGCTTTGCACCACTTCGATGTCGGCGCCGATCTGGATCGCCAGCCGGACCAACTCGTCCTCCAGCGCGACCGGGACGAGGCTCGCCGCATCGCCGCCCGCCGGATGCTCGGCCGGCACCTCGCCGACCCCATACAGGGGCATCGTGTAATCGGCCCAACCGGGGCTGGTGAAGTCGTCGTCCATCACCAGCGTCATCACCTGTCCGGTCTGGAGCGCGGTCAATGTCTCCTCCGGTCCGGCGACACCCTTCCCTCCGGCGCCGACCCCGTCGCGCACCTGCTGCACCGCCTCCAGTTCCCGCTGCCGCTCGGCTTGCTCGACCAATGGCTCGGTTGCCGCCAGAACATCCTGCTCCGACGCGGTGATCGCCAGCGAGACGGTCCCGATCACCTTGTCCTTGACCGTCTGGTGCAGCATGTCGAGGAGATTCGTCGCCATGATCTCGTCGGCACCGATGATCAGGTAATCGATCTGCTGCTCGTCGAACGCCCGCCGCGTCTCCTCAGCCACCGTCCGTGCGAACGCCTCGATCCGCTCGTCGGCCCGGTTCTGGTAGCGCCGTTGCGACCACCCGCCTTGCATCTGCTTCCGCGGATAGTCTGTCCCCGACACCTCGACCGAGCGCTGCCACGTCCGACGTTCCAGCACCCACAAAAACGCCTCGCGCTGATCGGCGACGATCACCGCGTAGCTCGGGTAGTCCTCCACCACACGGGCGAGCTGCCGCAGCGACGGTGTGGGTCCGGTCGTCAGATCGGACGCTACCGGCACATCGAGCGGGATCGGCTCGAAGACTCCTTGATGGGAACAGGCGACGATCACGACCCCCTGCGCCGCCGGGTCCAACTCGTCGTCGAGGTAGGTAGTGATCCGGTCGAGATCGGCGCTGACGCTGTCGAATGCCGTCCCCCGCGGTCCGAACCGCCCCCGCACCTCCTCGGCGAGCTCGTCGAACTGCCGGCGCGTCGGGCGCAGACCCGGCGCATTGCCCAGCGGCCGCCAGTCCAGACTCGCGGTCAGGTACGGCGCCTCCACCGAGGGAGGCAGGGCCGCCAATCGCGCGAGTGTCTCCGGTAGGTTGAGTGCCAGCGGCGTCTCGTGCTCTTGTTCGCGGATCCGTTGGACGGGGTCAACTGCCATCTCGCTAACTCCTGGTCAGGTCCGAACTGCCGAGCCCGCTCCCGGGCTATCGGCATCACGACTCATGATCCGTGCCAGGAAGAAGCGACGAATGGCAAATAGCAAGCGGACTAAGACGCCACCCGCACCGCGCCCCAGTAACGAGGCCCGTAGTAGTCCGAATACAAACTGCCGATCACCACCCCGGTCCCCTCGTTCTCGGCGTGCACGATCTGCCCGTCGCCGATGTAGATGGCCGCGTGGGAGAGTCCGTCCTTGTAGGTGTTCTGAAAGAAGATCAGGTCGCCCGGCAACCAGGCACCGTATTCCACCCAGGCGCCTGCTCCCGGTTGCCCCTCCAAGCCGTGCCCGATGTCGATGCCGAGCGTATTGAGGACCACGAATTGGGTGAACCCGGAGCAATCGAACCCGGCCGGCGTGTTCCCCGCCCACACATACGGGTAACCGACGTACTGGAGCGCCAACGCGGCGATCGTCTCGCCGGCCGCCCGTGGTGGCGTCGGGTCGTCCGCCGGCATGTCGCGGGCGGCGACCGCATAGACGGCATTGCCATCGTCCGATGACGGAGCCTCATCCGCTCGATCGTCGACGGCGCGGACGCGGACCGACGCTTCGGGTGTCTCCGCGTCGGGAGCGTAGTCCTGGGCAAGTGCCGCGCTCGGTCCGAGCAGCAGCCCGGCGATCAGGACGGCTACGAAACCTTGCGGGCTCCAGCACCTGCACAGGTGTGGCAGCCGCGCCCCCAGCCGGGCGCGGCGCGACCCACCGGTCATGCAATCCCCTTCCCTCTGTTCTCTCGACCGCTCCCCGCGCGGCCGTCCCGCGGCTCCCGGGACCCCACACTCCTGCCGGCCTGCTCGCCGACATCCCGGCCACACCGGGCGGAGCTGCAACTCCGCGCCGTGGGCCAGCCTTTTACCCGATCGCCGCCGCCCAGCCGCAACGGCAACCATGCTCGCAATACAACACCATGTCCGTGGCGTCACCGCCATTCGAACAAGACGTGTTGATCGGAGGTTTTTAGGCTACCATCCGCCGCGCCGTTCCGTCCAACGTCCGTTCTGGTGCGATCGTCCGGGTCGGCGATAGCTCCATCGGGCGGGGGCGACGAAGCCGTTCGTCGTCAGTCGTCGGTCGTCAGACTGCGAGTTTCAGAGAGGCAAGTGGTACATCGCTGCTTCTTGTCACGTGCCTTTGTCGTCTGACGTCTCACGCCCATCGCCTCCGTCCGGTACAATCCTGCCCGGCGAAGTCGCCGATCTGCGTGGAATGTATGGAAAGGGGAAGTGGGCCGATGGCCTACCGG
>JAXDKI010000586.1:0-20357 GCA_034667245.1 Thermomicrobiales bacterium | reverse complement strand
CCCCGGCACGAGCCCATGCGTGATCAGGACGTTGAGCGACCCTGACACAGGGATGATGGTCGGGGGAATTGGATCGACGAGCTTGCCGTGCGGAACGGCGGTGATCTCCAGGTTGAGGTGCGGGTACGGGAGCGGTACCTGCTCGTAGCCGGTGACGAAGGTGATGTCGGGCAGGGCGAGATCGAGGACGGAGAAGACCGAGCCGCTGGTGCGGAGCCGGGGCGTGTCGTGGTTGCCGCCGATGACGACGACCGGGAGGTTTGCCTGCTCCAGACGGCGCGTCTGGCGGACGAAGGCGCGCATCGCGGAGTAGGCGGGGCGCGCGTGGTGGAAGACGTCGCCGCTGTGGATGACGAGGTCGACGCCGCGGGTGAGGATGTCGCTCACCGCCAGCTCGTAGGCGCGTTCGATGTCGACGGCACGCTGGTTGCGCCCGGTCGCAGGGTCGGTTTTGTAATAGGCGCGGTAGCCGAGGTGAGTGTCCGAAAGGTGGGCTATGCGAATAGGGCTCACAAGGTTTGACCAACACTTCTACATGAACGGAGGGAGGCATCGGGGGAAAGACTATCGTTCGTGGTCATTCTGGTCGAATCCGGATCTAGCTAAATCGCAACGGGACGCGGGCTGAAGGATGCGCTTCGTGGTGCTCCCGATAGACCTCGCGGAGATACTCGGGGCACTCGCTTTTCGGTTCGAATTGTACCCCGTGATCTCTTGGAAAAGGTCGAAATGAGTGCGATCCCCGAGGAAGATTTCCATCGGGATTCCTCCGGGGAATGCGTTGCACCTCGCCCCTCGAACTGTTGCCTGGAAATATTGTCCGTAGGCGCATCTGGACATCCTGCTTGTCACGGCAGTGGACCTTCCATCTCTCCGACTCCGCTATCGTCGGGCGCGGTCACGATGATCACTCAGCGCCTTGGACGCGAGCCGCCAAGGGGTCAGCCGGGCAGCGGCCGTCGTGCCCTCAAGCCGTGCCCAGTTTTGCTCGACCTGAGCGCAGATACGCTCGATGGTCTCGACGGTGAAGCCGTCGGCTTCCGTGCGGACCTCGGCTTTGCTCGGGGCACCGTCTTTCATCAGGCGCTTGACCAGGAAGAAGAGACCGTCGCCGACGTGGCTGTCCGCACGAGTCGAGGCGGACGCATCGTTGAAGACCGACTGGCCGGACATGCCGGGGATGACCGGCGGGCGGGGGAAGGTGCCGAAGAGCGGGGAGCGGAAGTGGGCGTGGCGGACGAGGAGGCGGCCTTTCGGGAGACCCAGGAGTTCCGCTTTGGCGGTGTCGCTGAGGGAGCGATAAGAGGCGTTCGTGATCTCCTCGTCTCCGACCCGTCCATAGAGGGAGGTGCCGCAGTTGCCGAGGATCTCGTCGTCGACCTTGGAGCGGAACTGCTGGGCGCCGAACAGCACGACGTTCAGGTGCCGGCCACGGGCGGCGATGTCGACGAGGGTGTCGCGCAGACCGCCCTGCGAGCCGCTGGCGGCGTATTTGTTGAGCTCGTCGACGAAGACGATCACTTTATCGACGCCAAGCTCTTCCCGCTCCGCCTTTTTCCAGACCTCGGTCACGACCGAGCTGACCAGGAGCTCCTGGACGTTGGTGTTGCACCCGGCGATGTCGACGACCCGGACCTCCTGGTCGGCGAACGATTCGTCGACGCGCGGCAGGTTGCCGTAGGCGACGAGACCGTCGGTGAGGAGTCCGCCGAACTTGGCGAGGAGTCCGTTGAAGCGGTTGCGGGCCTTCTTGATGGTGAACTTATGGTGACCGTGCCAGTCCGACGAGTCGGGATTGGCCTCGAAGTGGGCGTCGATCTCGGCGAAGAGGCTGTTAAGCTGCCCGAGCGACTCGATCCGGCGGTCGTCCCGAATCTCGGCGATGAAGCCCCAGAGCTTGTCGTCGAGGTCGTCGCGCTCGAAGACCTTGTGTGCGCTGTAGAGCAGCGGTCGGAGCTGCCAGAGGATCGGATAGACGCACTGGGTCTCACCCGGTGCGGTGCGGAGTGTGTTAAGACGACCGGCAGATTTGCTCCGCTCGCGCTCGAGATAGATCGCCTCTTCGCCGTGACCGATGCGCGGCTCCTGGGTCGGTTTGAACGGGGCGAAGACCCGCAGATGCTCGAACGGTTGCGGGAAGAGCCCGAGCGCGTCGTACGCTTCCCGATCGTCACGCGACAGCCCGCGAAATTTGGCCGCCTCGTAGGCGGTCTCCATCCCGGGCTCCGGTACGGCCGGTTTGTCGAGCCAGAGGAGATCCGGTCCCTTGACGTTGAACATCAGGGTGGCGACCGTCTTCCCCTCGCGGCGCATCTGCTGGAAGACGGCGCTGGTGAGGAACAGGGCGTGGCTGGTTTTGGTCGCGAGACCGGACTGGCCGGTCCAGTTGGCGTGCCCGGCCTCGGGGCCGAGCAGGTAGTCCTCGTCGAGCCAGATTGGGGCACGCTGGAAGACGATGTTGCCGTTGCTGTCGAGCTTCTCGTCGCCGCCTTCGCGCTCGGCGTTGCCGTTGGTGTGCATCAGGGCGGGGATGGCGACGCCGCTGAAGTTCTTCTTGCCGAGCGCGAAGTCGATGGCGTCCGTGGTCGCGAAGTAGACCGGGCCGGCGACGGGCGGACGGTGCGAGGTGACGTCGTCGCGGACGTGCTTGGTGGCGAGGACGTTGACGCAGAAGACCAGGATCTCCGGCCGGCGCGTCGGAGGCTCGTCCTCCAGCGCCTCTTCCAGGTGGCGGTCGTAGAAGTCGTCGAGGAAGGTCCTGAGATCGGAGTAGCGGCGCGGTTCGTCGACGACGCCGACGACCGCCGCGTCCTCGGAGAAGGCGACGACGATGTGACCGACGTCGAGTGTCCGCGCGTTCTCGGACGCCCAGATGCAGAACTGGTGGGCTCCGGCCGGTTCCTTTTCGCTGCCGACCACACGACCGATCGGCCCGGTCAGGGTGTCCACCATCTCTCCGAACGCGTCGAGTAGCCGATCGAGGTCGCGCCGGGCGAACCGTGGCTCGTCCTCCACGACCGTCGCACCGTGCCCGTTTTGGCTCTGGCTGATCGGCTCAGCGTCCATGTAGAGCGTCATCTCTCGTCCTTCCGCCTCGGTATCAGCGAGGCGATGGCCAGCCGCGGGTTTCGGCCTCCAGATAGCGTTTCAGGATCCGTTCGAGGTAGTGGACGGGGTAGAGGAGTGTCGCCCAGCGTTCGTCTGCCGTCGCGCGCGGGACGCGCTCGGCCAACAACCAGGCGGAGAGCTCGTCGATTTGAGCGGTGTCGGTGACATCCGCCGAGGTCTCGACGCGGACAAGGGCATAGCGGGGATCGCGACCGGTCGCATCGTGCATGCGGAGGTACCAGGCGGTGACCGGCGTGCCGCGCCACCAGGAATCGTAGACCTGGAAGGCCGCGGAGCGGTGGCGTGGTGGGAGCCGGAGAAGCGCTGCCGCATCGTCGCCGGTGAGGTACTGACGGGTGAACGACTTGACGAGGCCGAGCATCCCCGGACGAGCAATCCGGAGAGCACCGTCCACGACGACCCAGCCGGCGTCGTTTTCCGCTTCCGCCTGGGCCAGCCAGTCCGTGAGGAGTTCCTCCTCGAGAATCTGGCGCAGATCGCGCGCCTTGGCGAACGCGAGTGACACCATACGGCCGAAGTCGTCCAGCGCGGAGGCGTAACCATCTCCGTCCAGATCGACCAAGGGATCGACGACGGTCCCGCCCTGACTGCGGACCGTCTCGGCGAACCGGTCGACCGTCCCATCACCGGTCTTGAGCGGCACCAGCCAGGCATGTCGCAATGAGAGCATGCCGGGCATGACGCGGCAGTTGCCGGCAGGATCGCGGTGGAGGATGGCGGCGGCGTTGATACTGGCAACGATCGGGACGGCCGTCGAGAAGTAACCGGGCAACGTGCGCTGGGTCCCATCGAGGAAGTAGCAGAGCTTCGATTGCATCGTCGCACTGGGTACGTCGCGAATCGTTGCGGCGATCGGCTCGCGCCAGGTGAGTTCCGGGCGCTCGCCCTTGCGGCCAGTCTCGGCGTCGGGCGTCGGGTCGGCGACCAGACTCAACTCCAGATGCCGCTCGCCGCGCATGTCCTGGAGGTCGAGCCCCATCCGTTGCAGTTCGGCGTGAAGCCTGGCCACGCTGGTCGCGAAGGTCACCGCTCGCCCGTCCTCCCCCGTGTTCGTACACCTCGAACGTTCGTGCGGGTGCGTGCATTATAGCGCACGCGATTCACGGCGCAAGGCGTGGATCAACGACAGATAGGTTCAGGCGAAGTGGTCGAAGGCTCCAGGGCTCACTTCTTGCGCGACACCGCTGAGTCCGCGCAAAAGCAGGACTGGCTGCCCGGACGAGCGGGGAAGGATCTCGCCGATCGCGGTGACGGTGGATGCGACCTCGGCCGCAGACGCCGCGATCTTGGGGAAGGCGTCTGGCGGGGCGGTGAAGAGGAGTTCGTAGTCTTCGCCGCCGCGGGTGGAAAGGTCGAACCAATCGTCGGGGAAGAGGGCGCGAACGGCGGCGGCAACCGGGACAGCCTGCGCGTCGAGACGTGCGGCGACGCCGCTCGCGGCGAGAATCTTCGGCAGATCGCCGAGGAGGCCGTCGCTGAGGTCCATCGCGGCGTGGGCACCTTCGTGGAGCAGGATCTGACCGAGTCGGACGCGTGGCGTCGGTCGCAGGTGGGCGTCGATCAGCAGATCGGCGGTCATTGCTTGCCGGCGGGGGCTGCGCGGCCCCTCTTTGAGGAGACGGTAACCGGCCGCCGAGGCGCCGAGTGTGCCACTGACGCCGATCAGGTCGCCGGGACGGGCTCCGGCGCGGGTGAGGTGTCGGCCGCGCGTGCGGGTCGTGCCGATCAGCGTGACGTGGATCGCCAGGCAGTGCGGGGAGGCGACGATGTCGCCGCCGGCGATCAGGAGGTTGTGCTTGGCGGCGAGGGCTCCCATCCCTCGGTAGAGCGCCTGCAGGTCGGCGACACGCTCGGTGCCACGCAGACCGAGGGTGATGGTGGCGAGTTTCGGCACGCCGCCCATCGCGGCAATGTCGGAGACGTTGACGGCGAGCGACTTGTGACCGAGCGAGCGCCAGTCGGTCCAATCCAGGCGGAAATGGATGCCCTCGACGAGACTGTCGGTTGTGATCAGCAGGCTTTCGTGCCTGGGTGGATGCCAGACGGCCGCGTCGTCGCCGATGCCGATCGGGAGCTTGCGGGAGGCGACGACCTTCTTCGGCAGCGCGTCCCGCAGGGCTGCGATCAGCCCGAACTCCCCGACGTCGCGGACTGTCTCGTCCTTCATCCCGCCACCTCGCGATAGACGGCCACCGTCTGCTCGGCTGTTCTGTCCCAGGTAAAGTCGGCAGCGCGCAGCTGCCCGCGCCGCCGCAGGTCGAGAGCCAGCGCGGCGTCTGTCAATCCTCGTCGCATCTCCTCCGCGATCGAGTCGACGTCGCTCGGGTCGACGAGCAGTGCCGCGTCTCCCGCGACCTCTGGTAATGAGGAGACGTTCGAGGTGACGACCGGGGCGCCGCAGGCCATCGCTTCGAGGACGGGGAGACCGAAGCCCTCATACAGCGACGGATAGACGAAGAGGTCGGCAGCGCCGTACCAGGCCGGCAGGTCGGCGTCCTCGACGAAGCCGGTCATGCGGACGCGACCGCCCAGGCGCAGCTCGTCTAGCGTGGCGTGGATCTCGCCGGTCAACCAGCCCTCGGCACCGACCAGCACGAGGTCGTGCGGCACCTCTGGCGCCAGTCTCGCGAAGGCCCGCAGCAAGCCGGGCAGGTTCTTGCGCGGTTCCAGGTTGCCCACGGCGAGGACATAGGGTCGAACGAGACCCTGTCGATGCAGAAATGCCATGCGATCCTCGGAGCTCGGCAGGCGAAAGCGATCGTCGACGCCGAGGTGCGTCACGCTGACCCGGGCCGGATCGACCGCCAAGAGCTCGACCAGGTCGGCCTTCGTGCTCTCCGAGACGGCGATAATCCGCGCCGCCTGTTTGGTCGCGGCTTTGACCGCTGCCGAGAGGTAGCGGTAGCGCCGCGCCGGCACCTGTTCCGGCCAGCGCAGAAACGCAAGGTCGTGGATGGTCACGACCGACGGGCAGGGGAGGAATCGCGGCAGGACGTTCATTGTCCCGTGGAAAACGTCGAGGCGATCCCGGCGTGTCGCCAGCGGCAGCGCGGCGTGCTCCCAGGCGATCCGGACCGGTGCGCGGTCGGCGGAGACCCAGGCGGAGCGCCAGTTTTGGGCCAACCCGGGATGTGGAGGCGCGACTCCGTGTCCGGCGTAGACGACTAACTCGTCATCCCCGATCGCGCCAGGAAGCGAGGTCAGCACGCGGTCGAGATAGCGGCCGATCCCGGAGCGACGGTAACCGCGTTGCTCGCTCAGCAGCAAGGCGTTGACCCCGATCCGCACCGTCCCGAAACACCTTTATCCGAATGCGAAGATGACTGCCGAGACGAGTTTGTCGTCTCGGCAGCGTCCGACTGCAGGATGCGATTGTACGCCCGCGGGGACATGTGGGTGCACCGATGACCGGCAGCATCGTCTCCGCCGGTTCCCGGCCTGGCGGGACGGTGGACCGTCGGATCTTGGGCCTGGCCACGAAGCCCATGTGACGTCTTATGCTCTCACCGCCGTCGCTTCGGACAGATCGACTTCGGACAGATCGATCAGCGGCGCCGGTATCGTGATCGGCATCGTGCGCAGGCTTCTGGTTGCAGGCAGCGAGGCGCAGGCCGCGGCGTAGGCTTGTTCGTAGCCGTCCGCCATGGCGGCAGGCGAGAAACGCCGCTCCACGTGCTCCCGACAGGCGCGGCGATCGATCTGCGGAATGCGACCGACTGCCTCGACCATCGCCGAGAAGCGGTCGCAGACGAATCCAGTCACGCCGTCCTCGACGACTTCGGGCACCGAGCCGGCCCGGTAGGCGATCACCGGTGTCCCGGTTGCCATCGCCTCGGCCATCGTCAGCCCGAACGGTTCCGGCCAGTCGATGGGGAAGAGGTAGGCGTAGGCGCCGCCGAGCAGCTCATCTTTCTCGCGCTCGTTGACCTCGCCGATGAACTCGATCAGCCCGCGGTTGTTGGCGATCTGCGGGGCGATCGCGTGCTCGTAATAGTCCCGATCGATCTCGTCGACCTTCGCCGCCATCAGGAGGCGCATCCCGACGTCGCGCGCGATCTCGATCGCACGGTCGGCGCGCTTTTCGGGACTGATTCTTCCCAGGAAGACGAGATAGTCGCCCGGCTCCGGTCGGAAATGGAAGTTATCAATGTCGAGCGCATGGTAGACCGTCTTGATCCAGTTGAGGTGACGCATCCAAGAGCGTTGGTCGCGACTGATCGAGACCAGGCGATGCTCGCCAAAGGAGGAGTAGATCCGCTGGATCTCCGGGAGATCGAGGCGGCCGTGGGTCGTCGTCACGGTCGGGGTCGCGGCGAGGCGGGCGAAAGGAAAGGCCAGGTAGTCGTTGTGGTTATGGATGACGTCGAATTCGGACGCCCGGCTGTAGACCTCGCTCATCTGGCTCAGCCCGAAGGCAAGAGGGTCGCGTACGGACGGGTCGAGTCGTAATCCACGCTCGCAACACGCGTGCAACTTGGCGCCAGTCTGTGAATCGCCGCTGGCAAACAGGGTGATGTCGCACCCACGCCGAACCAGTTCTTCAGTCAGGACCGAGATAACTCGCTCCGTGCCACCATACAAGGGTGGAGGCACTGGCTCCGCCAGTGGCGCCACCATCGCGATGCGCATCTGTCCTTGTCCTCTACTACGCGTCGAAGAGTTCGTCGGGAGGACGGATGTGTGAGTCCTCAGGTGGTTGCGGTATGCACCTGTTGGGCCAGCTTAAGCGAAAAACGAGCACAGGTGTATCCTCAAAAAGGATGAGATGAACGACGATGGATTTGCCGATGGCTGGCTGCTTACCTTCCGGCGGTCGGGGCTCGTTCCACCGAACAGCGTGTCGCAGACTCAATGTGAGGAAAAGACGAAGGCGCGACCGGGATTGTCTCGGTCGCGCCCCGTCTCCCATTTGTCGTGTCGCCGATCAGCCCGCGGGCGGGCCAACGAATTACGAGTTGGTCCCGCTCGCGGCGATTGCCGCGGGCTGCGCGCCGACCTGGATGGCGATCTTCTTCGGCTTCGCCTTCTCCGCCTTCGGCAGGGTGATCCGAACGATGCCGTTCTCCCAGGTCGCCTCGGCCTTGTCGGCGTCGACCTCGAAGGGAAGCGTCACGGCGCGGCGGAAGGCGCCGTGCCAGAGCTCGTGCAGGTACCAGGACGAGGTCTTGCCCTGCTCGCTCTCGACGACGTTCGCGACCTTCCCGCTGAGGACCACCGTGCCCTGGTGGAAGGAGATATCGAGATCGTCGGGGCGCATACCCGGCACTGCGGCGACGATCACGAATTCGTCGCTCGTCGCATAGGCGTCCAACGGCAGGGGCCAGACGGTCGCACCGTTACCGGTGCCGTTAGGCGTCCGCGACCAGAGAGTGCGGTACGGTCCGACAAAGCTGTCGTGGAAGATTTGGTCCACCGCTTGCCGCAGGCTGACGAACTCGTTCACCGGGGACGTGTTGATCATAAACCCACCACCTCCATCGCTCAATCCAAGCGGACCTGAACCGAACGACGGCGGCTTTGGCAGCCGCTCCGTCTGCCCCATACTCTAGCAATGTGCTTGGTTCTTGTCAATAGGTCTTCCAAGACCGTATCAAGAAGAAGTAGACGTCGCGATGAGACCACTCGCTGAACCCCCGGCATTCCTGCTCATCTAAGGCGACGCCGTGGTATGCTCCGATCAGAATCACGGGCGTACCGGTGGCCTCGACGGCGAGGTCCGATGGCCGCCCGGCAGAGGGCCTCTACCAGCGTTGGCGCGCAAACGAACTTCGGCGAACTCGCCAGACATCACCACCAGCAACGGCGCGGACTCGCCAGTCGGGGTCCTTGAGCAGAGCCCCGAGACTCATCCTCTCGCTACCGGCGCATCGCCCACGACTGTCACGGCTCGGGCGAGTCTCGCCTATGCCCGTGACCCCGCCGTCGAAGCGCAAATCGATCAGTTCGCCGTCCTCTACCCCTTCCCGCTCGACGAGTTCCAACGCGAGGCGATCCGGACGCTGATCCACGGCGACTCCGTGATGGTTGCGGCGCCAACTGGAACCGGCAAAACGGTGATAGCGGAATATGGGATCTACGAGGCGCTTAGGCGCACGGGGCGGGTGCTCTACACCACGCCGATCAAAGCCCTCTCGAACCAGAAATTCCGCGACCTCCGTGCCCTTTACGGCGATGAGGTTGGGTTACTGACAGGGGATGTGTCGGAGAACCGCGACGCGCGGATCGTTGTGATGACGACCGAGGTCCTACGGAACATGCTCCTCCAGACGCCGTGGGACCTGGACGAGGTCGACTGCGTCATCTTCGACGAGATCCACTACCTGGCGGACCAGGAGCGGGGCACGACCTGGGAAGAGTCGATCATCCTCTGTCCGGAGCACGTCCAGCTGATCTGCCTCTCCGCGACCGTCTCCAACGCCGACGAGATCGCCTCCTGGATCAGCCGCACTCACCGTCCGATCCGTCTCATCACCCACACCGAGCGGGCGGTCCCGCTCTCGCTCTACTACTTCGTCGACGGCAAGCTCCATCAAGTCGTCGATCACAACGGCAAGCTGATCCGCGATTTCCCGCACACCGGGGGCGAGGCACGGCGGCAAAACGGCCGTGGGGGTGGCGGTAGTCGTCGTCTCTCCGAGTACGACGACCCCGGCATGGACGAGCCGCAGCCGCGCGAGATCATCGACGCGCTCGCCTCCAGGGACATGCTGCCGGCGATCTACTTCCTCTTCAGCCGCAACGACTGCCAGACCTTCGCCGAGCGGCTGGCGGTGATGCGCCCGCATCTCGTCAAGCCGCTCCAGTTGAAGATGATCGAAGCGACGATCGACACCTACATGAACGCGCTCCGCCCTGAGGATCGGGAACTGGAGCAGGTCCGGCTGATCACGGATCTCGCCCGGAAGGGGATCGGCTTCCACCACGCCGGGTTGCTGCCGGTGCTGAAGCAGCTCGTCGAGGTCTTGTTCGGTCGCGGTCTGATGGAGGTCGTCTTCGCCACCGACACCCTCGCGCTCGGCGTCAACATGCCGGCGCGCTCGGTCGTGATCGGGCGGATGAGCAAGTGGGACGGCCGGCGGCGGCGGGTCCTGATCCCGAACGAGTTCCAGCAGATGGCGGGTCGCGCCGGGCGCCGCGGAATGGACGCCTTCGGCCACGTCATCGTCCCGTACTCGCCGTGGATTGCCTTCCGCGACATGCTGGAGATCGCGACCGGACCGCTGGAACCGGTCCGATCGGCGTTCGCCGTCCGTTACAACACGGTCCTCAACCTCTGGGATCCACCCCACGGCGAGCGCGTGCGGTCGATGCTGCAACAGAGTCTGGCCCAGTTCCAGACGAGCCAGCGCATCCGACAGCTCGAAGACGACATCATCGAGATTGGCGGCGACATCGCCGGGGTGCCGAAGGGCTGCCTGATCGGTCTCGACGCCGGCGACGAGCTGCTGGAGGACTACCGCAACATCAACGGCACGCTGACGACGGCGCAGCAAAAGGAGCGCCGGATCAAGGCGGAGCTCGCCGAAGTCCAGCGCGCCGCGATCTCGCCGCCCTGGCCGGAACCCGGCCGGCAGGCGCTACGACGGGCCTTCCGCTACGCGCCGATCGGTCTCGTCGCCCATCATCGCGAGTTCGGCTGGGGCGTCTACGTCGGCAAGGGACGGGGAGGCGTCGGACTGTTCCTCTTCGGCCGGTTGATCAAATCGGTCAACGAGTACCGGCAGATCGACTACCTGACCGATGGCAAGACAGTCAAGGTGCCGGAGGCACTGATCGAGCCGTCGGACCCGGTCGAGGACGCGACGGCGCTCGTGCCCGAAGAGGAGCTGGCGCGCGTCTGGACCCGCGTCGACCGTCTGGACCTGCCCGACCTCGACGCGATGGCGGAAGAGCACCGTTCACGGGAGCAGAACCGCGTTTCCGGCGAGTTGGTAAGTCTGAAAGCGGACGCTGCCGACGCCCGCGCCCAGGTCAATGAACTACATCGGGTGCGTCAAGAGCATCCCTGCCACCTCTGCCCCCGCCGCAAGGAGCACCGCGACTACCTGCAGCGGATCGACCGGCTCGAAAAGGAGCGGCGGGCGCTGGAGGAGGTGCTCCATCGCGAGGCGGAGGCGGAGGAGGCGCGGATCCGTGGTGTCATCCGCGGTATCCGGGAGATCCTCAACCGCTTCGGCTATCTCTACCGCGGCTACCCGACCCCCAAGGCCGACATGTTGGCCGACGTCTTCGACAACGATGGGCTGATCCTCTGCGAGATGGTCGACCGCGGGCTGCTCGACCGGTTGGCGCCGGAGGACCTGGCCGAGGTCTTCTCCTGGTTTAGCTTCGACCGCGACTTCCGTTACCAGAACCACTTCACGCTCCCCGACCAGCTTGTCCTCCTCCGCCGGCGGTTGGAGGACCTGGAGCACGTGATTCTCGGCGAGGAGCGGGACAACGGTCTCTACATCTCCGAGGGGCACAACGCGACCTTCTATGGCGCGGCGCGCGCCTGGTGTCTCGGTTCGACGATGGTCGAAATCGGGGAGGTGATCGAGCTCTCCGAGGGCGACCTCGTCCTGACGTTCAATAAGACGATCGATCTGATGCGCCAGGTCCGCGAAATGCTGGCAGACGTCACCCCCCATCGTCCGCTCCGCCTTACCCTCCAGGAAGCCGAGCGACTCCTCCGCCGCGGCATCGTCGAGCAATCGCTGAAACTCGGCTTCGCCCCGATCGAGGCGCCCGCCACTCCGGAAGCTGCAAGCGATGAGGCTCCAGCGGGAGCCGATCATTCTGTGCTCGTCGAGACGCCGAGCAAGCCGAAGCGCCGGCGAACTGCCAAGGCCGCGACGGCGCAGGCGGAGCCCGAGGAATCTGCTTCGCCGGCCAAGCGACGGAAGACTCGCGTGACTGCCATGGAGGCCGAGCCGTTAGAGGCGGTCGCATCAATTCCGGCCGAAGTTGCCAACGAATCAACTCCGGCCACGACCCGCCGTCGGCGCATCACGAAGAAGCCGGCTGCCGAGGCCTGATAGGGACGCGCTGCGGCGCATCCATGGTCATTCCGAGCTTGCCGGGGTTCTCTCTCCGCCTGATGCCACGCGCTGCTACATCCAGGCGCAGTCCTCGATCCTCCGTGTGCCGGGGGGACAGTGCGAGCCTGCAACCCTACCCCTTTGGTCGTGCTCGCTACAGACCTGATAAACCAAGCTCCTCCGAGGGCCTTCCTCTTGCGTAGGAAAGGAGAGGAGTTCGCATTCGGGTTCGTTGTGGTGCCGTCGAAGGAGGGAGCCGAATGGCACGTCTCGGTGTCCGCACGCTGCTCGTCTTGGCGTTGGTGTCTGTCGTCGGCGGGATGCCGCTGTCGGCACGAGCGCAGGCGACGCCCGAAGCCACCGCATCCGGGGCACGCATCTTTGCGCTCCCTGGCGAGAATGTTTATCCCGAGGGCGTCGCCTACCGAGAGGGAAGCGACGAGTTCTACGTCGGCGCGACGGCGGATGGCACTCTCTTCCGGGGCAACCTGACGACCGGGAACGTCGAGGTCTTCTCGCCCGGCGGCGCCGACGGGCGCGCGATGGCGGTCGGCATGAAGATCGACGATCAGGGGCGTCTGGTGGTGGTAGGAGGGTCGACCGGGCTAGTTTTCGCCTACGACACCGCGAGCGGGCAGCTGGTGACCAAGGCCACGACCGGTCACACCGGCGATCAGTTCCTCAACGACGTTGCCGTCACGAGCTCCGGCGACGCCTATATCACCGACTCCTTCGTCCCCGTTCTCTACCGCCTGCCGGCGATCGACGGGACGGCCACGCCGACGGCTGGGGGGACTCTCGAACCCTTCCTCGACTTCACCGGTACGCCGCTCCAGTATCAGGAAGGGTTCAACCTGAACGGGATCGTTGCCAGCGACGACGGGGCATACCTCCTCGTTGTCCAGACCAATACCGGCAAGCTCTACCGGATCGAGATCTCCTCGAAAGCGGTCGAGGAGGTCGATCTCGGCGGGGCGACCCTGACCGGTGGCGACGGCATGGTGCTGGACGGGACCGTCCTCTACGTCGTCCATGAGGGCAAACTGTCGGTCGTCGCACTCGACGCGGATTTGACCTCGGGCACGATCCGCGGCGACTTCACCGATCCCTCGTTCTCGTCGCCGACGACCGCGGCGAAGGTGGACGGCTGCCTCCTCGTCGTCAACTCCCAGTTCGCCAACCAGGGCTCGCCGCAGCTGCCGTTCACCGTCTCCGAGGTGCCGATCCCGGCCTATCTGCTCGGCAGCGAGGCAACTCCGATGGCTACCGGCTGTTGATACCGCATTGGCGACGTTTCGAGCGACGGAGAGGGAGCGGTATATGGCAGGTCGCTCCCCGTTTCCCGTCTTGCAGACTGCTGAGCTTCAGGCAGGCGACATCGGCAGGCGGATTGGATTGCCGGTGCGAGACGACTCATAGATCGCCTGGATGATCTCCAGAGACTTGATCCCCTCCGCGCCGGCGACCGTCGGCGGGCGATCGTCTCGCACCGCTTGCAGGAAATCCTGGATCTGCATCTGGTGAAAGAGGGGGAACCCCGGCTTGCCCCGATCCTCATGCTCCCATCCGGCGCGGCGCTCTTCCTCGCCCGGCAGCGTCCAGACGTCGTTGACGCCCTGTTGACCCTCCGGGTTTTCCCAAACGCTGAGCGTCGCCCCCGTTGCACCGTGGACGGTGACGCGGAAACCGAAGTCGGGCTTGATCGTCGTCGCGGCGAGAATCGTTCCGAGCGCTCCGTTGGCAAAGACGACCGTCGCCACTGCCGTATCTTCGACGTCGATGTAGTCGCCGTGGATCAGCGTTGCGTAGCGGCCGACGACCTCGACCGCCGGTCCCATAAACCACTGGAACATGTCGACCGTGTGCACCGCCTGATTCATCAAGGCACCGCCGCCTTCGGTCGCCCACTTGCCGCGCCACGGGTCCGACGCGAAGTAGTCGGCGGAACGCCAGAGTTTCGAGACGCACTCGCCGAGCGTCAACTGCCCGAGCCGACCGCTGTCGATCGCTTCCCGGACGCGTTGACAGGCGGGCCACCACCGCCGTTGGAAGACAGCACTGAACTTGATACCCGCCCGATCCGCGGCCTCGACCATCCGATAGGCTTCTGACAGCTTGTCGGAGATCGGTTTCTCACACAGGACATGCACGCCGGTCTCGGCCGCCGCGATGACGACCGGTGCATGGAGCGGGTGGGGCGTGCAGACGATGACGGCGTCTACACCGCCGTTCCGCAGCAATTCGCCCACGTCGCTGTAGACCTTGGGGACGCCGTGTTGGGAGGCAAAAGCACGGGCGCGCCCCTCATCGACGTCGCAAACCGCGACGAAATCCGCCTCGTCGAGCGCGTTGAGCGCCGCCGCATGCGTCTGTGCGATCTTGCCGCAGCCGACCAGTCCGACTCGTACGTTGCTCATCAGCGTTCCTCGTCGTTGTCAGTTGCCAGTCGCCAGTCGCCAGTTGTCAGTCACGTGCCACTTGCTACTTGGCACTTGTCACCCCGGGGGTAACAGACACCGGCGCAGGTAGTCTGCTGCCCAGACGACGCCGTCGAAGCCGGGGCAGAGGGGATCTTCGTTTTCGATGGCGATGACGTCGTCGTAGCCGACGTCGCGGAGCGCCGAGAAGATAGCCGGCCAGTCGAGGACGCCGAGACCGGGCAGGCGGTAGCGCCACCAGGCGCCGCCGAGGATACCCTGCCGCCAGAGGCGGGCGTGCAGGATCTCGCAGTCTTTGCCGTCAAAGTGGTAGATCCGCGACCCGTAGGCGCGGATGACGTCCGGTGGGTTGGGGATGTGGAGCCAGACGAGGTGGGATGGGTCGAAGCTGAGCCCGACCGCCGGAGATGGGACGGCGTCGAACATCCTGTCCCAGAGCTCGGGACTGTGCGCGACGTTCCCTTCGGGCCCGCCCCGGCCTGCCGTCTCAAAGGCGATACGGACGCCGCGGTCTTCGGCGTAGTCCGCGAGTGGCCCGTAGACCTCTTTGAAGATACGAAGGTTGTCCCCGGAGCGGTTCGTCGGGTGGTCGTCCCCGAGACCGGGCATGCCGTAGAAGTGCATGCCGAACGAGGAGCCGGCGAAGGTGACCAGGGTGCCGACGCCGAGCACGGCGCAGGCGTCGATCGCCAATCGCATGTACGCGATGCGTTCCGCACGCAGGGCGAGGTCCGCCGTGAGCAGGTTGAGCATCGGGGCGATCGAGGCGATGCGGACATCATATCGGTCGAGGATTCTCCGGACCGCGTCAGGGCCGTCGCGGACGATCGCGGCGAGATCGAGGTGGCCGCCAAATGGGGCACCGTCGATGGGGGCATAGCCGGGACCCGAATTGACCTCGATCGCCCGCAAGCCCTGTTCGCTTGCGCGCCGGACCAACTCCTCGAACGGCATTGGCTCGACGCCGACTAACGAGGCGAACCCAATCTCCACGCTCCGGTCCTCGCTTCCGTCTTGATCGCAATCTCGCGAATCGAGGCGGCACCGTATGACCGCCTGCGCCACCTGTCAAGCGAAGAACGTTTGTTCACGTATTGACACGAGGGCTTTGCGATGATAGGTTCTTACACGACAACTCAGGTGCAAACGGCGATGATGAGGACGAGTACCCGGCCGGAACGGATCAGAGAACCGCGGTCGCTGCGAAGCGGGACCGGAATGGCTGGCGAAAAAGACCTCGGAGCCGCGCCCCGAACGGTGAGCCGGTAGGCATCACCCAGTAGGCGGCGACGGAAGGGACCCCCGTTATAGGGTCACCGTATCGCGCGATCGATCGCGCCGTGCGGGCAAAGGGCGTCGTCGCGTTCGCGCGGCGGCGAAGTGGGGTGGTACCACGGGCAAGACACCGCTCGTCCCCAGTCGGGGCGGCGGTTTTTTTTGTGTCCGTCGCCGCCGAAAGAGGTGTCACGTTCCGCATTGCCGGCAACGGGCTCTGAGCGACGAACTCGGAGCGTCGAGCCAGCGGAGGGTGACCATGTACCGCACCTCGCACCTCGTCTCAATCGCATCTCCTTCTTTACCCCTAGGACCATCCAAGCGCTAGGCGCCCCGGCTCTATGCCCGGAGGCGCCCAATCGCCGCACCCGTCGCCTCGACGGTTTCTCAACGCTTGGCATCCGATTCGGTGAACCCCCACCCAGAAGGAGACGAACATGGCCGCGTACACAACCCCAACGACTCCCCGATTCACCGGCGCATTTACGGCGCTGATTACCCCGTTCCGCAGCGGCGAGATCGACGAGCCGGCACTCAGGAATGTGGTCGAGTTTCAGATCCGTGGGGGGATTGATGGCCTGATCCCCTGCGGCACCACCGGCGAGTCGGTGACGATGACCGACTTCGAGCACGACCGCGTCATCGAGATTGTGGTCGACCAGACTGCCGGTCGGGTGCCGGTCATCGCCGGCACCGGCACGAACAACACCCGCGCCACGATCGAGCACACCCGCTACGCCCGTGCCGCGGGTGCGGCCGGTGCCCTGGTCGTCGTCCCCTACTACAACAAGCCGACCCAGGAGGGGATGTACCGCCACTACGCGGCGATCGCCGAGGCGACCGATCTCCCGCTCGTCCTCTACAACGTGCCCGGCCGGACCGGCGTGAACATGACCCCGGAGACGGTGCTCCGCCTGGCGACCATCCCGTCGATCGCCGGGATCAAGGAGGCGAGCGGCAATCTCGATCAGGTCAGCCAGATCGCCATCGAGGCGCGGCCCGACTTCGCCGTCTTGTCCGGCGACGACTCACTCACCCTGCCGATCATGAGCGTCGGCGGTCACGGTGTCGTCTCCGTCGTCTCGAACATCGTCCCGGATGCAGTCGCCTCCCTGACCGGTGCCTGCCTCCGTGGCGACTTCGCGGCGGCGCGCACGACCCACCAGCGCCTATTCGATCTCTGCCGGGCGATGTTCATCGAGAACAACCCAACCGCCGTCAAGACGGCCGCCGGGATCCTCGGGCTTTGCTCCGGCGAGCTCCGGCTGCCCCTGACGGCGATGGCCGAGACGAATCGGCTCCAACTCGAAGCCGCCTTGCAGCTTTGGGGCTTCTCGCAATTGATGGCAACAGCGGCAGATTAACGCAGAACGTGCTGTCGGGGCGGATCGGATGCCCGCTGGGAGACGTCCGCCCTCGTCATACGCGGCATTCAAACAGGGCGGACACGGCGGTCCGCCTTTACAGGTCGGGAGGCCGACGTTGGCATTGCGCATCGGCATTGGTGGCATTGGCGGCCGAATGGGGCGGGAGATTGCGGCAGTGGCCCAGGCCGATTCAGCGTTTGTGCTGGTCGGCGGTGTGCAGCGGACCGAGACGGCATCTGCCGTCCGGTCCGCCCTGGCGCCTCAGGTCCGCGTCGTCGAATCCGTCGCCGACTTGCTGCCGGAGATCGACGTCCTGATCGATTTCACCTCGCCCGCGGCGACGGTCTCGCATGCTCGTGCGTGCGCGAGCGCAGGCCGACCATTCGTGAGCGGTGTCACCGGTCTCTCGGGCGAGCAACTGGACGGGTTGCGGCAGGCGGCGCAGTCGATTCCGCTCTTCTACGCGCGGAACATGAGTCTCGGGATCAACGCCATCCTGGCCATCCTCCCGTCCCTGGTGCGGGCCCTCGAAGGCTACGACATCGAGATCGTCGAAACGCACCACCGTCACAAGGCGGATGCACCGTCCGGGACGGCCCTCGCGCTGGCCGAATCGATCGCCGCCGCGCTCCACGCCGACCTCGGCCACCGGGCTGTGTATGGTCGGCAGGGAATTGCCCCCCGGCGAGCCGGTGAACTCGGCATCCATGCCGTTCGGGGCGGGGGCAGTAGTGGAGAACACACGATCCTCCTAGCTGACGAGGGGGAGGAGATCCGTATCGCCCATCGGGCGCTGAGTCGGCGAACATTCGCCCATGGCGCCATTCGGGCAGCCGATTATCTGGTCGGAAAGCCGTCAGGATTTTATACGATGGCGGATTACGTAGGAGCCTCATACCTCTGAAACCGCAGGTCCCCCCGCCCGACCCAGACTGGTCCTCCTAGGACACATGACTTTTGTCCGGTTGAGGCGGTATGCCAATCGCCGTACACTGAGGTTGGTCGGAACACCGTCGACGATCGCGGCCACATCCCGCTGACAAAGTCTCCTGGCAGCGTCGTCCTACGGTCCGTGCCGAGTTCCGATGGCGGCCTTCCCGCCGGCGTCGGTCCTTTGTCATTCCAGCAGTCATGGTCAGATTGGACCGGGTTACTCGGTCGGGGTTGGATGGGATGGCTCCGGAGCAAGGAAAGGATTCTCAACCGATGAGCGACACGATCCGCGTCCTAATCGTCGAGCGCGAGCCGCTCTTCCGACGCGGACTGGCCGGCTGCCTGGGCGCCGAGCAGGGGATGCAGGTCGTCGGCAACGCCGCAAGCGCCGATGAGGGGTACCGGCTGGCCGACGAGCATCTGCCGGACGTGCTCCTCGTCGGTACCACGCTGGCCGACGCGCCCGGCCTCGCCGCCGCCACCGAGTTCCGCCGCCGCTACCCCTCCATCGCCACGATCGTGATGGCCGCCCAGGAGACCGACGATGAGCTATTCGCCGCCATCCGGGCGGGGGCCTCGGCGTACTGTGGCCAGGACATCGACGAGCAGAAGCTGGTCGTCCTGATCCGGCGCTCGGCGACTGGGGAGTACGTCATCAACGAGCAACTCCTCGACAAGCCCTACGTCGCCGCCCGCGTCCTCGAACAGTTCCGCTCGGCGACCGTCAGCGACCTGGCGCCGACCAGTGCTTTCGCCCCGCTGACCGACCGCGAGCTGGAGATCCTGAAGAAGGTGAGCGACGGCCTGACCAACGCCGAGATCGGCTACGCCCTCGGCATCAGCGCCCAGACGGTGAAAAACCACGTCACCTCGATCCTCCGCAAGTTGGCGGTCAACGACCGCACGCAGGCGGTCGTCACCGCCCTCAAGCGGGGTTGGCTCTCGATCGACGACAGTGCCGTCGGCGGTGGCCGCAACGGATCGGGCAGCCCGGCCGGGGTCGGCAACGAGCGCTTCGGCCCGCGGTAGCGGCCCCTTCCCCATCCATTTCGTACCCGCAACGCGGCGGCGCCAACCCCGGTGCCGCCGCGACGCGTTTAGGGCGTCTGTGCGATCGTTCCGCAGGTTGGCGCGCGGGTTGCATCAGTGCGGCGAGCAGGAGGGTGAGAGATGGACGATCAGGAGCACCAACCGCCGTCGCGTGGCACCGAGGAAATCGTTCGACTCCTGAGCGGAGCGCAGGCGTACATCCATTCACTGCCGCCCGTCGAGCGGAAGATCGCGACGCTAGCGGCAAGCGGAACCCCGGTTTGGGAGATCGCACAGCAGACTCAGGAGAGCGAAGGTGCGGTCTGGCGGACCCTCGATGGGATCGTCGCCGTCGTCACCGGACGAGAGATCGAACCCGTCGAAACCGGCGGACTCGGCTCAGACACCGACCCCGGCGTCACCGGCGGTTACGGCGACACCGGTTTCGGCGCCCTCGACACCGAACCGATCCCGGACAACACCGAGCCCGAAGAATAGCTACTCTGGGAATAACCTCGCGACCGGAACGAGGAAGCCGGGGAGCGCATCGCCCCCCCCAATACCGAGGTTGCGCTCCGAACCGCCAGGCGTGCGCACGGAGATCGTCTTGTGTGAAGGATTCGCCACCAGTACGAGGCGCACGCTTGCACGGAGATAGATGAGGACCTTCTCCTCGATCTCGGCACTCGTGTTTGACGGCGAGAGCACTTCGACGACCGCGTCGGGCGGTACGCGTACGTAGTCAGCCTCCAATTCCGTTTGCGACGGAACTCGATCCTTTCCGATGAAGAACACATCGGGGGCGACAACGGTATCAGGATCGTGCTCGGCGGTGAACACTTCACCGGGCAGGATAGTGACGGAGTAAAGGCCGAACTCCTTCGCAAAACGTCCCGATACCAGTCCGTGCCAGCCCTTGGTCTGCGACACCCTCCGCAACTCCCCGCGGATCAACTCGAAGGGCGCGTCTTCGCCCATGGCCGCAAGTTCTTACGCCGTGACCAAACGAGTTGTCGTGGACATTCCCATCTGCAGCCTTTGTCGCTGTCTATCCTGCCACCGGGGGTCATCCACGAAACGAACGGGATAGGTTGCCAAGACCTGCCCAGTCCGCCGACGATTGACAATCCTCCCAATCGACCGCATCCTGCCGTCTCTGTACAATG
>JAXDKI010000585.1:0-7193 GCA_034667245.1 Thermomicrobiales bacterium | reverse complement strand
GTCCCGATCATCGCGGGATGCCCGACCGTGATCGCCAGGTCGATCGGGAAGCGCTTGGCCATGGCGGCGATGAACGAGTGCATGTCGTCGAAGAAGCAATGCTCGTGATTCTGTCGCGAGCGCGGGTGCCCGTAGTAGTCGGCGGCGGGGAACGACATGGCGATGTTCTTGAGTGCCATCGTCACCGTCGCCGTCGAGTGGAGCTTGAGCTGGTTGACGGCGATCAGCGTCTCGTACTCCAGCACACGAGGGTTGACCATGACCGCCGTCTGCGGCCCGGCCACGTCCCGCTCCGGGGCATAGTCGAGGGCGACCTCGACGAACGGCGGTCGGTTGTGGTCAACGTAAGTCGCGCCTTCCGCGACGACGACATCCATCAGCCCAGCGAACTGAAACACCTCGTCCGTCTCGGCCGCCCCGGCACCACCGCTGACGACGAGCTCGCGCGGCTCAAACCGCTTGACGGCTCGCAGCACCGCCCGGAGGGTATCCGGCTGGGTCACGCCTGTGGTGTCGTCGGCCGAGGCCCACGTCTCGTTTGGCTTCACGGCGACGACCTTGCCGCGCACTAACGGCTCCAGGTCGACGTGCCGAAGCGCCTGATCGATCGCTCGCCCGATGTCGTCGTCCTGCGTGACCGCGACCGTCGTCATAGCTCAATTTCCCCCTCATGCACGCCTGCGTCAGGTCTCGCCAGCGGCACGATTCCCGCCGGTGCCGACCGCCCTGCAAACACCGCGCCATCGAAGAGCAAAGCCGGCGTCCATGAACGTGAAATGCGGACGTGTGGCAGGCGAGGTCGGGGAAGGATCGGTCACAGGATTGGCGAAAACGAGAAATCCGACCGGGCGACGCAGCCAGCGCGGATCAGGATCGCACGCTTGAGGCGAGGTCAAGCAAGACCAACTATTCCGGTGCCCCGTCCTTCGGCGTCCATCCCAGCACCTCGCGCGCGTGAGACAGATCCCAGAACTGGCGCGGATTGTCGGAAATCCCGTAGACCACCGCCCAGCCCACGTCGTCTGCGTCGAGGCAGGCGGCGATGAGGTCGGCGCAGTCGCGCTGGCTGAGCCAGGTGGCGCGCAGGCGGTCGTATTTTTGCTCCGGGGTGAGGTCGAGCCAGAAGGAGCCGTCGGAGACGGAAGGGCTGCGTGGGTCGTCGTCGGCGCGGACGGAGCCGATGCGGAGGTTGTAGACGCGGAGGCCGTGGAGCTCGTGGTAGTAGCGGCCGAGGGCCTCGCCGTAGACCTTGGAGACGCCGTAGAGGGAGTCGGGGCGGAGCTCGGCGGTGTGGTCGTAGAGGCGGGGGTCGTCGAGGGCATAGATGGCGGGGGCGCCGTCCGTCTCGTACATGCCGATGGTGTGGTTGGAGGAGGCGAAGATGACGGTCTTGAGACCCGCGCGGCGGCTCGCCTCGAAGACGTTGTAGGTGCCGATCAGGTTGTTGTGGAGGATGTCCTCCCAGGGCGTCGCGACCGATGCCGATGCCGCGAGGTGAACGACGGCGTCCATCCCCTCGAATGCCGGCTGGATCGCGTCCAGGTCGGCGACGTCCGCGACGTGGCTGGGAAACTCGGCCGGGCGGTGCGTAAGCGCGTGGAGCTCGTAGCGGTCCGACATGTGGTCCCTGACCGCCTTGCCGATCACGCCCGACGCCCCGGTGACCAGAACGCGCTGTTTCTCCCCCATTTCCCTCCACCTTCCTTGTGGTTGTTCAGGATGCCAACGCCACCCCGCCGACGCGGCCTGCATTGGACAGCATCACGTCGTCGCGATCACCAGCGTCACCGTCCCGAGCGCGAGGGCGACGGCACTTAGGCCGATGAGGACCTGTCGCCGTCGGCTCCGGCTGGCGGCATTCGGGGTGTAGTCGTCGATGGCGATCCAGACACCGGCGGCGCCGTGCGTGATCGCGGTGGCGAGCATCAACCAGTCCCAGGTTACCCACAGGGCGGAGCTCCAGCGGCGCGCGACGAAGGCGGAGTCGGTCTCCGCCACGTCGTTGACGATGTGGGTGAGCCCGAAGTGACCCAGGACGAGGATCGTCAAGACCAAACCGGTCAGCCGCACCAGGACGAACGACCAGAGCCGGGCCTTGTCTCGGGTCTGGCGGGGCTGTGCGGTGCGGTAGCCCGATCGCACCGTTCGCGCGGTGGCGTCGGCGATCGGCGTCTCGCCTAGGACGTTGCTCATCGCCCGGTCCGCGTCTGCTGTAGCCGTCTGCTCATGTGATTGCTGGCTTGAGGATCACGATGCTCCCTGCCACACCACCGAGAATCGTCAGCGCAACTGCAAGGGCAAGCAGGCGCCGGGAGGCGGCTACGCCGAGATTCGCGAGGTCGATGCCCAGGAGGCGGAGGCCGTTGAAGGTGTGGAAGAGGATCGCGAAGAGGAGGCCGCACTCGAAAAGCCGTAAAGCGAGCGACCCGTAGAGCTCGTGGACGTCGTCGTAGCGGTCGCGGGAGATGGAGTAGAGGCTGACGTCGACGACGTGGAGGAGGAGGAAGGCGAAGACGGCGAAGCCGGTGACGCGGTGGGCGTAGAAGGCCCAACGGTCGAGCTCGGCACGGTCGGCGGAGGAGCGCTGGAGGCGGCGGAAGAAATCCCTGGTCAGATACGAGGCGGACCCGGTGCGGGAGGCATCGAGGACGACGACCGCCGCGAAGCCGAGCACTGCGACCAGGACCAGCGTGAAGCCGATGAGGAAGAGTGCTTGAGCGCCGGTCATCACCGCACTCCTGCTGGTACGGCGCCTTCGGGTTGTAACCGCGAGAGCGCAACCGGTCGCATGTCGAGTTCCGGCTGTCCGTCCGCACCACGTCGGACGACGATCGCGCGCAGCCACTGCGCGTCGTCTGGCTCGGGGAAATCGGCACGAAAGTGGGCGCCGCGGGACTCCTCGCGTGCGAGCGCCGCGACGACGATCGTCCGCGCCACGGTCAGTTGGTTACGGACGTCGAGCGCTTCCTGCCAGGCGTAGTTGACCCGCGGCGGGCCGGGAACGGCGATGCGGTCGGCCTGGTCCGTCAGTTCGTCGATTCTCTCTCGCACCCGCGTCAGTCCCTGCCGGTCGCGCACCAGACCGCAGTCCTCCCACATTGCATCCTTGAGGGCGGTCGTCACGGCGAACGGACTAGGACCGCGTTCCCGCTGCAATGGCTCACAGGCACGCGCGATCGAGGCCGCGATCTGGGCCGCTTCGGGGTCGCGGTGCTGACGCTCCTTGGCGAGGCGGGCGGCGACGTCGCCGGCGCGAGCGCCGAAGACGGTCGATTCGGCGACGCCGTTGCCGCCCAAGCGGTTCGCGCCGTGGACACCGCCGGAGTCTTCGCCGGCGACGAGGAGTCCGGGAACGGCGGTCCGGCAGTCCGTATCGATGATGACGCCGCCCATGTGGAAGTGCGCCGTGGGTGAGACCGGTACCGGCCCGCGGGCGAGATCGTGTCCGATCAACCGCGTTCGCTGGACCATCCCGGGGAACCGTCGCTCGACCTCCGCGGCGCCCAGGTGGGAGATGTCGATCATGACGCCACCGGCTTCGGTGCCGCGACCGGCCATGATCTCCAGGTAGCTGGAGCGAGCGACGACGTCGCGGGTCGAGCGCTCCATCCGCTCGGGGTCGTAGCGCGCCATGAAGCGCTCGCCGAGTCCGTTGTAGAGATAGGCGCCCGCCCCGCGGAGTCCCTCTTCCAGGACGGCTCCGGTGAGGCGGGATGACCCGACGAGCAGACCGGTCGGGTGGAATTGGAGCATCTCCATGTCGCGCAGCTCGAGACCGGCGCGGTAGCACATCGCGACGCCGTCGCCCGTCTTCTCGCGCGCCGGGGCCGCGATCCGGTACATCGTCGCCGAACCGCCGGTGGCGACGACGACGACACGTGCCCGGATGACGGCAAAGGCGCCGGTCTGGACGTCGAGGACGGTGACGCCGGCCAATTCGCCCTGGCGGTCGAAGAGGAGGTCGAGGGCGCGGACGTCCTCCAATTCGCGGGCGCCGATGCGGAACATCTGGTCGCGGAGGCGGCCCATGATCTCGATCCCGGTCAGGTCGCCGCGATGGACGGTACGGTCGAACGACTGACCGGCGAAGGCCTTCTGATGGATGCGCCCGTCGGGACGGCGATCGAAGAAGCAGCCGACGCGGGTCTCCAGCTCGTGGATGACGCGCGGCGCGTCGTTGACCAGCGTCCAGGCGAGCTCCTGATCGTTGAGGAAGGCGCCCCCTTTGAGCGTGTCGCGGAAGTGGAGATCGACCGAGTCGCCGGGGTCGAGGACCGCGTTGAACCCGCCCTGGACCATCCGCGTGCAGCCAGACCGACCGACCGCGCCCTTGCTGATGACCGTGACTTCGAGGTCAGGGGCGGCAGCAGCAACGTGCAGGGCGCACATCAGGCCGGCACCGCCGCTGCCGATGATGGCGACATCGGTCGTGATGGTCTCGACGGCATCGACGTTAGCCGTCACGCTGCCCCTCCAGTCGCCAACGGCGGAGGCGGCGAATGGCACCCGCCGGGTCGAGTCCCTTCGGGCAGACGGCGGTGCAGGCGTGGATGTAGCGGCAGCGCCAGGCGCCGTCGGCGCCGGTGACGGCGCGCAGGCGTTCTTCTCGCTCGGCGTCGCGACTGTCGGCGATCAGGACCATCGCCCGGTTGAGCGCGGCCGGACCGAGGAAGTCGCGTTGGTAACCGGCGATCCCGCAGCCGGCGTAGCAGGCGCCGCAGGTGATGCAGTCGAGGGCAGGGTCGATGACCTGGCGCTCAGGGGTGTCGGGTTCAATTTTGGCCGGTTCGGTGAGCTCCGGCCGGGGAACGAGGTACGGCTTCACCCGCGCCCACTCGTCGAAGAAGGGGGTCATGTCGACGATCAGGTCGCGCACGACCGGCAAGCCGGCGAGCGGATCGAGTCTGATTCCGTCCTGGTCCGGCAAGAGGCGTGTCTGGCAGGCGAGCACGGGGCGACCGTCGAGCCGCACGGTGCAGGTGCCGCACATGCCGACGCGGCAGGAGTAGCGAAACCCGAGCGACGGCTCGTGTTCCCGCTGGATGGCGAGGAGCGCGTCGAGCACCATCATCGGCTCGAAGCGCGCGACCTCGAACGTCGCCGGGGCGGACGAGTCGCTCCGGGTGACGGTGACGCGGACGGTTTGGGGCGTACCCACTGGCTCAGCTCAGACCGAGGTGGCGGTAGGCATCGTCGAGGTTCTGCTTAGTTTGTCGCCGGACGTCGCGGTACATCGATTCGCCGTGCGAGTCCATCGTCACGAAGAGCGGGCCGAAGTCTTTGACGCGGAACTTCCAGAGACACTCCGGCATCAGGTCTTCCCAGTAGACCGCCTCGATCGCCTCGACCTGGACCGTCTCGACACTCGCCGCGCCGCCGACGATCGTGAGGTAGACGCCGCCGAACTCGGTAAGGTGTCGCAGCGAATCGTCGCTGAGCCCTCCCTTGCCGATGATGGCGCGAGCGCCCAATTGCTCCAGGCAGCCGCGGGTATAGCGGTCCATCCGGCTCGAGGTGGTTGTGCCGACCGAGATCGGGTCGTAGCCGCCGTCCTCGCGGGGCCGGACACTGGGGGCGACGTGGAGGAGGGCACCGCCGGTGAGGTCCGCCGGTGGCTGGCGCACCTGGTCGAAGATGCGGATAAGGGTCGCGTCGCGGATACCCCAGATGATGCCGTCGATCAGGACCTCGTCGCCGGCCCGCAGCTCGCGCACCGTCGCTTCGTCGAACGGCGCGGTCAAGCGCCGTGGCGCGTCGTCAATATCCATAGGAGATCGTTCCATCGGCGAAGATCTGGGCGCGGGCTCGCTCACCGCGCCAGCACTGGAGGTTGACCGCGACCGGGTTCATCGTGATGTGGGTCCAGGCGTACTCGATGTGGACCGCCAGGGCCGTCGTCTTGCCGCCAAGTCCCTGCGGGCCGATTCCGGTCATGTTGATGGCCTCGAGCAGCTCGCGCTCCAACGCCGCGATTTCCGGTTCGGGATGAGGCTCCCCAACCGGGCGCCGGATGGCGCGCTTGGCGAGCTCGGCGCACTTGTCGAACGAGCCGCCGAGTCCGACGCCGACGATCGTCGGTGGGCAGGGATTGGCTCCGGCCTGGACGACGCAGTCGAGCACGAAGCGCTTGACCCCGGCCAGACCGTCGGCGGGGGTCAGCATCTTGACGAAGGACATGTTCTCCGACCCCGATCCCTTGGGCAGGAGTTGGAGATCGAGGTAGTCGGCGCCGTCGAGGAACTCGAGGTGAATGACCGGGATCTCTCGCCCGGTGCTCGTCTGACGGTTCTCCCGCGTGATCGGGTGGACGATACTCGACCGCAGGTTGTGGCGCTTCGTCGCCAGCTCGATGCCACGGCCGAGCGACTCGATCAGGCGGTGGCCATTGACGGCGAGCTCGGTACCGATGCCGACGAAGAAGACCGGGATCCCGGTGTCCTGGCAGACGATGAGGTGGGTCCGGTCGGACGTCTCGACCGCGCGCTGGATGATCTTCAGCATCATCCGCGCCTGCCGCCCCTCTTCGGCCGCGAAGGCGGCGCCGACCGCCTGCCGGACGTCGGGCGGCAGATCGGTCAGCGAGCGTTTGTAGAGCTCCGCCGCGACCTCCTCGATCGTCTGGTAGAGCTGATCCCCAGTCAGTGTCTGGGGCGCAACGACAGCCTCAGCCATGTACCCATGTTTCCTTCCTGCCGCGCACTTTTCTGGATTTTGTCCTAGCGACGGTAAGCCGAATTCGCGTCCCGTTGGTGAGTGTCGGAGGGAGGTCCTTCGCTGCGCTCAGGATGACCAACTATTACCGTGGTCATCCTGAGCGCAGCGAAGGACCTCTCTAAGGTTCGACTCTCAAAGAGCCCCGACCGCACTGGATCAGTAACCCACCGCTAAGGCTACCTGATATGGATCGACGCCGCCGTGCAGCGTCCCGGTTTCGTGATCGACGAGTACGCCGAGCGCGGTCGAAAATGGATACCTGAAAAAACCCTCCTCGGCAACGTCAACACGATGGCCGAGTTCTCGCAAGCCGGCGATGAGGGTCTCCGGGAGTCTCGCATTCGCGAGCACGGACATCCCGCTGCAGTCGAGGCGGGGAGCGGCGATGGCGTGCTGGATGCCCATGCCGTCGTCGATGACGTTGCCGACGATTTGGGCGACGGCGTGGATGATCTTGCGACCGCCCGCCGCGCCGACGG